>JANNEY010000586.1:0-12022 GCA_031379235.1 Opitutaceae bacterium | reverse complement strand
GTGTGCTCGCCGACCGCAAACCGCGTCCGGCCCGCTTTCTGGTGCTCGGCAGCGCTTCGCCCGAACTGCTGCGTCAGTCGTCCGAGACGCTCGCCGGCCGCATCGCCTTCATCGATCTCGCGGGATTTACTTTGCGCGAGGTCGGGGCGGAGCAGGCCGGCCGGCTCTGGCAGCGCGGCGGTTTTCCGCGTTCGTTCCTCGCGGCGAGCGAGGTGCGCAGCGTGGCCTGGCGCGACGATTTCGTGCGCACGTTTGTCGAACGCGATCTCGGGCAGCTTGGCTTCAACCTTCCGGCCGCCGCCGTGCGTCGTTTCTGGACCATGCTCGCCCATTATCACGGCCAGACGTGGAACGCCTCCGAGATCGGCCGTTCGCTCGGCGTCAGCGATCAGACGACCCGCTCCTACCTCGACGCGCTCACCGGGGCGCTATTTGTGCGTCAGCTTCCGCCGTGGTTTGAAAACCTTGGCAAACGCCAGACCAAGGCGCCCAAAATTTACATCCGCGACAGCGGCCTCTTCCACACCCTCATGGGCTTCCCCGACCGGCGCGCCCTGCTGGCTCATCCCAAGCTCGGTGCCTCCTGGGAAGGGTTTGCCATCGAGCAAATCATCGCCCGCTTTCCGACTCGCGACACCTACTTCTGGTCCACCCATGCCGGCGCCGAACTCGACTTGTTCATGATGACTGGCGGCAAACGCATCGGCTTCGAATTCAAATTCAACGACGCGCCTTCGACCACCAAGTCCATGCGCATCGCGCTGGCCGACCTGAAGCTCGACCACCTCTGGGTCGTTCATCCCGGCCGGCACCGCCACCCCCTCGGCGACCGCATCGAGGCCATCGGCCTCGCCGAACTCGCGACGGGCGTCACACGAATCGCCTGACACGAGCACGCGATCAAAGCTCGGCGCCGCGCGCTACTTTTTGTCGTAACCCAACCGCACCGTGCCGTTCGATTGGCCGTTGACGGTGCCGTGGTCCAGCCACTCGAGCGAGGCGCGGAAGAGCAGCAGATGGTTTCGTTCCCACAGCGCGTTGTGCGAGGAGCGGGCGAGATCGACGAGGACTTTTTGCCTGCTGCCGATATCCGCGTGCACCGCACGCACAAGTTCAGGACTTATAATGCCGTCGTGCTCCGGCGACACCACGAGGACAGGCGGCGTCAGCTTCTTCACCATCGCGGGGCCCCAACCTGTTCGCACCACCTCCGGCGCACGGAACACGCCTGGCCCCCACGTTGCCCCAACTGGATCGGAGCCTAGCAGTTCGCTCCAGATCGCTTGCGCCGCCTTTGGATCGTATTGATCGGGGCTCGGTGCCTGGCGATCCCAACGATCGAAAAACTCCGCGCGACTCGTCACATTGAACACTGGCCCCGGCACAGACAGCGACGGAGCCGGGCGCGGCGTGGTGCGGTCATAGCCGGGCGCCAGCAGCACCAGCTTCGACACTTCGTCGGGATGCTGCGCAGCCCAGCCGGACGACCTCCGCCCGCCCCGCGACCAGCCAATCAACGCGACGCGCTCCACCGCCCGCAGCTTGCGTATGTAGGCGACGACCGCACCGATGTCATCCCAATCGGACGCGTCGGTGATCATGGCAAAAGGATGGGTCCTCTCTTTTGCGTCTGACACCCCGAGGGCCTTGCGCTGTTCCGCTGAAAGATTGGCGGGATCGTTCATGGCCGGCGGCCGGGTGGAGCGTCCATAGCCGGTCAGGTCCACGGCAAACGCATCGTAGCCCGCCGCCGCTAGAAAGGCCATCCAGCTGTAATCCTCATACGGCACGTCAAACGCGACCGCCCCCGGCGTGCCCCCGCCATGCACAAACAACACGACCTTGTCGCCCGTGATCCGCTCTGGCATCGCCGCGCTGACGCGCTCGCGCACGTAGAGTTTTACCGTTTGTCCCGCGATGGCCGGAACCGTGGAGCGCACCTCGACCGTGTGATCGCGAGAGAGAATCTTCGGTGCCTCCGCGGCCCGCGCAGGAATGGCCATCACCGCAATCAGCACGAGCCACTTGAGCCGGGTTACAGTGCTGAAGATCGCAGGGGTTCGCTGCATGGAGAGATTTCTCGCCGGAGCATCCGCTCGCGTCAACCTCCGTGGCTCCGCCTGAAACGCGAGAAACGAACCGTGGGTGAACTCACTCATCCTTCCCAATCTTCGTCTGCACAGTCGTCGCCTTCACGTGGGTGAGAAAGACCGTAAGGGTTTGATCCAGCTCCTTTGTTTTCTCCGGCATTTTCGTGGAGAGGTCGTTTGCTTCGCTGAGGTCTTTCGAGAGATCGAACAGCTCAAGTTTTCCCGTCTTCCACGTCTTCACCAATTTGAGATCGCCCCAGCGCAGCGCCGACTGCGCGTTGCGATCATACGCCTGGTGAAAGATCAGATAGGGGCGCTGGCGTTTCACTTCGCCTGCGCCGGCGTTGCGCAATACCGCGGTGATACTTCCACCGTCGATCGTCGCGGGCAGCGCCGGTTGGTAGCCGGCCAGCTCGGCCATCGTCGGCAGAAAATCGAGGCCGGTTACGGGCACGTTGCTCACGCTGCCGGATTTCACGCCGGGGCCGAGCACGATGAAGGGCACGCGGATGCCGCCTTCATACATACCCGCCTTGCCGCCCCGCAACGGGTGATTCAATCCGAGCCCGAGGTCCTTGCTGCCAGGGAGGCTCGTGCGCCCGCCGTTGTCGGAGAGGAAAAAGATATAGGTGTTTTCCAGCAGCCCGAGCGCGCGGATTTTTTCCATGAGCCGGCCGATGCCCGCGTCGAGATCGTCGGTCATCGCGGCGAAGGTCTCTAGGTTGTGTTTCTTTCCGGGCTTGAGAGATTTGGTGCGCTCCATCGCCGCCGCGCTGTGCTGGATCGCGAGGTGCACCGCGTAGTGGGAGACCTGCAAATAAAACGGCCGCGCCTCGCGCACCTGCTCCTCCATAAACGCGCACGCGCGATCCGTGACGCTCACGACGCGCTTGGGGTCCACGTGGAGGACCGCGTCGCCGGCGTCGCGGCCGGTGCCGGTGGCGTTGCCCGTCAGACCGTCGCTCACATCGTAGCCCTGATCGGCGGGGCTCACGTTGTCGTAGCGATGATCCCATTTTCCGAAATGCGCGGCGCGGTAGCGCGGATCCGCCGCCTTGAGCATCCGCGGAATGTTCAGCTGCTGGCGATAGACCGCGGGCCAGCCTTCGCGGTCGGCTTGATACTCGTGCTTCGCCGGGGTCTGAGAAATCTGCAGGCTCCGCCGCGTGGGACAGCAAAACGGCGCCGGCGCGTAACCTTGGCTGAACACCATGCCCTGCGCCGCAAGTCGCTCGATGTTCGGCGTGCGGAAATAGTCGCTCGCGGTCTCGGAGTTGCCCGGGATCATGCGCTGCGATGTGCCCACCCAGCTTTGGTCGTCGGAAAGGATGACGATGAAGTTGGGCTTCGATGATTTCGCCGCCGCGTGCAGCGCCGCCCACGGGGCCAGCATCAGAATAAGGAAAGTGAGAGTGCGGGATTTCATGAAGAGGGATCGTCGACGCCTGATGGGGTTGCGGAAGGGGAAAGCGTGGCATGCTTTTGCGGTGGAAGCCGTGAGCTGCCAAACAAATTGCCGGGCGGACTTCGACGGCGGGCGCATCTCGGTTTCTTGCCAATGCCGCCGTCGCGATTGGTTTTCTTAGATGTGGGGCTTGTTCCCGCTCGTCACGAACCGGGCGCGCACAAGGCACGCCCCTACCAATGCAAGAAAGTCAGATGCGCCCTTCGACGGCGTGCTCGGTCTCCTGCGAGCGACGTCCGCGGGATGCTCAGAACACGATCAGGCTCCACGCGACCTCGCCCTTGATCAGCGCCTCGTAGGCTTCGTTGATTTGGTCGAGCCGGTCGCGGCGCGTGATGAACTCATCGAGCAGGAGTTTCCCGGCGTTTTGCATCTCCATCAGCATCGGCAGGTCGGCGCGACCGGCGAGCTGACCTTCGTCACCGAAGAATGGAGCCGCGGAAACTACCCCCGCAGCTTCAATTTCGACCCCACCGGCGGGTTCTCTGCCGCGCCACTCCATGAGATCTCACGGCTCCAGGGTCGTTACTTCTGGGCGCAACTCCCCGCCGCCAATCGCCCCGGCGCCGACCTGCTCGACGTCGCGACGTTCAACGCCGTCGATGAAGGCACCGCTACTTTCAACGGAGCGAACCACCCGCCCGACGGGCCCGACGAGAGCGTGCAGTTCGCCCGCTCCGGACGGCTCCCGAGCGCTCCCTACCTCCGGCACACCAGCCTTGCCGGCCACGCCCTCCGCGGCGACCATCACGCCACCGACGACCTCCCCGTCCCCGTCCCCGCCAATTCTAGACCATGAAGCTACCCCCTCGCTACCTCCTCGGCGCTTTGTTCGCGGCATGCATCTCCAGCGTTCACGCCGCCACTCCGCCGAAGAAGCTCAACGTTCTCCTCATCGCCGTCGACGATTTGCGCGACACCCTCGGCTGTTACGGCAACACCGCCGTCCAGACGCCCCACATCGATCGTCTCGCTGCGCGCGCCGTCCGCTTCGACCGCGCCTACGTGCAATACACCGTCTGCAATCCCAGCCGCAGCTCGTTCCTCACCGGACTGCGCCCCGACCAAACCGGCGTCACCGACAACCGCACGATGCTCCGGGATCGTCTGCCCGATGTCATCACGTTGCCCCAACTCCTCAAAGAGGACGGGCGCCACGGGGCCGCCTTCGGGAAAATTTATCACCTCGGCGGCGGTCGCGATGCTGCCCTCCGCGCCAGATGGATGGACCTGCCCAAATCCTGGCACACCGCGCAGTCCTTCGAAGCGACTCCGCTCGGCAGAAAGAAACTCGCCGGCCGCGATCTCACCCAAGGAAAACTCGCCTGGTGCAACTGGGGCGCCATGGACGGCGGCGACGATGACCAACCCGACGGTCAGATCGCCCGCGCCGTCAGCGCCGAGATTGAAAAACTCGGCGACCGACCGTGGGTCATCGGTGCCGGTTTCATGAAACCGCACGATCCCTTCGTCGCCCCGAAAAAATATTTCGATCTCTACCCTGACGGTTCGCTCGCCCTCCACCGTCCGCCCGGCGACCAAACTCCCGCCCCACCGCTCGCGGTCGGCTTTAGCGAACTCGGCGTAGCGTTCGGCAAGTTCACCGACCGCGAGCGCTCCGAATTTCTCCGCGCCTACTACGCCTGCACCTCCTATATGGACGCGCAGGTCGGCCGCGTGCTCGCCACCCTCGACCGGCTCCAACTGTGGGAGAACACGATCGTGATCTTCCTCGGCGACCACGGCTATCACCTCGGCGAGCGTGAATGGTGGAACAAGAACACGCTCTTCGAACGCAGCTGCCGCGCGCCCTTCCTGATCGCCGCACCCGGGATGAAACCCGGCGTCGCTCGTGGACTCGTCGAGTTCGTCGACCTCTATCCCACCATCGCCGATCTCTGCGGGCTCACGCCGCCCCACCTCGCCGGTCAAAGCCTCCGCCCGCTCCTGCGTGATCCCGCGTCGCCCGGTAAACCCGCCGCCTTCACGCTCGTCACTCGCGGTGCGTCCCGCGGCGACTCTATCCGCACCGACCGCTGGCGCTTCACGCGGTGGAGCGACGGCGCTGTCGAACTCTACGACCACTCCGCCGACCACGAAGAGGACCGCAACGTCGCCTCCTCTCATCCCGAAGTCGTGCGCGATCTCGGTAGCAAACTCACCGCCGCCCTCGTGCCTCCGACCGTGCCTGCACGCTAAATTTCTCTTTCATGAAATCCTCCCGCGTTCTCTCCCTGCTCTTTCTCACACTCCTCACGCTCGCCGCCCGGCTCGACGCCGCGACCAGCCCAGCTCGCAAACCCAACTTCCTTTTCGTCTACACCGACGATCAACGCTGGGACGCCATGGGCGTCGTCCAACGCGAGCAGGGCGACCGCGCGCGCTGGCCGTGGTTTCCGTCGCCCCACATGGACCGCCTCGCCGCGGAGGGCGTCCGCTTCCGCAACGCTTTCGTCACGCTTTCGCTGTGCGCCCCCAGCCGCGCCGCCTACCTCACCGGGCGTTACAATCACGCCAACGGTGTCGCCAACAACCACACGCCCTTCCCACTCGACAGCGTCACCCATGCGAGTCTCCTGCGCACGGCCGGCTACAAAACGGCCTACATCGGCAAGTGGCACCACGGCAGCCAGAGCGGTCAACGCCCCGGCTTCGACTATTCCGCGAGCTTCGTCGGCCAGGGAAAATACTTCGACTGCCCGGTCGAGATCAACGGGGTGTCCACGCCCACGAAAGGTTGGATCGACGATGTCGATACCGACTTCGCCATCGACTTCATCAAACAAAACCAAGCGCGCTCCTTCTCGGTCGTGCTCGGCTTCAAGTCGCCCCACGGCCCGCGCGGCGGCGCGAATCTCCCCGAGCGCCTCCGCACCAAATTCGCCGGCGAGACCACCCGCCCCGTGCCGAATCTCACCCAGCCCGCCATCTACCGTCCTGGTGCCGCCGGCGCAGGCAAGGCCGCGACAGGCACGCAAGTGGTCGAAGCTCATCTGGACTACTTTCGCCATATCGCCGGCGCCGACGAAAACCTCGGCCGTTTGCTCAAGACCCTCGACGAGCTCGGCCTCACCGACGACACCGTCGTAATTTATTCCAGCGACAACGGCTACTACCTCGGCGAGCACGGCCTCGGCGACAAGCGCTCCCTCTACGAAGAGTCCCTGCGCGTCCCGTTGCTCGTGCGCTACCCACGCCTCGTCCCGAAAGGAAAAACGATGGACGAAATGGTGCTCAACATCGACCTCGCGCCGACACTCCTCGAACTCGGCGGCGTGCCCGTGCCGCGCGCGATGCAAGGCATGAGCTGGGTGCCGCTCCTTACCGGGAAAAATCCCACGTGGCGCCAGTCATTTCTCGCCGAGTATTTCTACGAAAACAATTTCGAGACCCCAACGATGCTCGGCGTCCGCACCGCCAACGCCAAAATCATTCAATATCCCGGCCACCCCGAGTGGACCGAGGTCTTCGACCTCGCGATCGACAGTTACGAAATGAAAAACCTCGCCGCCGATCCCGCCCGCCGCGCGCAACTCACCGCCGAACTCGACGCGCAAATCAAAGCCACGGGTTACGTCGTCCCCGCCGGCATGGATCAGCCGGGCGACAACTCCGCCAAAGCCGCGAAGAAAAAGGCCAAGGCGAAGCAGTAATAAGATTCTCCGCCCCCATCGCCGTTTCGCCCACGCGCACCTCCCCATGATCAACCTCGCCCGTTGGGCATTTCCACTTCTGCTCCTGGTCTCCGAAATTCCTCGCGCACCCGCGGCCGAGCGCTCCGCGCCGCCACCCAACATCGTTTTCATCCTCGTCGACGACATGCCTTGGTTCGGCACGCCGGTGCGCATGAGCCCCGATCTCCCGGAATCGGCCATGGCCTTCCGCCACATGCCCAACGTCGAGAAACTCGCCGCGCAAGGCATGACGTTCCGCAACGCCTACGCCGCCGCCGGCATGTGCGGTCCGTCGCGTTGCTCGATCCAAACCGGCATGATGACCGCCCGCCATCTTTACAGCGGGAATGGTGGCTTCGGCGAGAAAACCAACGGCACCGTCGAATACATGAGCCGCGGACAAGATGCCACGCGGCCGCTCCTCCAGCCCGAGCCACAGGGCAACCTTCGCTTCCCGTCCATCGGCGATCTCTTCAAATCCGCCGGCTATGCGACCGCTCACTTCGGCAAGTGGCACCTCTACGGCGGCGGACCCGCCAAGCACGGCTACGACGAGAGTGATGGCGACACCGACAACAAAACCAGCCGACCCGACGATCCGCCGGACGATCCCAAGCTGATGTTCAGTATTACTCGGCGCAGCGTCGACTTCATCGAGCGCCAGGCGAAAGCCGGTCGCCCGTTCTTTGTCCAGGTTTCCCACTACGCCACTCACGCCCGCTACCAGGCGACGAAGAAAACGATCGAGCGCTACGAAAAAAATCCGGCGTTCACGAACATCCCCCATCCGCGCGATCGCCAAAACGCGATCCTCGGCGCTGCCATGGCCGAGGACCTCGATACGACCATCGGCCAGCTGCTCCAAAAGCTCGCTGCGCTCGGTGTCGCCGAAAACACCTACGTCGTTTTTACGGCCGACAACGGCTATCGCACGTGGAACCAATCCCACGATCCGTTGCGCGGCGCCAAGTGGTGGCTCTGGGAAAACGGCGTCCGCGTCCCGCTCATCGTGCGCGGTCCCGGCATCAGCGCCGCCTCGCGCAGCACGGTCAACCTCATCGGTTACGACTTCCTCCCTACCTTTGCCGATCTCGCCGGCGCGACGGCGAAGCTCGGACCGAACATCGACGGAGTGAGTTTCAAACGCCTTCTCTTCGGCGGGAAACCCACCGAACAGGACCTCACCCGCCCGCTCTACTTTCATTATCCACACTACCGGATTTCGCCGCCCGCCTCGGCGCTCATCGTGGGCGACACCAAATTGATGCACTGGTATGAATGGCCGGACCAACACTTCGTCTACGATCTCGCGCGCGACCTCGGGGAGAAGAACAACATCGCCGCCACGAATCCGCTTCGCACGGCCCAACTGCAGCAGCAACTCATGAACGGTTTGAAAACGGCCGGCGCTTATTTCCCGAAACTCAATCCAAACGCCGATCCCAAAGCCAAACGCTACGACCCCGCCAACCTCGCCGATCAAGGCGAAAGCGGCGATCCCGAGCCCACGGGCACCGATGCTCCTTCGGCCGGCACGAAGAAGAATGGCAAAGCCAAGAAGCAGAAATAGTCCGCCGCAGACTGGCTTCGTCGTCCTTCCGCCATTCGCACCATTTTGCCTCATACTCTTCTTTGCAGGAGTTCGCGCGCAATTCCGACGGGCGCCCCACGATTTTCCACCTACAGGTTCCGGTTTTACGCCCGCTTCATCGAGCGGCTGGATCGTGCGCCGAAATCGATCCCATCGGTGCTGCGGAATGATGCGCACCAAACTACAGAAATAAGGTAAGAAGATTCTGTTGATGGCTGTGACGGTGGAATTCTGAGTCCACGTTTTCACGGCGCTCGGCAGGTCTCGGCGATTTCCTCGCAACCCTACGAGCAGCGGTTTTCTGTGACCTTGTGGTCGTCGGGTATACGGCAAAGGGTAGCCCAGCCCGATGAAACGACTACTCAGCCTGACCAGCCTGTTGGCCCTTGCCGTTACTTCGCCCGCCGCCGATGACGCCACGCGTCCGATCCGCGTCGGCGTCTATCAAGGGCCGGGCGCCGGTCCTAGTCGCGCCAACCTCATCACGGTGCTCGGCGCGGCGCGAGGCGGCCCGGACTTGCAGCTTTCCCATCTCACTCCTGAGGACATCCGCAGCGGCAAACTGAAGAACTTCGATGTGCTGATTCATCCAGGTGGGAGCGGCGGTGGACAAGGCCGAGCGCTCGAAGCCCCGGGCCGCGAGGCGGTGCGTGAGTTTGTCCGCAACGGCGGCGGCTTCATTGGCATCTGCGCGGGGGCCTATCTGGCGACTGATGACTACGAGTGGTCGCTCGGCCTCATCGAGGCGCGGGCCATTGATCGCAAGCACTGGGCGCGCGGAACCGGAACCGTCGAAGTGGAACTATCACCGGCCGCCAAGGAATTCTTCGGCGCCGGCGACAAGCGCATCACGATCCACTATGCGCAGGGTCCGTTGTTGGGCCGCCGGGAGTGGGACAATCCGCTCGCGCCGGAATACGAAAGCCTCGGCCTCTACCGCACCGAGATCGCGAAGAAGGGCGCGCCGGAAGGCATCATGGCCGGCACCTCGGCGATCGTTCGCGCCAATTTCGCGAAAGGCCGCGTGTTCGTCTTCAGCCCGCATCCGGAACTAACCGACGGCTTGGGTTTCATGGTGGAGCGCGCCGTGGCTTGGGTGGCCAAGCGTGATGTCTCGAGCGAGCCGCAGGCTGTGCCGAAGAAACCGTAGCCGACAGCGTCATTTCTCCCGTGGCTGCCGAGCCGACGGGGCGGCTGACATAAGCAGCGCTTTCTTGTCCCTCGTGCGACCTTCAATCCAAAAATGAAGGTGGGCACGGTGCGCGAAAAATGCACGATCCCCATGCACCGACGGGACCGCCCATTGGAGACCCTGTGTGTGTCTTGAGCCTACCATCAACTACCATGAAAATCCCTCGCCTCGCCCTAACGCTGTCGCTCTTCGCCGCTACTGCGCTCGCCCAATCGGTCGCTCCGCCGGCTCCCTCCTCGGCCAATGCGGCGTCGGCGGCGCGGGAGACCCCGATCGAGCTAAACCCGTTCGTCATCACGGCCGAGGTCGACAATAGCTACGCCGCGAAGGACACGTTGTCCGGCACGCGCCTGCGCACCGACATCAAGAACGTCGCCTCGTCGATGTCCGTCATCACCGCCGAGATGATGCGCGACATGGGTGCCACGAGTTTCTACGACGTCGTGGACTTCCTTCCGAGCACGTTCTCCTACGGCAGCAACGAGGGCGACGGCAACGCCAACGGTCTCCGCACTGGCAGTCCGTTTGTCGTGCGCGGCTACCGCTCCGATTCGCTCTCCACCAATTTCTTCACGGCCAATTTCCCGGTCGATTCCTACAACACCGACCGCATGACCTTCACGCGCGGGCCGAATGCGATTCTCTTCGGCATCGGCAACCCGGGCGGCACGGTCGACATCACGAGCAACAAAGCCGACCTCCGCCGGAATTTCCAAAAGCTCGATCTCAAGGTCGATTCCTTCGGTAGTTTTCGCACGGCGTTCGACGCCAATACGGTCATCGTGCCGCAAAAGCTCGGCCTCCGCCTCGACGTCCTCCACGACGACCGCCGGAGCAATATCGAGCCGTCCTACAACAAGCGGAATTCTGTCTTTGGCACGCTCACGTTTCAGCCCGCGAAGAATTCATTGATCTACGTGAGCGCCGAATCGAACCACCAACGCGCGCAGATCGCGCGGCCGTTCGAATTCTACGACTGGTATAACGGTTGGGTGACGGCGGGCAGTCCAATCAAGACGGTCGCCAAGAACACGGCTGCCGGCCCCGGCTGGGAATTCGAAACCACCGGCGGCTACAACGTGTATATTCCCGGGCAAGGTGTGTCGAACTGGGGCGCGATGGCCTACGGTGGACGCCCGCTCGTGCGGACGGCCCGGGTCAGCACGATCAGCTACGGCGTCGGCTCGCCCAATCAGATCGTCCCGCTCGACACCAACATCGTGGGCAACGGTGATCTGATGGAGTTACACAACGAGAATTATTCGGTCATCTTCCAGCAGCGCCTCGCGCACAACCTCTACTTGGAAATCGCCGGCAAGCACGACCACAACTTCCGCTTCAACCGCGAGACCGACGGCAATCGCGTCGCGATCAAGGTGGACCCGAACGCCCAATTGCCCGACGGCTCGCCGAATCCCAACGTGGGCAAACCCTTCGTCGATATCCGGCCGAGCGAGCAGCACATCGCGACCGACGTGAACCAACTGCGGGCCACGCTCAGCTATGAAAAATCCCTGAGCCATCTCAAGGTGTTCAATCGCGGTCTGGGGCGGTTCTCGCTGGGCGGTCTCTGGAATAACGAGGCTGTTCACCAGTTCCTTGAACAGTATGCCGAAACCAACACCACGCCGCTCAGCACCCAGCGGGACCTCAGCAATGGCGTGAATCTCATTCAGCGCCGGTGGTATCTTCTCCCGGGCAAAGAAAATTTCTATGCCGGCGGTTTTGACCCCGTGACCGGCAACGGCATCAACTCCAGCTGGGAGCTCGTCTCCGCCACCCCGCGTAACAACGTCACCCGCACCAATTCCTACGCCCTCGCCGCGCAGGCGCTCTTGTTCGACGATTTCCTCTCTCTTACGGGCGGACTGCGCCGCGATGAGCTCCTCATCACGTCGGTTAATTACGTTAACGATGCGCGCGGCGACTCGCCCGAAGCCCACGGTCGCAGCGCCGCGCCGTTCCTGCGTGATGTCGGGCGTCCGTAACTTTTCGGCGCCGTCCTCAACG
>JANNEY010000585.1:0-17585 GCA_031379235.1 Opitutaceae bacterium | reverse complement strand
GGCTCAGATGAGATCAATTTGAAAACATTCACCCCAGGCCCGAGCTTCAACCGCGGCAGCGCGATTTCGAGCGGCTGACTGCCGAGATGGGCCGCCGCCACCTGCCGCCCCTGGTGCTGCACTCGCACCTCGCCGGGCGAGACTCCGATCAATTCAAGGCGCAGGTCCATCTCCAGCGGCCGATCATGGGGATTGAAAAACGAAAGCACACCATCGCTGCTGGCCCAGCGCACGCCGTTTTCGGGCCGCGGATGCCAGCCCTGCCCGAAGGTGAGCACCTGGCCGATCGGTTTTTCCGGGCGCAAGCTGGGATTGAGCAACACCACAACTTGGTTGCCCCCCGCGCCCTCGATTCGCCGCGCATAGCCGAGCGCCGACAGCTCGCGCAGCAGCCGCTCGGCGCGATCTTCGTAGCCCTTGCGATTGAGGTAGAGCGCCGCGAAACCGTAGCTCTCGAGACGGTGCACCAGCGTTTCTGTCGGCACACTTTCCAGATCCCGCTGCCACCGGCTGCGTGAGCGGAATTTGGCCGCGCCGTAACTGAAACGTAGCGACTCCGTGCATAAAAAAAGCCGGAAGTGCTCGTAGTCGGCCAGCTGATGAGGCGGCAGCACCTCTGGAAATCCCAGCACCGGCAACTGAAACACCATCGCCCCGCGCGGCAGCGCCGACTCGACCGCACGGGCCAGCGCAAGGTCCGAGCGCACGTCGGTCGCGACCCGCGCCTGGCGTTCGGCCGGCTGCGACCGCGGTAATTGATCCACGACGCCAACGACCGCCAGCGCCAGCGCGGCGGCCAGGCGCAAGCCCGCCGGCCAGCCAGCGCTGAGGCGCGACAGCCGCGACACGAGAAAGATCAGCGCGAGCGCGGAAATAAAAATCGCGACGCGGTTCGTCGCTCGGAAAATCTGCCACCCGGCGAAGAGCGCGAGGAAATTGGTGACGCCGCCCAGCGTCGCGTAGGACAGCAGCCAGGCAGCCGGCAACGCCGGCCCGGGCAAAGCCCGCCGCGCCAACACCCGGCGCATCGTCGCGACCAACAACCAGCCGAAGCCGACCATCCCCGCCAGGCCGAGATAGGGCAAAAACGCCTCGCCCCTCCAATCCGACCAGCGGTGGTAGCGATGCGCCAGCGCCGCCATGAAATCTATCCGGTGAAACTCCGGCGGAATGAACATTTCCATCGGCTTGAGCGCATACCGCTCGGTGCCGCCGTAGTTGCGCGCCAGCAGCGGCAGCCCCTCGGGTTCCTGCACGTGCAACAAGAGCTCGGCGTTGACCACAAAGCACAGCAGCAGTGCGACCACCCCCGTCACCAATCCGATTATTAGATTTTCCCGTCGGCGCGGGCCGAGCCACTGGGCCAGCATCGCCCAGAGCAGAAGCTGGCCCCAGAAAAAGAGATTGTAGGGATTGCTCACGCCAAACGCCACCGCGACGCCGAGGCAAACCGCCGCGCCCGGACTGCGCCACGTGAGGCGGCGGCTCTGCGCCACGAGCCAGACCACGAGCAAGCCCAGCGGCACCGTCCACGTGAACACAAAGGAGAAATGCGCGAGCCCGCGGTGAAACGTGTGGTAGGTAAACGCGAACAACAACGCCCCCGCCCAGGCCCACTCCCACCGCAGGCGCAGCCAGCGCGCCACGAAATAAAACGCCAGCGCCGCGGTGACCTGCGCCAGCATCAGACCAATATTAGCCGCCGCAAACAGCCCGACCAAGTGGGACAATCCACCGAGGGCGAGCATCAGCAGTTTATCCGGTGTGGGGTAGGCGTTCCAATGCGCCCCGAACGGGGCGCCCAGCCGCTCGATCCGCTGGGGCGCAAGCGGCCACGTGTCGCCTTCCGCGGCCGCCTTGATGCGCGCGAGCATCTCGTGCGCATCCCCGGAATATTCCGTCGGCAACCGCCACGCTTCGACCGTCCAACGATCATGCTGCGCGATCCAGATGAGGGCCGCGGCCAAAGCCAGCGAGCCGACACGCCAAGACGCAGCCAATACTTTGGCAGAAATTTTCAGGGGGAAGAGGGGGATAAACGCGCGCAAACTCACACGCGCGCCAAGGTAACGGGTCGCAGCTAACAACGAGAGCAACGGGCTTTGTCTCGCCCAGCGCAAGCGCCCAGTGCGGGAGGCGCGGCACGGCTTTCCGGTTTGGGTAGGGGCGTGGCTCGTCCACGCCTCAAGGCGCGCACGAGGCGCGCCCCTACGACGGGCCGGCCAAACCGGAAAGCCGTGGAGGCGCGACTCCCGTCTCCCGTGAATGTTTGCCAAGCCGGGCGCCGGCTCCTTCGCTCGCGTCCGTCCATGTCATCTCGCCCGACGCCCGCCGGTGGCGCTTACTCCCGGCGCTTCACCGCCTACGCCGGGCTTTTTTTCGATGAGTTCGATCCCGGCTCGGCGTGGATTAGGGAAACCGCGACCGTGCGGTTGCCGCCGCTCGACGGCGTTCCGGTCCTGCTGGTGCGCGGTGAATTTCGCGCCCACCCCGATGCGCGTGGCCTCGAAACGGCGTCACCCAGCCTGCGTCTCTGCGTCAACGGCGCGCCGGCGGGCGAAGTCCGCCCCCCAGCCGTCGGGCCTTGGGAGGTTCGCGTGGCCCTGCCCCACGGCCAGGTGGCGGAGCTGTCGCTGACTCTGCAGGGCACGTGGCTCACCAACACGCTCGCGTGGCTCGGCCGCGTCACGGGCGGCGGTCCGTGGCAGCGGTTTCGCGCGCAAAACAAAAATCGCCAGCTCCGGATCACGACCATCGCGACCGACACGGGCGAGGTGATTTTCGATTTTTCCCGGCGCGACGCACCTTATTCGCCGGATTTCGTCCGCCGGCACGCCAGGCTCGGTCTGAACATCGTGGGCTTCCTGACCGCCGATCTCGGCGTCGGCGAATCCGCGCGCTGCATGGTGCGCGCCGCCGATGCCGCCGGCATTCCCGCTGCGCTCGTCCCGCTCAAGCTCCACTGCAAAAACCGCCTCGGCGATCAGACTTACGCCGCGCGCCTGCAGGCCACAAATCCCCACGACGTAAACGTCATCCACCTCGATCCGCCCGCCTCGCGCGATCTCGATCACCACCACGGGCCGGCGTTTCGCGCGGGCAAATACAACATCGCGTATTTCGCGTGGGAGCTGCCCGAGTTTCCCGATGCGTGGGTGCCGAGCTTCGACTACTACGACGAAATCTGGTGCCCGAGCGATTTTACCACCGCCGCCATCGCCATGAAATCACCCGTGCCCGTGCTCACGATGCCGCACGCGATTAGCTTCGCGCCGCCGGACAGCCCGACCGCACAGATTCGCGCGCGGTTCAACCTGCCCGCGGACAAGTTTCTTTTTCTCACTCTGTTCGATCTCAATTCCTACGCCGCCCGCAAGAATCCCCACGGCGCGATCGCGGCGTTCCGCCGCTCCGGGCTCGCGGGCCACGAGGCGGCGCTGGTGGTGAAGGTGCAGAACGTCGCCGGCAACGAGCACGACTTCGCCGCGCTGCATGCCGCGGTGCGCGATTTACCCGGCACCGTGTTTATCACGGACACCCTGTCTCGCGCCGACGTCTACGCATTGCAGGCCGCGTGTGACTGCTTTGTGTCGCTGCACCGCTCGGAGGGATTCGGTCTCGCCGTCGCGGAGTGCATGGCCCTGGGCAAACCCGTCATTTCGACTGATTGGTCGGCGACCACGGAATTCGTCACGCGCGACAACGGCTGCCCCGTGCGCGCGCAACTCGTCACCCTGGAGATAAGCCACGGCCCCTACGCCAAGGGCGCGACGTGGGCGGAAGCCGACACCGCGCACGCCGGCGAGTGCATGAAAAAACTCTGTGCCGACCGCCCGCTCGCCTCGCGCCTCGGTGCCGCGGCCCGACTCACCATCGCGGAACGGTTTTCCCCCGCCGCCATCGGGGCGCGCTACCGGAAGCGACTCGAGGCCATCGCGGCGTTTTGATTGTCGGACGGGTTCACTCGACCCCGCCTGTTCAGGCGCCCGCGCGCGTTTTCTCCGAGCGATCCAATCGCGGCGGGGTCGGGAAAACCTGTCCACACACTACCGCGCCAGCTTCCGCAGCCACATCTGGCCGCCGCCGCCACGGGCACAGAGCGGCATTTTCTCCCGGAACCACGCGTGCCGCGTGTTGAACAGCCAGCCGGTGAAGAGTTCGATGCGGTAGTCGCGGTTGTTCATCAGGAACGCGCGGAGGAGATATTGCTCGTTCCACGCCCGGCCTTCGTCGAGCCACTCGCGGGGATACTCAAGATTGCCGGCGACATCGTGGATGTGAATGAGCACGCCCGGCGCCAGCGCGGGCAGCACGTCAAAGTAGAGCCGATTCACATCGCTGCCGATTTTGCTCACGTGCGAGGAGTCGATGAACAGGACGTCGTTTTCCCCGAGCGTCTGAAACACATCGAGCGGCACCTCCTGCACCCGCCTCTCGATCAGCGTCGTGCGTTGCTCATCCTCCGGCCGCAAGAGCGGCCGCAGGCGTTTCATATCGGGATCGATGAAGGTGAACTGCACGCCACCACCGAGCGGACCATCATTCAGGTCGAGCATCGCCGCCGAGCTGAAACCGGAGCCGACCTCGACGATTCGCCGCGGGCGCGCCTCGCGCAGCATGCACCAGAGCATGATGGCGTCGAAGTGGCCGTAAGACGGATTATCGAGATAGTAACGTCGGCCCTCCGTCGGCTTCTCGGGAAACGGTTGCTCGGGATACCACGCCGCGAAACGCTCCAACCGCGCCGCCTGGCCCGCTTCATTTAAATCCACGGCCGGAAACGGCGGGCCGAATCCGCCACGCGCGAAGGCCTCCGCGGTTTCCTCCCGCGAGGGCAGCGGCGAATAAAAATGCCCGGGCGGAAAAAAACGCGCCCACTCCGCCTGCTGCGTCCGCAAAGTGGCGACCTCCGTGCGGAGCCGCTCATTTTCCCGGCGCAGACTGCGGCCAAAGTTGAGGCGTGAAAACAGGGAACCCATGTCGCGGTTATCGTGAACCGGGCGCGGGCGTCACGACGATTTCCAAATTCATGACGCGAAACGCCAGCGGCCGCGGGTCGGTGCCGATCTTGTCGCCGGGCCGGTCAGTGGCAAACGTGAGCACGGTCTCGCCCGGCGGCAGCTCAAAGCCAAGGCGCACAAGCCCAGGGACGCTCCCGACGGTTTCACTCCACAGGAGCTTTTTCCCCTCGCTCACGACGAGTTTGCGAGGTGCATCGGCCGAACTCGCGCGCGCCAGCAGCACCACGCGCACCGGCTGAGTCGAGCTGTTGGTTAGACGCAATTCACTGCGGCCCGGACTCCAACGCCAATGCTGATCGAGATGGCGCTCGGGCCCATGCCAGTCCTTGGCCGTCGCGACCTGCACCGCGGCACTCACCTCGGCATCGCCGCGCACCACATAGAAATCATGCGGCGGGGAAAACTCGAACCCACTCGCCGCCACCGTGAGATTGCCCGCGATCAACACCGGCAGCCAGCGCCGGCCGCGCGGCACGAGGATGTTGAACGCCAGGGTCATCGGCAGGAGCACGCGCGTCGAAGCGCCAGGGTAGCCTTCCCATACCGGCGTGGAAAGAAACAGCATCATCAGCGCAAAGGCCGCGCCCACGCGCCACCAGCGTTCGGCCGGCCGCCAGCGCGTCGCAAAAAACAACGCCTGCACCGCCAGCGCCACCGCCGCGGCCAGGGTCGCCCAGTGCAACGCGCCCGCATCCCGCGTCGCGACATCGCGCAGGCAAGTGCGGAGTTTCTCCCCGTAGCCCACCAGCGGCAGCGTGAAGTTACCGAGCCCAGGATCGTCGGCGGGGCCAAATTTCCAGCGCACGTAGCCCATCCACGCGGCGAGGGGCAGCGCGATGAGCGCGACCGTGCCCGCGGTCCGCCCCCACGTGCGCGGCGCACGCGCGTCGAAGTCCGATCCCACCGTCGCGAGCAAACTGGTTTCTTTTCCGAGCCCGGCCAGCGCCAGCGCAATCCCACCGGTCCGGCCACGCCCGTCCTCGAGCCCGCGCAGCGCGAGCGCGACGAGCAGGAGGCTAGGCGCATCCACGAGCGAGTGTCGCACGCTCATGACCACGCCGTGCGAAAACATCACCGCGGCCCAGCGCGCGAAGTTCTCCCAGCCCGTCGCCGGAAACCACCGCAGCAGCGCCCAGCCGAGCAGGAGCCAGCAGATCACGTTGATCAGCGCATGCGCCTGCACGATCCACGCGGGCTGGCCGAGCCCGAGCCCCCACGCCGTCCACGAAAACAAAATGCGGCGCGCGCGATACGGCAGGTTGTCGATCGCTTTCTTCAACTCGGGATTGTCGAGCGTGGGATAGAGCGCGAGCTGCACGTAGTAGGCGCCATCGTAGCCCGGCGAACTCTCGTAAACGTAATGCGGCACCTGGCGCAGCGCCGTCACCTTTGTCTCGTTCAGCAGATCGCCGATTGAGATGAGGCTCGTGAAGCCGGTGTCGCGATGAAAAAACTGCGCCACACAGCCGAGGAACGCCACGACCACCGCGAGATAGGCCCAACGCACGCGCGCCGGCCACCACCGCCGGAGGAGGCCTCCGCTGGCTGCCGCGCTCATCCACCGCACCGCGCTCCGCGGGGACGGGCGGAGCAACGTTCTCCATGCGGGCGCTTGTCTTCCAAATTTCTCACGGGCAGTTTGCCGCATCACAGAACGCAAGCGCGCCATGTCAAATCCGAATCCCCCCGCAGCCGCCGCCCCCGCGCGGCCCCTGCTCTTCTGGATCGGGGCGGTCGCGGTGATCCTCTACGGATTTTTTCTGTGGGGAAATTTTTCGAACGTCGCCGCGGGGGCCGACTCGTCCGGTTACCTCAACAGCGCGCGGTTGCTCGCCTCGGGCCAGCTGGCCGCGGAAATGCGCGCACCGCCGGAATTCGGCCCGCCCGCCGGGTTGCGCCGCCAGCAATTTCAGCCGCACGGTTTCGCGCCGTTTGCGGGGAATCCGAAACTGTCCCCGACCTACGCGGTCGGGTTGCCGCTGCATCTGGCGCTCGCGGGCAAACTCTTCGGCTGGTCACTGGCCCCTTTCCTCATCGGCGTCGGCGGGGCCCTCGCGGGACTCGTGTTACTCTACGGTATTGCGCGCCAACTCGAGCTTGAGCCTTGGCTGGCGTTCGCCGGTGCGGTCATGTTCGCGGCCTATCCGGTCGTCATCTTTTCCTCGCTCACTCCGATTAGTGATACCCTCGCCACGACGTGGTGTCTCGCCGCGATTTTCGCCGCGCTCCAGGCGAAAAAAAATTCCACCTGGGCGATCGCGTGTGGCGCGGCGGTCGCCATCGCCGTGCTCGTGCGCGCGACGAATCTCCTGATCCTTCCAGCGGTAATCACGCTCGTTGGCTTCAATCCGCGCCGGCTCGCGCTGGCCGCGCTCGGCGGGGCCCCCGGGGCCGTGTGGCTCGGCTACTACGACCACGCGCTCTACGGCAGTGCGTTGCGCACGGGCTACGTCGACATCACGGAGGCCTTTGCCTGGAAATACGGCGCGCCCACGGCCCTGCATTTTCTCCAGTGGCTCGCCTTGCTGCTACCGGCCGTGTTGCTCGCGCTGCCCGTGGCCGCGGCGCTGCGCCGGACCCAATCAGCCCGGACGCTCGGCGCGCTCGCGTTGTGGTTCACCCCTTTCGCGGCGCTCTACTCGTTCTACGAAATCTCGCACGAGGTCTGGTGGTGCCTGCGGTTTATCCTCCCCGGCACCCCCGCGTTGATCTTGGCGGCGTTGCTCGGGGTCGAAACGCTCGTGCACTCGCGCGCGGCCCGCGTGCGCGCGGCCGTGGCGCTGATGCTCTGGGGGGCGGCGCTCAGCTGGTTCTGGACGAAAAAATTTCACCTCTTGCTGACCAAGACCTACGAACAAGCCTACGCCGACGCGGCCCACGCCGCGCGCGCGGAGTTCCCGGCCAACGCCCTGGTCGTCGTCGGAATCCATAGCGGGGCGCTCTACTACTACACCGCGTTCCCGATCTTGCGCTGGGAGTTTGTGAGCACCCAGGAATTCGCCCGCTTCCACCGTCTCACGACGCAAGCCGGCCGCTCGATCTGCGCGGTGCTGCACGAAACCGAGGAACGCAGCGCACTGCAGGAGCGCTGCCCGGGCAACTGGCGCAAAATCGGATCGCGCGGCAATTTCTCACTCTGGCGGCTGGACCCAACCGCCGAGTCGCCCATCACCACGAAATGATCCCGCCCGCGCCGCTTTCCCGCCCGCGCCGGCTCGTGCGCCTCGCCGGCCTCCTGGCGGTCGTCGGCTTCCTCGGGTTGGTCGCGCGCTTCTGGCATCCGGTTTACGGGTTCACGGTTTTCTTCCAGCTCGATGCGCCGAACGACGATCTGAAGATCACGACGTTTCGCGAGCTGCCCGTCTACGTGCATCGCGACACCGGCGGCTACGATGGTCTCTACTACGCCCAAATCGCGCACGATCCGTCGCTGCGTGATCGCGAGCTGCCGCGCGCGATGGATAATTTCGCGTATCGCGCGCGCCGCATCTTGCCGCCCGCGCTCGCGTGGGCGCTCGGCGCAGGCCGGCCGGAATGGATCATCCACACCTACGCGCTGCTCAATATCGCCGCCTGGCTCGCGCTCGCGGCGATCCTCTGGCGGCTGCTCAGCGTGTCTGATCTCCGCGGCTGGCTGGCGTGGGCGGGGGTGTTGTTTTCCGCGGGTGCGTTGAGCAGCGTGCGCCTCGCCCTCACCGATCTCACGGCCCTCACGCTCATCGCGGGCGCGCTCCTCCTCGCTGAACGCCGCCGCGGAAACTTCGCGGTGGGTGCGCTCGCGGTCGCCGGCCTCGCGCGCGAAACCTCGCTCCTCGTCGTCGCCGGTCTCGGCGCGGCGCCGTGGTTCTCCCGGAAAAATGCGCTGCGGCTGGTGCTCATCGCCACCCCGCTCGCACTCTGGCTCGGCTATGTGCGGTGGCGCGTCGGGCCGGCCGATGCGGGCTGGGCGAACTTCACCTGGCCGGGTGCCGGGCTCCTGGAAAAATGGCAGGCAAGTTTCGCGGCGCTTGCCACGGTCGCGGACCAACCGCTCGCGTGGACGACGCTACTCGCGACGCTCGCGCTCACCGTGCAGGCGGGATTTTTTTTGGTGCGGCCGCAACTCTCCGAACGCTGGTGGCGCATCGGCGCGGCGCATGCCGTGATGCTGCTGTTTCTCGGCACGGCGGTGTGGGAGGGATTTCCCGGCGCGGCGACCCGTGTCCTGCTGCCGCTCAACCTCGCGTTCAACCTCATCGTGTGCCGCACGCGCGCCTCGCTCGCGTGGTTGGTGTGCGGCAACCTCACCGTGCTCGCAGGTCTGCTCGCCGTGCGCGACGTGCCGCACGATGCGACCGAGTTCGTCGCCCAACGCCTCGGCACCACCACCGCGATCGTGCGGTTCGCGCCGGACTGGTTTGGCCGGGAGCAGGACCGCAAGCACGCCTGGCTCTGGGCCAAAGCGCGCGGCACGCTCACCCTTGAAGCCCGCCCCGCGCCGAACCCCGCGCTCCGGCTGGAGTTCGCCCTGCGCAGCATTTCCCCGCGCACCGTGATCCTCCGGCACGACGGCACGGAACGATGGCGCGCCGAAATTGGACCCGCGCTTACACGCCACGTGGTCCCGCTGCCCGCCGGCGCAGCCGCGGTTTCGACGCTGGAATTTTCCTCCCCCACCGCCGCGGTGCCCGAGAGCGCCGCGCCCGGCGCGCGCGAACTCGCGTTTGCGCTTTATGATCTGCGGCTCGCGCTGCCAGAACGTTGACCGCCACCATGCCCGCGCCGCTGCTCCTCGATCTCTCGCACACTTGCCACACCCGGGCGCGCACCGGCATCCAGCGTGTGACGCGCTCGCTCTTGGCCGCGCTGGGCCACCGCGCGATCGCCGTCACCCACGATCCGTATCGCGCCGGCTGGCGCACGCTGCAGGCGTGGGAAAAGGCGAATCTCACCGCCACCGAAGCCACCGGAAAGCGCGGCGCGCATTGGCCGCTCACGGCCCGGCTCAGCGGGCGTTTTCAGCGCACCGCCAATCGTCGCGGCGCCGTCAGCGCCGGGCTCGCTACCCTCAAAACGTCCGGCTTGATCGTGCCCGAGGTTTTTTCCCCGCCGGTGGCACGGGCTCTCTCCGATCTGCGCGCGGCCACGCCGGGCCCGCGCGTCGCCCTGTTTCACGATGCCATCGCGCTGAAATTTCCCGAACTCACGCCCGCCAAGACCGTCGCACGCTTTCCCGCCTATCTCGTGGAGCTGCTCGCGTTCGACGGCGTCGCGGCCGTCTCGGAGGATTCGCGCCACACCCTCGCCGACTATTGGCGCTGGCTCGGCGTCAAAAGCCCGCCCCCGATCCACGCCATCCCTCTCGGCGTCGATTTGCCCGCTCCTTCCGGCTCTCCGCTCCTCGTCGCGCCGAAGCCCGGCGAAGGCGGATCAGCTCTTGGCTCTCAGCTCGTCCCGACCCTTCTCTCCGTCGGCAGCATCGAGGGCCGCAAGAACCACCTCGCGCTGCTCAACGCCTGCGAGCAGCTCTGGACCGCCGGGGAAAAATTCTCCCTGCACCTGATCGGCTTCGCGCAGCCCCAGACGGGGGCCACTGCGCTCGCGCTAATCCATGCACTGCAGGCAAGTGGTCGCCCCCTGCGCTACGATGGCCCCGTGAGCGATTCCGCCGTGGCGGCCGCCTACGCAGCCTGCACCTTCACCGTCTATCCCTCCATCATCGAGGGCTTCGGTCTCCCCGTGATCGAGAGTCTGGCGCAGGGGAAGCCGTGCGTTTGTTCCGCGCGCGGAGCGCTCGGGGAGTCGGCCCGCGGCGGCGGTTGCCTCGCCCTCAAATCCGTTGACGCCGCGTCGCTCGCCGCCGCGATCGCGCGGCTGTTGCGTTCACCTGACGAACTCGCCGCGCTCGGGGCCGAGGCGCGGACGCGCCGGTTCAAATCGTGGGCCAACTACGCTGACGAGCTCGTGAGCTGGATGAACAGACTCCAACGCCGCTAACGGTTCGGTTACCATTCCGAGCGATTGGGGTCGGACCTTTCCTGCCTTTCCGTTTGCAATGGGCAGGGCCGCCACTCACGGTTTACCCGCTCATGGCGCTCTCATTTTTCACGAAGAACAAGAAGGCTCTTCACGCCCGCTGCCGCGACGACTACGCGACGAAGATGCGGTTGAAATATGCGCCCTACTACCACGCCATGGAGGCGCAGAAGGGCACGACGGTAAGGTTGCACGGCAAGGAGACAATTATGCTCTCCAGCAACGACTACCTCGGGCTTTCATTTCATCCCAAGGTCATCGAGGCCGGCCGCGCCGCCATGCTCAAGTGGGGCACCAGCACAACCGGGGCGCGCACGTCGAACGGTTCGCGCGCCTACCACGTCGAGCTGGAGGAAAAACTCGCGTCGTTCCTCGGTCGCGAAGCCTGCCACATCCACGTCGCCGGTTACCTCTCGTGCCTTTCGAGTGTGGCGTCGTTTGCCCAGAAGGGCGACGTCGTGCTGGCCGACAAAAACATCCACTCCTGTCTCTGGGACGGCATCCGCCTCTCGATGGCGACCGTCGAGCGCTTCTCCCACAACAGTCCCGACGACTTGCGCGACGTGCTCAGCGCCGTGAGCCAGGACGCGGTCAAGATGCTCGTGATCGAGGGCGTCTACTCAATGGAAGGTCACATCGCCCGCCTGCCCGAGCTCGCCGAGATTGCGGAAGAAAACGGTTGCTTTACAGTGCTCGACGACGCCCACGGCTTTGGCGTGCTTGGCCGTCAGGGTCGCGGCACGGTCGATCATTTCGGACTAAACGACAAGGTGGACGTCATCTGCGGCAGCCTCTCCAAGTCGCTCGCGAGCACCGGCGGATTTGTCGCCGCGTCCACCGAGGTCATCGAGTATCTCCGCACGCATTCGAAGCAGACCATTTTCTCCGCCGCGATCAGCCCGAGTCAGGCGGCCTGCGCGCAAGCCTCGCTCGAGATCATGCAGGCCGAGCCGCAGCACCTTGAGAAGCTCTGGTCGAATACGCGCAAATATCGCGCGATGCTCAAGTCGCTCGGCCTCGACACTTGGGAAAGCGAGACGCCCGCCGTTCCGATCGTGCTGGGCTCCAAGGAGCGCGCCTTCCCGTTCTGGAAGGCGCTGCTCGAAAAGGGCGTCTTCACGGTCATGTCGATCGCGCCGGCCGTGCCGGCGGGCAAGGATCTCATTCGCACCGCCATCTCGGCGATGCACACCGACGAGCAGCTCGAAAAAATCGCCGACGCGATGGCGTATGCGGTGAAGAAAATGTAGCCGGAAAGGCGGGCCGGGGAGAAAAAGAAAACGCCTTCGAGGCCGAATGGTTCGGCATCATTTCCGGTTCTCCGATTTTCCTCCATTCCGGTCACCGGGCGGCCTTGACGCCACTCGCGAGCAAGGTTTCGAACTGCGGCTCCTCCGGCTCCCGCGAAACCGCCGCAACCTCGACCTTCGCAAATCCCGATTTTTTCAAAAAACCGTGGAGCGCGCTCTCGGTAAAGCCGAGCCACACATCCGCATACAGTTCGCGCGCCCTGGCGAACGTGTGCTGGTTGAGATCGAGCACGAGGATCTGGCCGCCGGGCCGCAAAATGCGGAACGCTTCGTCCACCGCCTGCTGCGGATGCTGCGCGTGATGCAGCGCCTGGCTGAGAATCGCGAGGTCCACGGACCGATCGGGCAACGGCACGTTTTCGATGTCGCCCAATTTATAGCCGAGATTGGCGAGCCCGTTGCGCCGGGCGAGTTCGCTGCCGACCTCGACCATCCGCGGCGAATTGTCGATGCACCACACCTGCCGCGCACGATGCGCGAGCAACTGCGAGACGAGTCCCTCGCCCGCCCCCAAATCCGCAATATCGATCGCGGGAGTGAGCCGCAACGCGAGATGCCCGATCGCTTCCCACGAGCGCCCCGGGCAGTAATTTTTACCCAGCCGTCCGGCGATGAGATTGAAATACTGTTCCTGGGTGCGCCGCCGTTTCTGCAGGATGCGATCAAGGTTATCGCGATCCTCGGTCATCACCGGCAGATCGCCGACGGATTCGATCGCGGCTCGCATCAAAGCGAGCGTCCGGGGGACGAGCGCGGGGCGCAGCGAGTAGAATGCGTTTTTCCCCTCGCGCCGATCGGACACGAGGTTTACCGAACGCAGCAACGCGAGCTGGGAGGAAATCCGCGACTGGCCCATCCCGAGGATTTCCTGGAGCTCGGCCACGGATAACTCCTCGCGCGTCAGCAGCGAAAGCAAACGCAGTCGCGTCGGGTCCGACAGCGCTTTGAGGATGTCCCACGAGGTGTTCAAGCGACCGCGACGCTGGGACGGTGAAACGGGGAAGGCAAATTTCTCTGCGACCTCAATTCCGCAGCGCCGCGATCAGCTGCCAGGCACCGTAGCCTATGATGAGCCCCCCGGACACACGGTTAAGCGTGCGCATGCCCCCATGCTGAATGCGCCAGCCGAACCGGGTCGCGGACGCACTCAAGATGAACCACCACGCCGCCGAACCGACAAAGACTCCGGCCAAAAGCAGCACCGCGGACCAGAACCCCGTCGAGACATTGACCCCGACCGCCGCCAGAATCGCGAGGAAGGACACGATGGTGGAGGGATTCATCAGGGTCAGCACCAGCGTGGAAGCGAACGCCCCCACCAGATTCGAACCTCGCGCAGCCTTGGCCTCGGCCGTGGCCGGTTTGGCGAAAAAGGTCGTCAGTCCGGCCACCATCATGAAAAGCCCTCCCGCCAGTTGGAATTCGTTGCGGTGCTCCAGCAAGGCGTGGGTAACCGCGGATAGTCCAAGGGCGGCCACCAGCATGTAGAGCACGTCCGCCACCGCCGCCCCCAGACCGGAAACGAAACCCACCAGCCGGCCCTCGGCCAGCGAGCGCCGGATGCAGAGCAACCCAATGGGGCCCACGGGCACCGCCACGGAGAAGCCAATCACAACGCCTTGGAAAAATTGGAGCATGAGGGCAAAAAAAAGCGGGCCCATAAAGGCCCGCCGATTGATTCGCCGGCAGAGGCAGGCGGTTTAACCCGCGTCCGCGTAGCGGCTGATTTTCACGATCGTGTAGTCATCCTCGTTGCCGCCGGACTTTACGGTGACGGTCTCGCCGGTCTTCTTGCCGAGGAGCGCGGCCCCAATCGCGGTCTTGTAGGAGATGATGTTCTTGTCCGGATCGCCGTCCCAAGCGCCGAGGATCGTATAGGTGGTCAGACCTCCCTTGGCATGGCGCACGTCGACCACGGTGCCGGCGCTGACTTGCGCGGCCGAGGCTTCCTTGAAGTCGCTGACGCGGGCGCGGCCGAGATCTTTTTCGAGGAGCGTCTTCTGGCCCATGAGCACCTGCTGGTCCTGCTTGGCCATTTTGTATTCCGAATTCTCCTTGAGATCGCCGTGCTCGCGCGCGGTGGCGATGGCCTTGGAGTTTTCCGGGATTTTCTTGGAGACGATGGTCTCGTATTCCTCGCGCTTGCGATCGTAGCTGGAGCGGGAAACGAGCAACTGCTCCTCCTTGCTCTCCGCATCGGCAGCGACCAGCGACTGAATCTTCGGGAAGATTTTGATGAAGCGGGCGAGCAGCGACTTTTTCGTCAACTCCTCGAAACCCTGATTCAGCATCAGCGTGTTCGCCAAATCGCGGGCGGTTTCCGGGTCGGCGGTCGAAAGCAGATCAGGAATGAGATCGGTGTCTTCGCTCAGGATGTCGCCGAGCGGAATACGGCGCGCGCTCGAGGCCTGCAGCGCCTCGTAGTCGATGGCAAAAAAGATCGCACTCAGGAGACGCGGGGACATCAGCTCGTTGAGGAGCTTGGCAAATTTCTTCGAATGCCGGTTCTTGACGATCCAGAGGAGGACCGGCGCGCGGAGGTTTTGCTCGGTCTGCCAGCGCTTGAGCGTCGCGGCGAGTTCCTCGGCATGGTCGTGCTCGATCAGGAAGTTGATGCACTCGGTGGTGAACTTGCCCTGCGAGGTCTTGAGCAGGTTGAACAAAACATCGCGCGCCTCGATCGGATGGGTCTCTTGGATGAGATCGAGGAAGCGGGACTGGAACTGCACCGGAATTTTTTCCGCGATGGCCGGCAGGTCGCGCACCACGGCGATGAGACTGGCCTGGCTCGGCTCGAAATTCTGTTCCTGCCCAACCGCCTTCGCGAGGTCGTCGCGCATGGCGGCACCGTAGAGGCGCTCGGCGGCGTCAAGTTGGTTGGAATCCTTCACGGCATCGGCGACACCCTTGAGCACGACCGAGAGATCGAGCTTCACGTCCTTCTTGCCAGTGGCAGCCATCAGATCCTCGGCCAAGGCAATACGGCGGCGCGCGGAACGGGTGCCGATGAACTGCTCGAGGATTTCGTTCTCCACTGAGACCGGGACTTCGCGCACGACGTAGCACTCGGTTTTCTTTTCCGGCACCGCCACGCGCGGATCCTTGGCCACGGCTTTCTTCGCGACCGACCACCATTTCTTGAATTTCTCCTCCCCAATCACCTGCGCCAGCACGATCTCAAGTTCGATCACAGTGGCGGCGCTGTTCGGGTAGGCTTGGAGCGCCTCGACAATCAGCTGGGCCGGATCATCGGCGATCAGCTCGGCAATACGCTTCGTGTCGGTTTCTTTGCGCACGAGGAGATGCTTGGCCGGGAGGACCTCCATGGTCGTGATGCAAAAGGCCGGATCCATAGGATGACCTTTCTTACCCTTAAAATCGATAATCAGCCGCTGCGCAGCGTCGTCGTATTTCTTGATTTGGCCGAAACCCCAGCTGCGATGCACTACGTAAGCGCCCGGTTCCATTGCCTCCAATTTGGGCTTGGCCGCCTTAAGGGACGGCGATTTTGCGATGAGCGCGGAAACGGCTTCGGAATTCATGGTTGCGTGTGTGAGGGCCTGAACCGGAGAGTTGAGCGGACAATGCCTAAGCTTGTCAAACTGAGTGTCAGCATCGCGAAAATGAACGTTTTGCTCAACCGACGGAGGCCCGCATGAACGCGACCGAGCCCGAATCGCTGCAATTGGAAGCCTGGCCGGTCGCCGCCCGCCTGATCGCCCTCTGGCTCGACCGCCGCGAGCGCATCGACACCTTGCTGGATGCCCTGCCCCGGAAGCTACCGTCGGCCGAACGCGCCCGCGTGCAGCATCTGGTGCTCGGCGTGGTTCGCCATTTTGGCCGCATTGATGCCGCCCTCGCCCAGCTGATTTCCCATCCGCCGCGCTTTTCGACCCGCGCGGTGCTGTTCATCGCCGGCTACGAATTGATTGAGGCCGCCGCGGCCAACGACACCGGGCGCGTGGCAAAAATTGTTCATCACGCCGTCGAGCAGACCAAGGCTCTGGCCAGTCCCGCCGAAGCCCGCCTCGTCAATGCCGTCAGCCGCAAACTGGCCGTCGCCGTCGCGGCACCCGCTCCTACGCTCAACGTCAGTGCCGAAGAACTCGGAGCCTATTTCTCCCACCCCGCTTGGTTGGTGCAGACGTGGCTCACGCAGTTTGGCCCCCAGTCCACTCGCGCTCTGCTCGAATGGAACCTAAAGCCCGCGCCGGTTTATGCCCGCTGGCGGGCTGACGTCGCAACGGCCGCCCCGCCCGCTGTTTTGAAACCCACCGTGTGGCCCGGGATCTACGAAGTCCCTTCCGGCCAATGGTCGCATATCGAACCTCTGCTCAAATCCGGCAAGATCTACCTGCAAGATCCGTCGACGTGTATTCCGGTCACGCTCCTCGCACCCCAAGCCGGCGAGCAGGTGCTCGATCTTTGTGCGGCCCCCGGCGGGAAAACCCTCCTCATGGCGGACCTGATGCAATCAAAGCCCGGCTCGGCCGCCGCCGCTACCGCCGCGTCGCCCGGCCGGATCGTCGCGGTCGATTTGCCCAGTCAGCGCATCGACCGGCTGAAGGAAAATCTTTCGCGGGTCACCGGCATCGAAGTCGCCCTCGTGCAGGCCGACGCGCTGGAAAATCTCACCATGGTGCTGCGCGAGCATCGCCTGCCCGATGAATACTCCGCCGTGCTGGTGGATGTCCCTTGCTCCAACACCGGCGTCATGCGCCACCGCGTCGATGTGAAGTGGCGGCTCCAACCCACCGACATCAAGAAGCACGCCCAACAACAGCTCTCGCTCCTCCACGCGGCGGCTCGACTCGTGGGTGTCGGCGGCCGGCTCGTCTACTCCACCTGCAGCGTCGCCGCCGAGGAAAACGAACAGGTGGTCCAGGCCTTTCTCGCCAGCCAGGCCGGCGGCCCGTTCACCCTGGAGAAAACGGTCCTCAGCTACCCGTGGACCAGCGGGCACGACGGCGGCGGCTCATTTTTGCTGAGCAAGGGCGGAAGTTAAGGCTGATGGACCGGACGGGCGAAACCACCGGCTCCGACCTCCACCTTTCCACGGCTCGTTCCCTCACAGCCGGAACGATGCAGTCGAAGCGCTCTGTAACTCGGGAGAGCAGCCGGAAGGTGAAGCGGGGTGGCCCCCCCCCCCAATAAAGATTAAAAAACTAGCACAAACCCCGTGTTGGGCAACCCCGCCCCCACAAACCCCCAATTTCACAAAAAGGGGCCCGCAGAAAAA
>JANNEY010000582.1:0-4968 GCA_031379235.1 Opitutaceae bacterium | reverse complement strand
GGGGTAAAATGGGGCCCCCCCTCCCACACCGCGTGGTATACTGCCCTGCTACCACCCCGGGGCGGGGGCGCCCCGGCCGCCCGGCGTTTCCCCCAACTCCCTAACCGGGGGGTCTGGCCCCCCCGCCGCTACGCAATCGGCCGCTCAGACCCGCAACCCGCAGCGGAACCCGCGGCCGCTGTAATAGGAGTCGGCGCCGTTGTGGCCGATGAAGACGCGGTTGTAGCGGCGGTCGCCGTAGATCGCGCCGCCGAGCTTCCTGATGTCATCCGGCGTCTTCAGCCAGCTCGAGGTCTTCGTGTCGAATTCCCCGAGCTGCTGCAGCGCGAAATACTGCGCCTCGTCGAGCAGCTCGGCGCCCAGCGCCGCCGCGGCCTCGGTGACGCAGCCCTTCGGCGGGAATTTCTTCCGGCCGTCCAGCGCCGCGCGGTCGTAGCACAGGCTCTCGCGGCCCTTGGGGCTCTGAGCCGAGCAGTCGAAGAAAAGAAACTCGCCCGTCTTTGCGTCGTGCCCGACGACATCCGGCTCCCCGCCCGTGCGCTCCATCTCGGCGAGCGACCACAGCATTTCGGGCTGCGTCTCCAGCCGCCCCTTCACTTTCGCCCAGTCGAGCTTTGCGTGGCGTTGAGGGTTTTTCTCAAACCGTGCCTGCAACGTGGCTAGTAGTGCTTCGCGTTGTTTGTGTGGCAACGCCTGCTTGGTTTTGGCGCTTTTCATGGGGCAGAGTAGACGCGGCAACCTCGAGCTTATCGCCAATCGAGGACGGTCAATCCCGGCACGCGGGTGAAATGGGCATCGAGGGTCGCCAGTGGCATGTCGCATTCCAGCGCGAGGGCGGCGATCCACATGTCGTTTTCCGGGATCAAGCCACCGCTTCGCTCCAAGTCGGCCGCGACGCGGGCATATTTCAGGGCGGTGTTCCCGTCGGGATTCAGCACCGACACCAAGGCCATGAGGTCGCTGATTTGCTGGAGGTTCTCCGCGGGGCGCTGGGATTTCAGCGCACCCTTGTAGAGTTCGCCCAAGGCGACGAGCGGCAGGAACAACGGCTCGCTCGGAAGAACTTTTTTGCGGAGGTCGAGACGACCGCGCAGATAGGCGATCACGACGCTGCTATCGAGCAGCACGCCGCCGGCCCGGTCAGCCATGTCCGGGCAGCCGGCGCGAACCGCGGAGCGCTTCCTCGAAGGCCAAGCCGTCCGCCTCGCTCAGGCTGCCGTGCAAGCGCCCGAGCAAATCCCACCGCGTTTTCTGGGCCGCCTCGTTCATGCGATGCACATAGCGGGCGACCTCGACTTGCTTGGCCGTCGGCAGCTCCTGCACGCCCTTCACGATGGACTCCAAGATCGTCATGCGCAGACGCTATCCCGGCGGCGGTGCTTTTCAAGCGCGGGTTCAAGCGGCTTCGACCACCGGTGATTTGAAGTAACAGGTGTCGCTTGCCGTCGGGGACGGGTGCGCAGGCGCCGCCCGGCGTGAGAAAGAGTTCATCCACGACGAGCAGCGCGGCGGGATCGAAGTAGCGGGTCGGGCCGGTGCCGATGGTCAGGCTGCTCCGCTGGATTTGGAACCGGGCGATGGTGCCGAGGAGCTTCATTCTCCTTGGGGCGGATACCCTGCGGCTTGCTTCGGATTTATTGGCGTAGCCGCGAGCGTGAGCGAGTGGACGAACCACCACTCGCTCACGCTCGCGGCTACGAGAACCGGAAGTCGTTGGGCGCGCATGCTGAGTTGTTTCCTGCGCGGAACGTCAGGCCGGAGTGTAGTCGAGATAGGGGCCGAGCCACTTCTCGGCGTCGGCGACGGAGATTTTCTTCCGCGCGGCGTAGTCCTCGATCTGGTCGCGGCCGAGTTTGCCGACGGCGAAATATTTCCCATCGGGGTGGTTGAAATACATGCCGCTCACGCTGCTGGCGGGGCTCATCGCGCAGCTTTCGGTGAGGGTGATGCCGGTGGCGGTGGTCGCGTCGAGGAGGGCGAAGAGCGCGGGCTTCTCGGTGTGGTCGGGGCACGCGGGGTAGCCGGGGGCGGGGCGGATGCCGCGGTATTTTTCGCGAATGATGTCCTTCATCGCGAGGTTCTCGGTCTTCCCGTAGCCGGAGAAGTCGCGGACCTTTTTGTGCATCAGCTCCGCCAGCGCTTCGGCGAGGCGGTCGCCGAGGGCTTGGGCCATGATGGCGTTGTAGTCGTCGTGCACGGCCTTGAACTTGGCGGCGAGTTCCTCGACGCCGTGGCCGGCGGTGACGGCGAAGCCGCCGATGTAATCGATGCTACCGCTCTCGCGCGGCGCGATGTAGTCGGCGAGGCAGTGATTGAACTGGCCGGCGGGTTTCTCCTGCTGCTGGCGCAGGCAGTGGAACTGGCCGATGACGCGGCTGCGCGCCTCGTCGGCGTAGAGTTCGATGCTGTCGCCGACGGCGTTGGCGGGCCAGAAGGCGATGACGGCTTTGGCAGTGTAGCGCTTTTCGGCGACGATGCGGGCGAGAAGTTTCTGCGCGTCGGCGAAGAGCTTGGTGGCTTCGGTGCCGACGACGGCATCGGTGAGGATGTCGGGGTAGCGGCCGTGGAGTTCCCAAGCGCTGAAAAACGGCGACCAATCAATGTAGGCGACGATGTCGGCGAGGGAGAGGGGTAGGGCGTGACCTCCGGGCGCGCCGGTTTGGTCGAGGGCGTTTGCGGCGGAACTAGGCGGGCCCGGAGGTCCCGCCCTACCCTCGGAATCTGTTGAGAAGACCCGCGTGCCGAGGAACTCCGGACGCGGGATGTCCACCGTGGGCCAGTCGAAAGTCTGCCGGCGCGCGCGCGCCTCGGCGAGGGAGAGGAGCGGGCGTTTGTTGCGGCGGTCGGCGAACTCGGTGCGCTGGCGCTCCTGTTTCGCCACGGTCTCGGCGATGAATTTCGGCTTCTGTTCGGCGGAGAGGAGGGCGCTGACGACATTCACGACCCGCGAGGCGTCGAGGACGTGGATGACGCCGGGGGCGTATTCCGGCGCGATTTTCACGGCGGTGTGCGCGGGGCTCGTGGTGGCGCCGCCGATGAGGAGCGGCACGGTGAAACCCTGCCGCGTCATTTCCTTGGCGACTGACACCATCTCGTCAAGCGACGGCGTGATGAGGCCGGAGAGACCGATGACGTCGACCTGTTTCTCCTTCGCGGTCGCGAGGATTTTTTCGGCGGGCACCATGACGCCGAGGTCGGTGACCTCGTAATTGTTACAGGCGAGGACGACGCCGACGATGTTCTTGCCGATGTCGTGGACGTCCCCCTTCACCGTGGCCATGAGCACGCGGCCATTGGGTTTCGCCGTGCCGCCGCCGGCGATGTGCAGCCGCTTTTCCTCCTCCATGAACGGCGTGAGGTAAGCGACGGATTTTTTCATCACGCGGGCCGACTTTACGACCTGCGGGAGAAACATTTTTCCGGCGCCGAACAAATCGCCGACGACGCGCATGCCGTCCATCAACGGCCCCTCGATGATCTCGAGCGGGCGCGCGTATTTCTGGCGGGCTTCCTCGGTGTCGGCGTCGACGAAGGCGTCGATGCCCTTCACGAGCGCGTGGCTGAGCCGCTGCTCGACGGGCGCGTTGCGCCACGCGAGGTCTTCCTTGATTTCCGTCTTCGACGCGCCGCCCTGCAAGGCCTTGAGGTCATCCGCAAACTTGACGAGCCGCTCCGTGGAGTCCGGGCGGCGGTTGAGCAACACGTCTTCGACGCGCTCAAGCAGGTCCGGCGGGATCTCCTGATAGACGCCGAGCATGCCGGCGTTGACGATGCCCATGTCGAGGCCGGCGCGGATCCCGTGGTAGAGAAACGCCGTGTGCATCGCCTCGCGCACGGGGTTGTTGCCGCGAAAGGAAAACGAAACGTTCGACACGCCGCCGCTGATACGCGCGTGCGGCAGCGTCTTTTTGATAATCGCGGCGGCCTCGAAGAAATCGACGGCGTAGTTATTGTGCTCCTCGATGCCGGTGGCGACGGTGAGGATATTGGGATCGAAGATGATGTCCTCGGGTGGGAAGCCGATTTTCTGCGTGAGGAGGTTGTAGGCGCGCGTGCAGATGCGGACCTTTTCGTCGCGCGTCGCGGCCTGGCCTTGCTCGTCGAACGCCATCACGACCGCGGCCGCGCCGTAGCGGCGGATGAGCGTGGCGCGGCGCAGAAACTCCGTCTCGCCATCCTTGAGTGAGATCGAGTTCACGATGCCTTTGCCTTGCAGGCATTGGAGGCCCTTCTCGAGCACGCTCCACTTCGACGAATCGATCATGACCGGCACGCGGCAGATTTCAGGCTCGGCCGCGATCAGGTTGAGGAACTTCACCATCGTGGCCTCACCGTCGATGAGCGCCTCGTCGACGTTGATATCGATCACGTTCGCGCCGCTTTCGACCTGCTGGCGCGCGATCGCGAGGCACGCGTCCCACTCACCGGCCTTCAGCGCCTTGGCGAATTTGGGCGAGCCCGTGATGTTGGTGCGCTCGCCGATGACGAGAAACGTGGAGGCGGCGGAGGAAGTGGAGGGCGGAGTGGACACGAGCAAATCAGGAGACAGCGGGGCGGCGCGCGACGAGGGTCACAAGGCCATTCTGCGCGGTGTGGCGCACGAGGATGAGGCCGGCCGCGGTGAGCTGGGCGGCGACCCACGCGGGCGCGAGCCGGATTTTTTCAAACACACTCACGGTCATGGGCCAGTTTGCGCCCGCGCGGGTATGGATGATGTCATGCACGGTGAGATGCGTCGGGCCGAATTCGAGGAAGCAGGTGAAAATGCGGTCGGGGTCGCTGCGCACGGAAATAAAGCGATCGGCCCCGAGGCGCGCAGTCGAATAGTCGCGGAAGCTGAGCAGCAGATGTCCATGCGGAGCGAGGGCGGTGGCGGAATCGCGGAGCAAGCGGGTGACTTGATCGAGCGTGGCAAGGTGCGTGAGCGTGTCGCCCATGCACACGATTACCTCGGGCGCCGGCGCGGCC
>JANNEY010000566.1:0-1708 GCA_031379235.1 Opitutaceae bacterium | reverse complement strand
CGTTGAGGGCAACGCGCTCCACCCACGGCGGGTCAGGTGGCACCGGCGGCGGCGCGGCGGGTGGCGAGGTCGCGTTCGATTTCGTCGACCTTGGTTTTACCGAGCGGGTAGATCCACAGCGCGATTCCCTTCAGGACCGCGAAGGCTGCGGGGAAGAGGGAAAACGTGAGCGTGATGCCGAGGATGGAGGTGGCGCTCTGGGCGACGTTGGGCAGGTAGTCGTATTTCGCGAGAATCCACGGCAGCAGCAGGCCGGCGAGGGCGGTGCCGGTCTTGATCGCGAAGAGCGAGGCCGAGTAGACGAGCCCGGTGGAGCGACGGCCAAATTTCCACTCCCCGTAGTCGGCGACGTCGGCATACATCGCCCACACGAGCGCGGAGGCGGGCCCCATGCAAAACGCGCCGAACGCCTGCACGGCGAGTTGCAGCGGAAAATTATCCTTCGGGATGAAGTAAAACGCCGCCCAACAGATCGCCGTCACGAAGGTGAGCGAGCAGGAGAGGATGCGTTTGTCCGCGACCTTGGCGAAAAAGCTGAGGCAGTAAGCGCCGGCCATCTGGCACGCCATGCCGAGGGAGATGAACAGCGTGAAGCGGTCGAACTGCCCGAAGAGCACCGGCTGGTTGTCGTAGCCCGCGACGTATTTGAAATAGTAGATCGCGCTGCCGTTGCGCAGGCCGATGAACGTGAGCGAGAAAATTGCGGAGAGCAGCAGCATCACCCAAGGGTAGTTGCGGAGCAGTTCCTTCACTTCGCCCACGGCGTTGTTTTTCTGGCCAGGCGGGACGGTCACGCGCTCCTTGGTCGTCGCGAAACAGATTAGAAACATCACGACCGAGAGCGCGGCGAAGATCAGCATCGTGAGCTGAAACCCCCGGAGTTCGTTGACGACCTTGCCGGCTTCGTTGGCGCCGCCGCCCAGCCATTTCACGAGCGGGCGGACGAACAACGAGACGAGCAGGCCGCCGCCAAACGCGCCGACGAAACGGTAGCTCGACGCCAGCGTGCGGATGCGCGGCGAGGGGCTGATGACGCCGAGCAGCGAGGAGTAGGGGACGTTGATGAACGAGTAAGTCAGCATCATGAACCCATACGTGAGGTAGGCGTAGGTGAGCTTGCCGGAGACATCGAGGCTCGGACTCGCGAACAGCAAATAGCCGCCGAGGCCGTAGGGCAGCGCGAACCACAGCAGGTAGGGCCGGAATTTGCCCCAGCGCGTTTGCGTGCGATCCGCCATGAGGCCGATGAGCGGATCGGCGGCGGCGTCGATGAGACGGATGGTGAGAAACATCGTGCCGATCACCGCCGGCGCGAGGCCCCACACATCGGTGTAGAAGTAGGTGAGGAAGATGCCGAAGGTCTGGAAAAACAGATTCGAGGCCGTGTCGCCGAGGGCGTAGCCGACGTATTCCTTGGTCTTCAGCGCGGCGTCGGGTGCGGCGGGCGGGGCAGAGGGGTGCTGCATAGGGGTGGAGCAAACGCCGCGCGGCCACGAGCGACAAGCGATTAGCAAGAAGCGCCCCCCCCCTCGAAAGGGCGAGTGCGCGGTGATCGGCGGCGAGTGGCGGCTCGTCCACGCGCCCGTTCGGCAAGTTCAGGGTCTCGAGCTTGTCGAGGAGCTTGGCGTAGCGGCGGGCGTCCCTGCCCGCCGAGGTTTGCGGTTTGGTCGAACGCCCTGAACCGGCGGGCAGGGACGCCCGCCGCTAC
>JANNEY010000517.1:0-11085 GCA_031379235.1 Opitutaceae bacterium | reverse complement strand
GTTCGCCGAGGGCGGACCGATCACCTTCACCCGCACCAAAAAGGAAGATCCTTGGACCGCGGACAAGACGCCTGCCGGACAAAAGGTGAAGGGCGACCGCATCTCGACCGTGTTGTCATCGGTCGGCACCATACGGTTCTCCGACACCACAGCACCCGACGATGCCAACGCCGCTGCCGCCAAGGCCACCGAACGCCTCTTCAAACTTGAGACCTTCGACAAGAAGGTCGTCAAAATCGCCCTAGGCCGGAAGCCTGAGGAAAAGAAACTCAAGGCACTCGCCCCCACCGCCGACGGCAAGACCGGCCCCGCCGCCCTCGGCAGTATCGCCGACCTCCTCAAGAAGGATGAAAAAAAGGAAGGCGACGCGAAGCCGGACGACGCGAAGAAAGACGACAAGCCGCTCGCGCCCGAATTCGAAACGATTCCCGCCGGGCCCGTCTTCGTGACCGTCGCCCACAGTGACGGCACCACGGCGACGGTGAACGCCCTCATGCAAAAGCGTGCGTTCCAAATCTCCGACTACACGTTCACTGGGCTGCCGCAGAAGGCGGATGAAATGTTCGAGCCCGCCCCGCCGGCACCCGTCGCACCCGCTGCCGACGAAAAGAAGACGACGGAGATCAAGAATCCCGAGGTCAAAAAATAGCCCGCGCGGACCGTTCGCTGGCCTGCCCGCCAATTAGGGCGTGTTTTCAAATTCTGTCATTGCGAGAAGCCGCGCCCTGCGCGGTGCCGAAGCAATCCAGCTGGATCGCCACGGCGCGCTGCGCGCACCTCGCGATGACAATCATTTTGAAAACACGCCCTAGCTGGAAACACCTGCGGGCCGTATTTCTCCCCGCTCGCTGACGCATTCGTCGCTGGACGTTGCGTGAGCTATTCCCTTGCGTCATGCGACACGTATGACGCCCGACCGGCCAATTTCCGATTTGTTTGCGCAGAACCGTCCGCTGCGCTCGCTTGAGTTTTTCCCGCCCAAGGACGACGCAGGCGTCGAGGCCCTGCGCGCCACCGCGACGGCGCTGAAGCGCATGAACCCGGATTTTGTCTCCGTCACCTACGGGGCCGGCGGCACCACGCGCGACCGCACCGCGCAGGTCTGCGATTTTCTCAAGCGCGACTTCGGCTTCACGGTCATGCCGCACCTCACGTGCGTCGGCCATACGCGCACCGAACTCACCGAGATCGCGGATCGGATCCACGCGGGTGGTTTCCGAAACATCATGACCTTGCGCGGCGATCCACCCAAGGGTGCGACCGAATTCAAGGTCACCGCCGATGGTCTGCGCAACGCCAACGAGCTCGCCGCCCTCCTCAAGGCGCGCCACGCGGACTTCTGCCTCGGCGTCGCCGGCTATCCCGAAAAACACCCGGAAGCCGCGTCGCTTGACACCGACCTCACGCATCTCCGCCGCAAGGTCGATGCCGGCGCAGCCTTCGTCACGACCCAGTTGTTCTTCGATAACACTCAATATTACCGCTTCGTCGAGCGCTGCCGCACCGCCGGCATCACCGTGCCCATCGTGCCCGGTATCATGCCCGTGCTTTCGTTGAAGCAGATTCAGCGCTTCACCCAAATGTGCGGCGCGACCCTGCCCCGCCAGCTTATCACCCGGCTTGAAGTCGCCGCCGACAACGCCGACGTCCTTGAGACCATCGGCATCGACTGGGCGCTTACCCAAATCCGCGGCCTCCTCGCCAACGGCGCGCCGGGCTACCACCTCTACATCCTGAATCGGGCCAAGGGCGCGCTGGCGCTCACGGCAGGGCTGGCGGCGTAGGCTTCCAAGGAGCTACCGGGAATTCGCTGCCGCCCGATACTCGCGAATGACAGAAATCTTCCCGATGATGTGGCGGTTGAACTCAACCAGATCACCTGCGGAAACCCAAAGCTCGCGGTGCTTTGACGCTCCGACCACTTTCTCGGGAAACTGGAGGGCATAATCTGCGGCGATCTCGAATCGGGTTACGTAGCCCACGGCTCCATTTTATTGATCCTTCGTGTTCCAATTGCGGGCGATTTCGATCGCGTAGTCGAGTGATAGCACCGGATAGAAAATCGGCTGCCACGCTAAACGAGGAGGGAATTCGCAAAAGCCGCTCGCAACAATCAGGTCGAGTTCCTTCTGACCAACCGGTCGAAAGAGTTCTAGAGTCTTGAGCATTTCACCCTCCCGCCATCACCGGCCGAAATCCCGCGGCGCTGAGAATCTGCGCGATTTTCTCCCGTTGGTCGCCTTGGATTTCAATCGCGCCGTCCTTCACGGTGCCACCACAGCCGCAAGCGGCGCGCATTTTTTTGGTCAGCTGTTCCTTTTCCGGCAGACCGATGCCGACAAAGCCGTCCACCACCGTCACCGTCTTGCCCCCGCGATTCCCCGTCTCGCGGCGGACATCAACGCGGCCGCGGTTCTTCAACGGCGTAGTCGCTTTTGCCTGCCCGGCGCCGGCCGGGGCGCTGCTCTTCGGTGCCACGGGTAGGCCCGCGCTGCTCAGGGCATCAAACGGATTCTGCCCCAAGCCTTGTCCGCCTTCGGTCGAGATTTTTCCTGTGCTCATGGTTTCACGTCATTTCTTCGCCGCGCGCCCGCCACACGCCCCGACGGGGATGTTGGTCTCGCCCCCGAGAAACATCAGGGCCTTGGCGTAGCTCCGGTTCTCCAGAAAATGCGCGAGCTGCGGGTGGAGCCCGGCGCGCCCGCGGGCGAGCCAGTCGTCGAGCTTCGCCATCTCATCCGCCACCGTCTGACCGTTGGCGGCCTTGATCGCCCCGAGGAGCGACGTGAGTGATTCTTTGATCTGGGTTTCCATCGTTTGGCGTTTTTGAAATTACTAATCCGGCTGTTACCCACCTTAAGCGCGATTGCAATCCCGGCGGCAGGCCGCCGCACGCTTGTCTCGACGACCCGCGTGTGGTCCATTGATCTTTCACTTTCTCTCCCTGGCTGCCCCGCGGCAGCCGCATCACACCTTCCATGAACCGCTCTTCCCTTTCCTCCCTCGCCAACGCCGAGCTCATCGAGGCGACCTACCAGTCGTGGTTGAACGACAGCAACTCCGTCGACCCCACGTGGCGCGCCTTCTTCCAGGGTTTCACGCTCGCCTCGAACGGGACCTCGCCCGCCGCCGCCCTCGCGGCCGCCGCTGAATCCGCCGCGCCCTCGTCGGCCACAGCGCCGATCATCGACAGCCTGAAGCAGTCGCATGTCCACCGGCTGATCAACACCCATCGCGCCATCGGTCATCTGGAGGCGCACCTCGATCCGCTCGGCGAGCCGCCACCGCCGCACGCGAAGCTCTCGCTCGCCAATTTCAAACTCGACGAGTCCGACCTCGACACGACGTTCGACATCGGCACCTACCTCGGTGGCGGCCAGATGAAGCTCAGCGATATCCTGACCGCGTTGCGGCAGACTTACTGCGATCACATCGGCGTCGAATACATGCACCTGCAGGACGTCGAGGTGCGCTACTGGCTCCGCGATCGCATGGAGGCCACGCGCAACCAGCCGTCGTTTTCCGCCGAGGAGAAAATCCGCATCCTGCGTCGCGTCCACAAGGCCGAGCTTTTCGAGCGTTTCCTGCACACCAAATACGTCGGCCAGAAACGTTTCTCCCTCGAGGGCGGCGAGACCATGGTCGCCATGGTCGACAGCATCATCGAGCACTGCCCGCACCTCGGCGTCGATGAGGTCGTCATGGGCATGGCTCATCGCGGGCGCCTCAACATTCTGACGAGCGTGATGCGGAAACATTTCGACGTCCTGTTTGAGCAGTTCTCCGAAAATTACCTCCCTGAAACCGTCGGCGGCGATGGCGACGTAAAATACCACCTCGGCTACGAAGCCGTGCTCGAGACGGCCGCCGGGAAAAAGGTCGAGGTCCGTCTCGCCGCCAACCCGTCGCATCTCGAAATCGTCAATCCCGTCGTCGAGGGCAAGGCCCGCGCCCGCCAGCGCATCCGTGGCGACATGGAAAAACGCACCGCCGTGCTGCCGCTGCTCATTCACGGCGACGCCGCGTTTGCTGGCCAGGGCATCGTCGCGGAGACGCTCAACTTCTCCCAGCTCCCCGGCTACAAGACCGGCGGCACGCTCCACATCGTCATCAACAACCAGATCGGGTTCACCACGCTGCCGCGCGACTCGCGTTCGACGCGCTACTGCACCGACGTCGCGAAAATGATCGAGGCCCCGATTTTCCACGTGAACGGCGACGACCCCGAGGCGGTCTGCCACGTCGCGTGCCTGGCGCTCGAGTTCCGCGTGAAGTTCCAGCGCGACGTCGTCATCGACATGTTCTGCTACCGCAAACACGGGCACAACGAGACTGACGAGCCCGCCTTCACGCAGCCGCTCCTCTACAAGAAAATCGCCACGCACCCGCCGACCTCCACGATTCTCACGCGCAAGCTCGTCGCCGAGGGCGTGGTGACGGAAGCCGGCTCCGAGGCCATCAAGGCCGAATATTCCGAGGCGCTGGAAAAGAATCTGGAAAAGGCGAAGGCCGCCGAAGTCGCCAAGTCCGCCAAGCGTGCCGCGGCCGCGGAGACGAAAAAATTCGCGGGTTCCACCGCAGTGTTTCAACCAGACTACCACTTCAAATCCGTCCCGACCGGCGCCACTCGCGCGATCGTCGATCGCGTGGCGCTGGGCCTCACGACCCTGCCTGCAACCTTTAAACCCAATCCCAAAATCCGCCGCTTCCTCGACGCCCGCGCCACCGCCCATCGCGACAACGGCGCCATCGACTGGGGTTTCGCCGAGGCCCTCGCCTTCGGCACGCTCGCGCTGGAAGGCACGCCGATCCGCCTGAGCGGCCAAGATTGCGAGCGCGGCACGTTCAGCCACCGCCATGCCGTGCTCCACGACATGGAGACCGACGAGACCTACGCCCCGCTCAAGAATCTCGATCCGAAGCAGGCCCGATTCTGCGTCTACAATTCCCTCCTCTCCGAGGCCGCCGTGCTTGGCTTCGACTACGGCTACTCGCTCGACTACCCCGATCTGCTCTGCATCTGGGAAGCGCAGTTCGGCGATTTCGCCAACGGCGCGCAGGTCGTGATCGATCAGTTTCTAGCCGCCGGTGAATCGAAATGGCAGCGCACCAGTGGCATCGTGCTCCTCCTCCCGCACGGCTACGAAGGTCAGGGTCCCGAGCACAGCTCCGCGCGCCTGGAGCGCTTCCTCCAACTCTGCGCCGAGGACAACATCCAGGTCGCCAACATCACGACGCCCGCAAATTTCTTCCACGCCCTCCGCCGTCAAGTGAAGCGCGACGTGAAGAAACCACTGATTGTGATGTCGCCGAAATCCCTCCTGCGCCATCCCGCGGCCGTCTCAAAACTCGACGAGTTCACGAGCGGTGCATTTCAGGAAATTATCGACGATCCCGCCGCGCCCGCGAAACCCACGCGCCTCATCTTTTGCTCCGGCAAGGTTTACTACGACCTCGTCGACTATCGCGCGAAAAAGCAAATCACCGATGCCGCCATCGTGCGCGTCGAGCAGCTCTACCCTCTGCACAAAAACGCCATCGCCAAAATCGCTGATCACTACAGCGGTGCGCGCGTCGTCTGGGCGCAGGAAGAGCCGCAGAACATGGGGGCATGGAGCTACATCGCGCCGCAGCTCGCCGAAATCTTCGGTTTCATCCCGCTCTACGCCGGCCGCGACGCCGCCGCCTCGCCCGCCGTCGGCGCTCTCGCGCTCCACCGTTTCGAACTCGCCGCGTTCCTGCAGGAAGCGTTCAGCCTCTGACCCAAGTGCGGGCAGCGGATCACGAGCCGCCCGCGCTTTAACCTGTATTCTACTCGCTACCCGCTACTCACTCCCCGCTACTTTCTCCACCGCCATGCCTCTCCTCGAAGTCAAAATTCCGCCGATGGGCGAATCCATCGCCTCTGGTATTCTCGCCAAGTGGCACGTCGCCGACGGCACCGTCGTCAAAAAGGATCAGCCGCTCTTCGAGCTTGAGACCGACAAGATCACGAGCGAGGGCCTGGCGGAATCCGCCGGAAAAATTTCCTTCAAAGTCGCCGCGGGCGACGAAGTGAAGATCGGTCAGATCGTCGCGACGATCGATTCCTCCGTTGCAGCCGGGGCCGCTGGCCCCGTTGCTGGCTCAGCGAGCCCGGCTGCACCCGCCGCCGCGAAGAGCGCCGAATCTTCCCCGGCCGTTCGTCGCCTCGCCACCGAGACCAATATCGATCCCGCCGCCGTCACCGGCACCGGCAAAGACGGCCGGGTCACCAAGGGCGACATGCTCGCGGCCACCGAAACCAAGCCCGCCGCACCCGCACCCATCGTCACCTCTCTGGCGGCGTCACCGCAGATTTCTGCGCCCGTCGCGAGTGGCGAGCGCCAGACGCGGAAGAAGATGACTCCGCTCCGCGCCAAAATCGCGCAGCGCCTCGTCTCCGCCCAGCACGAGGCTGCGATGCTCACGACCTTCAACGAAGTCGACATGTCCGCCGTCATGGCGCTGCGCGCCAAGTATCAGGACGACTTCGTGAAGAAGCACGGCCTCAAGCTCGGGTTCATGTCCTTCTTCGCCAAGGCGGTCGTCCACGCGCTCCGCGAAGTCCCCGGCGTCAACGCCCAGCTCGACGGCGACAGCATCATCCAAAATCATTACTACGACCTAGGCATGGCCGTCTCCACGGAGAAAGGCCTGATGGTTCCCGTCGTGCGCGGCTGCGACAGCCTCGGCATGGCCGAGATTGAGAAATCCATCGCCGACGTCGCCAAGCGCGCCCGCGAAGCAAAAATCACCCTCGCCGATCTCGAGGGCGGCGTCTTCACGATCACCAACGGTGGTATCTTCGGCTCGATGCTCTCCACCCCGATCATCAATCCGCCGCAAGCCGCCATCCTCGGCCTTCACGCGATCAACGAACGGCCCGTCGCCCTCAATGGTCAGGTCGTCATCCGCCCGATGATGTATCTCGCGCTGAGCTACGATCACCGCCTCGTCGACGGCAAGGAAGCCGTCACGTTCCTCGTGAAGGTGAAACAGGCGATCGAAGATCCCGCGCGCTTGATTATTGGGATCTAAACTCAGCCTCATAAACGCAAAGGCGCAAAGACGCTAAGTTCAGAACAAGATTCTTTTTCCAGCCTTAGCGCCTTTGCGTCTTTGCGTTTAACCTCATGTCTTCCGAATCCTCCTTCGATCTCATCGTCATCGGCGCCGGCCCCGGCGGCTATGTGTGCGCGTTTCGTGCGGCGCAGCTTGGCCTCAGGGTCGCGCTCGTCGAAAAGCGCGCGACGCTCGGCGGCACGTGCCTCAACGTCGGCTGCATTCCGTCGAAAGCGCTGCTGCACTCCAGCGAGCACTTCGCCTGGGCGAAGCACCACGCCACCGAGCACGGCATTAAGCTCGGCAGTGTTGAACTCGATCTCGCCGCGTTCCTGAAGCGCAAGGACGACGTCGTCACCAAGCTCGTCGGCGGCGTCGCCCAACTCGCCAAAGCCCGTAAGATCACCGTCGTCACCGGAGCGGCGAGCTTCGTCTCGGCCAACACGATTGCGATCGGAGAGCAAAAGCTCACCGCCAAAAACATCGTCATCGCCACCGGCTCCGCGCCCGTCGAGCTGCCGTTCATGAAATTCGACGGCAAGACCGTCGTCTCCTCCGACCACGCGATCGCTTTCGATGCCGTGCCGAAGAAACTCGTGGTGGTCGGTGGCGGCGCCATCGGCCTTGAACTCGGCTCCGTGTGGTCGCGCCTGGGCAGCGACGTGACCATCGTCGAATTTCTTCCGAAAATCGCCGCGAGCTACGACGACGACATTGTGCGCAACTTTACGCGCCTCCTGCAAAAGCAAGGCCTCAAGATTGAAGTTGGCGCCAAGGTCACCGGCTTCGCCAATGGCGTGCTCACTGCCGAACGCGGCACAGAAAAGCTTTCGTTCCCCGCCGACAAGGTGCTCGTCTCCGTCGGCCGTCGCCCGTTTACCGACTCACTCGCGCTCGAAAAAGTCGGCGTGCAGCTCGACGACAAAAAGCGCATCAAGGTCGACGCCCATCTGCGCACCAACGCCCCCGGCGTTTGGGCCATCGGTGATGTCGTCGCCGGCCCGATGCTCGCGCACAAGGCCGAAGAAGACGGCGTCGCCGTCGCCGAGTGGATCGCCGGCAAAGCCGGCCACGTGAATTGGGATCTCGTTCCCGCCATCGTTTACACGAATCCCGAGGTCGCCTCGGTCGGACTCGGCGAAGATGCGGCCAAGGCCGCCGGTCGCGCCGTCAACGTCGGCAAGTTCAACTTCGCCGCCAACGGCCGGGCCATCTCTGCCGCCGTGACGGACGGCTACGTGAAGATCATCGCCGATGCGAAGACCGACAAAATTCTCGGTGCACAAATTCTCGGCCACAACGCCGGCGAACTCATCAGCGAAATCGTGACGCACATGGAATACGGCGGCAGCGCCGAGGACCTCGCCCGCACAATCCACGCGCACCCGACGATGAGTGAGTCCGTGAAGGAAGCCGCCCTCGCCGTCAGCAAGAGCGCGCTACACGCGCTGTGAGCACTGTAGGGGCGCGCCTCGTGCGCGCCCTTCCTTGGTTCCCTCCGTCGTAGGGGCGCGGCTCGTCCGCGCCCTTTCTCGGTGCGCTTTTCAGCCTCCGCATTCCCAAACCGGGCGTGGACGAGCCACGCCCCTACGTCCGATCAGGCGCTCACTCGCCAGTTTCCAACGCCGCAAACTTCTCATCCGGCCAGTCGAGCCACTCCTCCGGTGGCTCGCCCTGCGGTCCGAGCATCGCGGAGAATCGAAAACACTCCGGCATCGGCATCCACCACCACGGCCATACTTCACCCCGCTTCGCCAATCCTGCGCGATACGGATTGAGCAAGATGTAGAGCGCGTAGTCCTCCGGCGATTCGTCGGGGCGCACGCGCCGCTCCCAAAAATCGCGCTGCCACTCGCCCGCATAGGCGCTTTCCCGGCGGCCGACCGTTTTCCACCGCGAGACGCAGCGCCCCACATCGAGGCCGATCGCCCAACGCGAACAACACATGCACGTGGTCCGGCATGACCGTCACTGCGAGGACTGCGCCATTGCCTTCGTCGTGCCACGTTTTGATCGCACCGAGCACGGCCATCACCGCAGCCGTCGTCGCAAGCCAAGGAGTTCGGTTCGCGGTGATAAACGTCACGAAATAAATCGCACCCTGCGCCGACACCCGGCCGAGATGCAAACGCTCGGTCTGCCTTCTTGGGTCGGTCGCCATGGGAGAATCTTTTCAGCTCCGCCCTGCCGGCGGTCAACCTTGTAGGGGCGTGGCTCGTCCACGCCCTCCGGAAAAGGGCGCGCACGAGGCGCGCCCCTACAAATCCACCGGATCCGGCTGCGCCTTGGCCCACGCCTCCTGCTGCCGCATCAATTCCTGAAAGCGCGGGTCGCTCCGAATCGGCGCGAAATCGAGGTCGTAACGGAGGCTGTAGTGATACTGGAGGCCGCCCGCCATAAACTCACTCAGCAACGTAATCGCTTCGTCCGCTTGGCCGAGCAACGCGTAGAGATTCGCCAAGTTAGCCCCTGCCAGTAGCCGCTGATAGTTGCTTTGCATCAGCTGAATTTCCTGCCGCCATTGCTCCAGCGCGGCAATCGCCACGTCGCGATGCCCCAGGACGATTTCAGCCCGGATGAATAGGACTTGCTGCACCGCCGCGCGATTGCCCCGTTCGAGTTCCTTCGAGGTTCTGGCGCTGATCTCTTCCGCCAGGCGACGGGCCACCTCGTCGCGTCCGAGGGCGAGCAATCGGTTGATAGCGGGGCCGACCAGGCGAAACGATTCCAAGAAGTCAGTCGGAACGGCTATCAGATCGCTCTCCGTTTCGGCGGCGAGCGCGCGAGCCTCCTGCGGGCGCTTCAGGGCCTGCAACAAATCGATGCGCTGTAACTTTCCTTCCGCCGAATCGGCCGCCGCGCGATCCAACAGCCTCAACGCGGCCGCTGGTCCTCGCCAGATCAGACGCAGCGCGACCCGACGTTGCAAAAAATTTTCTTGGAGCGCCTCTACCCGGGCGAGCAGCCGATCCGCCTCGGCAAACTCCCCTTTGTGCCAGAAAATCAGCATCGCATGGCCCGATAAATATGAAGCATTTTTCGGATCCAGCTGAACCATCTCGCGCGAGAAACGAAATGCCTCGGCCCACTGCCCAAGGTCGCGCGCCAAGTAGGCCTGAGTATTGCGCAACTCCGCCGTGGCCGGTTGCAATGCTTCCGCGCGGGCGAGATCACGCTGCGCCGCCGCGTAGTCCGACTTGACGTGCCGCTCCCAGTTGGCCCGTTGGACGAGCGCCTCGGGAAGGTTCGGCTGCAGTTCCAGCGCCCGGTCGATCAGGCGGAGGGTTTCGGCGGCCAGTTCGGGGCTGCGGTCGCCATTCGCAGCATAGCGGAGGAACTTCGCTTCTGCGAGCGATGCCCAGGCCAAGGCGAATGCCGGGTCGAGCGCCACGGCCTGTTCGAGAAACCTGATGGACTCCCCGCGCCGGGGACCGCCACGCGCCTGGGAGGCCCGGCCGCGCAGATAGGCGTCGTCGGCTTCGGGGTTCTTCGTGAGCACGGCCACCGGCGCCGTGGTCGTGCGACGGGTGAGCTTCGCGACGACGGCGCGGGCGACCTTTTCCTGCAGCGCGAAGATGTCGGTGAGTTCCTCCGTGAACGTGCCGAGTTCCTCGCTGGAGTTGTCGGCGGGCCGCGCGAGCGTCACGCGGATGCGCACGCGGCTGCCGACGCGCTGCACGCTGCCCTCGACGAGACGGGAGACATTGAGCGTCCGGGCGATTTCCGCCGCGGCGACGTTTTTGCCCTTGAACGAAAAACACGACGTGTTGCCCGGCACAGTCAGGTCGCGCTCGCGCCGCAGCGCGCCGAGCACCTCCTCGGTGAGCCCGTCGGAAAAATATTCCTGCTCCTTGTCGCCGCTGAGATTCGCGAACGGCAGCACGGCGACGGATTTGGCGTCCGCCTTCGCCAAGCCTTCCACCTTCGCCAGGCCTACGGCGGACGGGACGGCGGCCGCCAAATCCGTAGGCGGCTGCGCCGCGGGGGGAGCCGAGGGTGAGG
>JANNEY010000516.1:0-21030 GCA_031379235.1 Opitutaceae bacterium | reverse complement strand
CCTACTTTGAAGCCGGTGGTCGCTACACGCTGAACGACACCCACTACGTCGCCGAGGGCGATCGCCTCGTGCCCGCCGCCGAGACGCCCTTCGCCCGCGATGCCGCCTTCGGCTACCGCCACTCGCACCTCCCGTCTTGGGTCGAAGAGAAAACCGCCGGCCGCACCCGCGCCGACGACGTCGCCACGATTTCCCTCGATCTCCTGCGCACCGGCGGCCCCCACGCCGTCGCCGAAAAACTCCGCGCCCTCCCGCGCGGCTCCGTCTGCATCGTCAACGCCGCCGCGCCCCGCGACATCGAGGTCTTCGCCGCCGCGACCCTCGCAGCGGAGTCGACCGGCTCGCGTTTCATCTATCGCACCGCCGCCGGCTTCGTCGCCGCCCGCATCGGCCAATCCCCGCAACACGCGCTGCTCGCTCCAACGGCCTTCAGCACGCCCACTGCCCACGGTGGCCTCACGGTCGTCGGTTCCTACGTCCCGAAAACCAGCGCCCAACTCGCCGCGCTCCTCGCCTCGGCTGCCGTCACCGCTATCGAACTCGACGTCAGTGCGCTCCTCGACGACACCCGCCGCGCCTCCACCTTGGTCACCACGCTCACCGCGCTGAATACCGCCCTCGCCGCCGGCCGCGACACCGTCGTCTACACGAGCCGCCAGCTCATCACCTCGTCCGACGCCGCGGCCAGCCTCGCCATCGGCCGTCGCGTTTCCGACGCGCTGATTCACCTCGTGCAAAATCTCGCCGTCGCTCCGCGCTATTTGATCGCCAAAGGCGGCATCACGTCCAGCGACACGGCGACGCTCGGCCTCGGCGTCCGTCGCGCGCTCGTCCTCGGCCAAGCCCTCCCCGGCGTCCCCGTCTGGCAACTCGGCGCCGAAGCCAAATTTCCCGGCCTCGGCTACGTCGTCTTCCCTGGTAACGTCGGTTCCGATACTGCCCTCGCCGACCTCGTCGCCCGCCTTCGCCGCTCATGAACGCGCGCTCGCCCCAAGTTTTCATGAAACACTTTTCCCACGTTCACCTCCTTGCCGTTGCCTTGTTCTGCACCGTCACGGCCGCGTTCGCCGCCAAAAGCGTTACACCTGCCAAGACCACGCTGACCATTCGGGGCAGCGATTTTCTGGTCAACGGCAAGCTCACCTACGAAGGCCGCTCGTGGCGCGGGCACCGCGTCGAGGGGCTGCTGATGAACAACCGCGTCGTTCAAGGGACGTTCGATGACCTCAATCCCGAGACGGTCAAACGCTGGGCCTATTCCGATACGGGCATCTGGGACGCCGAGCGCAACAACCGCGAATTCCTCGCGGCCATGTCGACCTGGAAAGCCCACGGCGTGCTTGGTTTCACCGTGAATTTCCAAGGCGGCTCTCCGGAGGGCTACTCGAAAGGCCAGCCGTGGGAGAACCATCCTTTCAACGCCGACGGCTCGCTGCGTCCGGCCTTCATGGCGCGGATGAAGCGCATCCTCGACGAAGCCGACCACCTCGGGATGGTGCCGATCGTCGGCTACTTTTATTTCGGCCAGTCCCCGCGCCTGCAGACCGATGAGAACGTCGTCCGCGCCACCGATACGCTCACGCGATGGCTTCTTGCCGGCGGCTGGAAAAATCTCCTCGTCGAGATCAATAACGAGTCGAATCCCAGTTACCGGCCACCGATTCTCCAGGTCGATCGCGTGCACGAATTGATCGCGCGCGTGCGCGACACCCGCGCCGCCGACGGCCGCCGCTTGCTCGTCGGCACGTCATTTCCCGTGAAAGTCATGCCCACCGTCGAGGCCGTGCGAGCCTCCGACTTCGTGCTCCTGCACGGCAATGCCTTCCCTTCCTCAGCCGAACTCGTCGCGAAGATCCGCGCGACCCGCGCCCTTGATCCGGCGCGCCCGATCCCCGTTCTCATCAACGAGGACGATCACAACGACTTCGAAGCCGCTGACGGCCGCCTTGCTTCTTGCGTGGCCGAACACGTGTCGTGGGGCTGGTTCGACTGGCGTCGAGCGAGTGAGTCGTTTGACGAGGGCTACCAATCCGTGCCGGTGAACTGGGGCCTGAGTTCCAGCCGCAAGCGCACCTTCCACGCGAAGGTCGCCGAAATCACCGGGATGCCCCCCACGTGGCAAACCGTCGAGACGATCGGCAAGCCTCACGCCCGCCACGAAGCCGCCTTCGTCGCCCTCGCCGACAAACTCTATCTCCTCGGCGGTCGCCGCATCCAGCCCGTCGATATCTACGACCCCGCCACACGGACCTGGACCGAGGGCAAGGCTCCGCCCGCCGAGACGCACCATTTTCAACCCGTCGTCTGGGAAAGCAAAATCTGGCTCCCCGGCGCGATGACCGGCGGTTATCCCCGCGAGCAAGCCCTCGCCCAAATCCCCATCTACGATTCCGCCACGGACACGTGGGCCGAAGGTCCATCGCTGCCCGCCGACCGCCGTCGCGGTGGCTCGGGTGCGGTTATCCACGACGGAAAACTCTACGTCGTCTGCGGCATCATCAACGGCCATTGGGAAGGCCACGTCGCGTGGTTCGACGTCCTCGAACTCAAGACCAACCAATGGTCCCGACTGCCCGACGCCCCGCGCGCCCGCGACCATTTTCAAGCCGCCCTCGTGAACAATAAGATCTACGTCGCCGGCGGTCGCCGCTCCTCCGGAGCCACGAAGCAAGTCTTCGATCTCACCGTCGCCGAAGTCGACGTCTTCGATCTCGCCACCGGAAAATGGTCCACGCTGCCCTCTCCCTCCGGCAATCTTCCCAATCTCCGCGCCGGCAGCATGAGTCTCGGCGTCGGCCCGCTCCTCCTCGTGGCCGGCGGCGAGAGCGTCACGCAACCGCACGCCTACACGCAAATCGAAGCCCTCGACACCCGCACGGGCACATGGAGTCTCTATGCCAATTTCGCCCGCGGCCGCCACGGCAGTGGACTCGCCCGCATCGGCGACGCTCTTTACGTCGCGGCCGGCAGCGGCAGTCGCGGCGGCAAACCCGAACTCGATTCACTCGAGTCGTTCGCTCTTCCATCCCGTTAAATCCGTTTCCACCCACCTTACTCCCTGCTCTATGAAAGCCATCCACCTCCTCCTCGTTACCGCGCTGTCCGTTTGGACCGTGTTCGCTTCTGCCGCGACCCCCGCTAAAAAAGCCACCCAACCCGCCGCTTCGGCCGTCTCCGACGCCACCGGCACCGTCACCGCCGCCTCGCTCGAACTTGAGGGCACCGGCTTCTACTTGGACAAGGGCCAGTGGGCCGCGATCAACCCCAACGAGCGCAAGGAAGCCTCGGTCAAGTTCACCGCTCCCGCCCGCAACGGCGCCTACCACATCCGCCTTCACACTGTCGGCGAGAACGACGGCTCTTCGACCTATGAGGTCTACCTCGACAGCAAGCTGGTCGGGCGCTTCGTGTGCCCGCTTTCCAACCAGCAATTCGAAGAGGGCGAACGCTTCAACCAGACGTGGCACGCCGTTGAAGTCAGCGAAGGCACGCTCGTCGAAGTGCGCGCGCGCACGGGCTCCAAGGACGGCAAGGAATGGAGCCGCGGGCGCTGGTCCAAAATCACGTTTTCACCCACCATTCCTGGCAACGATGGCCACGGTGAGTCCCAACTCGCCCTCGCGAAAGCCCAACGCGAAACTCTCTTTCGTCCCGTCCCGCGCCAGACGCCCGGCAATGCCAGCGTGAAGATCGCCGGCGAACTCCGGCAGTGGCACAAGGTCACCGTCGACCTTGCCGGTCCCTTCGCCGCCGAGACGGACACCGCGCCGAATCCCTTTACCGGTTACCGCTTCGACGTCACGTTCACCCACGAGTCCGGCCAGCCCGCCTACGTGGTCCCCGGCTACTTCGCCGCCGACGGCAACGCCGCCAATACGTCCGCCACCGCCGGCACCGCGTGGCGCGCCCACGTCTCGCCCGATAAAGCGGGCAAGTGGAACTATCGCGTCTCCTTCACCATCGGCACCAACGCCGCCACCTACGGCCACGCCAAAGCACTCGCGCCCTACGACGGCGTGACCGGCTCGTTTACCATCGCCCCTTCGAATAAGAACGGCACCGACTTCCGCGCCGGTGGCCGCCTCACCTACAACGGCAGCCACTACCTCGTCCGCGCCGGCACCGGCCAGCCTTTCCTCAAGGCCGGTTCCGATGCGCCCGAGACCCTCCTCGCCTACACCGACTTCGACGACACCCTCGCCCTCAAAAAGGAGGTCCCGCTCAAAACCTGGTCACCGCACGTCACCGATTGGAAAACCGGCGATCCGACGTGGAAAGGCGGCAGGGGCAAAGGCCTGATCGGCGCCGTCAATTACCTCAGCGGCAAAGGAGCCAACGCGATCTCGTTTCTCACCTACAACGCCGCCGGCGATGGCGACAACGTCTGGCCCTTCGTCGCCCGCGACGAAAAATTTCACTACGACTGCTCGCGCCTCGACCAATGGGAGATCGTCTTCGATCACGCGCAGACGCGCGGCGTTTTCCTCCATTTCAAACTGCAGGAAAATGAAAACGACGACGACCGCATCGGGCCCCAGGGCAAACCCGGCCGCGTCCCTGAATCCCTCGACGGCGGCGCCTGCGGCCCCGAGCGTCGGCTCTACCTCCGCGAGATGATCGCGCGCTTCGGCCACCACCTCGCGCTCAACTGGAATCTCGGCGAAGAGAACACCCAGTCACCCGCTGAGCAGCGCGACATGGCAAAGTTCATCTCCGACACGGACCCCTACCACCACCTGATCGTCATTCACAGCTTCCCTTCTCAGCAGGACAAAGTCTACGAAGCGCTCATCGGCAATCAGTCCCTCCTGACCGGCGCCTCCGCCCAAAACAGTTGGAAGACTGCCCACCAACAGACCCTCAAGTGGGTCCGCGCTTCCGCCGCCACCGGTCGCGCGTGGGTCGTCTGCAACGACGAGCAGAATCCCGCCAATCAAGGCGTGCCCCCTGACCCCGGCTACAAGGGTTTTGCGGGCCTCAACAAAACCGGCAAACCCGTCGGCTACGATCTCCACGACATCCGCCAAGCCACACTCTGGGGCACCTTCATGGCCGGCGGCGCTGGTGTGGAATACTACTTCGGCTACCAACTCCCTGAAAACGATCTCCTCCTCGAAGATTTCCGCAGCCGCGATAAATCCTGGGACTACTGCCGTATCGCGCTCGGCTTCTTCCACGACCACGCCATCCCGCTCACGAAGATGACCAACGCGGACGAACTCGTCGGCAATGCCGCCAACGACAACTCCGTCTACTGCCTCGCGCAGGCCGGCCAACTCTATCTCGTCTACCTCCCGAAAGGCGGCACGAGCACGCTCGATCTCACCGCCACCCCCGGCGCGTTCACGGTCGCTTGGTTCAATCCTCGCGACGGAGGTGCGCTGTCCGCCGCGACACCCGCCACCGGAGGCGCCAAGCTCACCCTCACCGCCCCCTCCGCCGACGACTGGCTCGCCCTCATCCGCCGCAAGTAATCACCACCTCTTCCTTTTCCATGATTCCTTCTATCCGCCGCATTACGCTGCTCGGTGCGCTCCTCGCGACACCTCTGTTCTCCGCCCCGAAGACCACCGTCTCCATCGAAGGCGAAAAATTCTTCATCAACGGCAAACCCACCTACGCCGGCCGCACCTGGAAGGGCCAAAAAATCGAAGGTCTCATGATGAACTCGCGCATGGTGCAAGCCACGTTCGACGACCTGAATCCCGAGACCATCTCACGTTGGGCCTATCCCGATACCGGTAAATGGGACGCCGAGCGCAACGTCCGCGAGTTCCTCGCCGCCATGCCCATCTGGCGCGCGCATGGCCTGCTCTCCATCACCGTAAACTTCCAAGGCGGCTCCCCCGAAGGCTACTCCTCGAAACAGCCCTGGATTAACAATGCCTACCGCGCCGACGGCACGCTCCTCCCCGACTACGCCGCGCGCATGAAGCGCGTCATCGATTTCGCCGACGACCTCGGCATGGTCGTCGTCCTCGGCTATTTTTACTTCGGCCAAGACCAGCGTCTCACCGACGAGACCGCCGTCATCCGCGCCGTCGACGAGACCACCCGCTGGGTCCTCGAACACGGCTGGCGCAACGTCCTCATCGAAGTCAATAACGAGACCAACCCGAAGAGCTATGACCACGAAATCCTCAAACCTGCCCGCATCCACGAACTTATCGAACGGGTGAAGGCCACCAAGGCCAAGGACGGCCACCGGCTCCTCGTCAGCACCTCCTACGGCGGCAACACCGTCCCGCTCGAAAACGTCGTCCGCGCCTCCGACTTTCTCCTCCTCCACGGCAACGGCGTCAGCGATCCCAAGCGCATCGCCGAGATGGTGCAGCTCACGCGCAAAGTCGCCGGCTACACGCCGAAACCAATTTTCTTCAACGAAGACGATCATTTCAATTTCGACGTGCCCGTGAACAATTTCACCGCCGCCGTCGGCGAATACTGCGGCTGGGGCTATTTCGATTTCCGGATGAAGGGCGAGGGCTTCGACGAAGGCTACCAAAGCATCCCTGCTAACTGGACCACGAGTTCCGCTCGTAAAGCCGGCTTCTTCCGCCTCCTCGCCGAGATCACCGGCGCCACGGCGGGCGGATCGAAATAATCGCGCACCCGTTTTCGGAAGGTTCGCTCCAACGGGCCGCGCGCCGAAGCTTTTGGCCCTTCGGGCACGCCGCGTGTCGGCGTGCCGTCGCGATTGTTATACCAACGTCTGTTAATATTTGGATTGTCATGGCGAGGAGCGAAGCGACGAAGCCATCCAGCTTGATCGCCACGGCGCGCTTCGCGCACCTCGCGATGACAAAAGTCCAATAGACAACAGCCGGTGGTATTACGTTCGTCACAGGACGGCTCGGCGCCGAGCGCCGAACCTACAAAACTCCAAAGCAAACGGCGATTGGTAGAAGAGGACAACCTCGGCACCGACCGGTCCGCCGGGCTTCCACGGAAGATTCTGAGTGCGCCGGTCTCCCAGCCGCGAGCTACGCCGTGCGGCCGCGGACCGGTCCGGTGCTTTCGCGGATCAGCAGCTCCGTCGGAAAGACGGTTTGCGACGGCCGGCGCATCGCCTTGCCGTCGATGCGCTCCACCAGCAGCTGCGCGGTGCGTGCGACCATATCCTTGATCGGTTGCGTAATCGTCGTGAGCGCGACGGGGAGAAACTCGCCCAGCGGAATGTTGTCTACGCCGACGATCGACAGGTCGCGCGGCACCTGAAGCTTTTCATCCGCCGCCGCGCGCATCGCCCCGATCGCCGAGAGATCATTCATCGCGATCAACGCCGTGGGGCGGCGGCGCTTGGTTTCGCGTAGCAAAGCCCGGAACGCGTCGCGTGCGCTTGCGATGTGATGCTCACAGCGCACGAAGGAAATATCCTCCGGCGCGATGCCTTTCGCCCCGAGGAGACTGCGGAAAAGTTCCGGCCGCTTGCCGTCATCCTGCCCTTTGGCGAGGGCGCAGAGAAACGCGAACCGCCGGTGCCCGAGCCCGATAAGGTGCGCGATCGCCTGCGCAAATCCCGGCGAGAAATCGCTCACCACCGAGTCCACCGGCAGCGTCACGTCCGGCTTCGCCGCAAGCGCCACGGCCGGCGGCCCGCTCTTCGCCAGCCCCGCGAGAAACGGTCGGTGCAGATCCGGATCGCTCACGATCAACGCCACGCCGTCCACCTGCCGATCGAGAATCGACTGGAAGCTGTGCTGCTCCGCCGCGAGATCGTTGCGGCTATGTTCGAGTATCAGATCGTAGCCGTGCGCCGCGACCGCTTGGTCGAGGTAGTCCGCCAGCACGGGATAGAACGGATTGTGCAGATCGGGCACCACGAGACCGATCGTGTTGAAACGCCCGAGCCGCACCGCCTGCGCGGCTTTGCTCGGACGATAGTTGAGTTCCTTCGCTGCGAGCATCACCCGTGCGCGCGTCTCCTTCGACGCCCACGAGTCGGGCCGGTTGTTGAGAATCGTCGACGCCGTGTTGGGGGCGACTCCGGCACGGGCGGCGACATCGATCAGGCGGGCTCTCATCAAAAGTTGAAGGAAAGAAATGGGCGCGGGGCCGTTTGGGCGATGAAAACTTTCAGGCTATCGGCGGGGCGCCGCGAGCCGGGCCTGAATTTCCTCCACGCGCGCCCGCGTGAGCGGGTAGAACGCGATGATCAAGGCCGCCAGTGCGAGCCCGATGAGCGGCGTGACGATGAGCGTCCCGCGGAGTTGCAGGAGCGTGGTCATCGTCGGCGGCGCCGCGGTTACGTAGCCGCACTGGCTCACGAGATAACCGCCGAGCAGGGCCGCGACGGCGAAGGCGATTTTTTGCTCCAGCGCAAACACCGCGCCGTAGAGTCCGCTGCGGCGCTGCCCGGTCACGAGTTCGTCGCTGTCACACACGTCGGCATTCATCGTGGCCGACATCAGCCACACGCCTTGCATGCCCCAGCCGATGAGAAAATGGGAAGCAAGCGCCCACAGCGGCTGGGCCGGTAGGAGCGTCCACCCGAGTGACGCGAAACCCAGCGCGCCCGTGCCCAACGCCACCAGCGCCGCCGGGCGCTTCCCAATCCGCACCGAGATCGCGGTGTTGACCGGCACGCCGGCCAGCGACCCGAGCATCTGCGCCATCCCGAGATAGCCCGTGAGATTGGCCGCCGCGTCCTGGTTGCCCTGAAAAAGAAAATAGATGCTGACCAGCAACCCCACCGTGACCGGCGCATACATGCCCACAGTCGCAAAAAAATTCATGCCGAGCATCTGCAGGAATGGGCGGTTGCGCAGTGTCGCCCCGAGCGCGTGACCGAGCGAAATCTTCGCCGCCCGTGCCGGCGTGGAACTTTCCCGGCACGCGATCGCCGGCACGAGGCAGGTAATGAGAATGAGCAACCCCACTCCACCCCCGACCCAGCGCGCTCCCGCCACAATCGCTTCGGCCGGCACGCCCGCGCCGTGCCCCGCGGCTCCGCCCGCAATCAACGTGAGCTTGTAGAGCCACGGCAGCCCGAGCCCGCCGATGAGCCCCACCATCATGCCCCAGCCCTGCAGCCGCGTGCGCTCGTGATAATCGCTCGTCAGCTCCAGCCCGAGCGCGCGATACGGGACGAGGAAAATACTGTAGGCCGCATAGAACAGCATCGATGCGCCGAGGAAATACGCCGCCAGCGCCGCATGGCTCCAGCCCCGCCCCGCCGGCGGCAACCACAGCAGCGTCATCGTCAGCCCCAGCGCGATCGCGCCGGCAAAAATAAAGGGTCGCCGCCGCCCCCAGCGCGTCCGCGCGTTGTCCGACCAATGGCCGACCACCGGATCGAAAAACGCGTCGAGCAACCGCGGCAGCGACAGCGCCCAGCCGACCAACTCCGGCGACACGCCGAGCGCCACGGTGTAGACCGCGTCTTTCAGCTGGCCGATGGTGTTGCCCGCGTAGTTGTCCCCGAGCGAGCCGAGCGCCCACGTGAATTTCGTGCGGAGCGGCAGGCGCGAGCCGGCGGAGACCGGGGTGAAGGCAGCCATCGGCAAGTTCAGCGCGCGAGCGCGACGACGGAGACGAACGCGGCCGCCATCGGCCCGCCGAGCACCAGCGGCAGCAACGTGATTCGCTCCTTCATCGCTGCGCGGCGACGACGAAGCGGTAGCTGCCCGCGCTCACGCCGACGTGCAACGCGCCTTCCGCGGGATCGATCGAGCGGATGCCCGCGATCTTTCCCGCCGCGAGCGGTGCCCCGCCCTCGGTCGTGCGCTCGGCGGTGGCGCCGGGCAGGAAGATCATCCCGGTGGTGTTGGCGGGGATCGTCACGTCGAGCGTGAAGGTGCCGTTCTCCAATTTCCAAGCGCTCGTGATCCGGCCATTGATGGAATCGTAGTGCGCTTTCACCCAGCTGATCGGCGTTTCGTCGGGATTGCTGCCGGGCGTGGGCGGACGCGGCATGATGACGATGTTGCGGTAGCCGCCCCGCTCGGTGTCGATGCCGGCGAGCACGCGGTAACCCCACTCCATCACCGCGCCGAACGCGTAGTGGCTAAAGCTGTTCATCGCGGAGTTTTGTTTGCCGTTCGCGCCGTTGAAGCCGTGCTCGGCCGTGTAGCTGTCCCACCGTTCCCAGACGGAATTCGCGCCGTTGGACACTTCGTAACCCCAGCTCGGAAATTTGCGGCTCTGGAAGAGACGCACCGCGAGATCGTGCTGACCGTAGGTGGAGAGCACGGGGAGCAACGACTTCGTGCCGAGGAAACCCGTCGCCATGCGGTGGTCGTTCTTCGCGATTTTGGCCGCGAGCACGGCCGCGGCGGCCGGCGCGTCCTTCTGTGGGATGAGCGCGGCCGAGAGCGCGAGCACGTAGGCCGACTGCGTGTCGACGGTGAGCGTGCCGTCCGCCTTCACGTAGGTCTTGGTGAACGCGGCCTGGGTCTTCGCGCGGCGGGCCTTGTAGGTGGCGGCCTCGAGCGGACGTTTGAGCGCTTCGGCCATCTCCGCCATCAGCATGCAGTCGAGCGCGTGGTAACAGGTGTCGATGAACTCGACGGGCGTGGTCTCGTTGACGTTGAGCCAGTCGCCCCACGGGTTGCCGAGACTCGTGCCGAGACCCTCGGGCGTCGTCGTGCTGTAGAAACGCCAGTCCATGAAGCGCGTCATCGAGGCCCAATGACGCTCGAGGATGCCGGTGTCGCCGTAGGTCCGCCAAATCGTCCATGGGCAGATGATGCCCGCATCGGTCCAGCCGGTGCCGAAGGTTTTGCCGCCACCACCGTGCGCCATCGGATAGGGCGCGTAGTCGGGATAGGCGCCGAAGCTGCGCTGCGACTCGACGACATCGTCCATCCACTTGGTGAAAAATGAGGCGACATCGGCGTTGAACGTCGCGGTGCGCACATAGGCCTGCGCGTCACCCATCCAGCCGAGGCGCTCGTCGCGCTGCGGGCAATCGGTCGGAATCTCGACGAAGTTGGCGCGCTGCGTCCACTGGGCGTTGCGGCCGAACTGCGTGAGCACGGGATCGCTGCACTCGAAGCTGCCGGCGAGCGGCGTGTCGTTGTGCAAGACGAGACCCGTGATGGCGTCGAGGTCGGGCTTGGCCGCGAGGCCCGTGACCTCGACATATTGAAAACCGTGATAGGTGAAACGCGGCGTCCACGTCTCGCCGGCCGCATCGCCGCGCAGCGTGTAGAAATCCGTCGCACGGGCCTTGCGGAGATTTTCCGTCATGAGGGTGCCGTCCTTGTGAATCATCTCGCCGTAGCGGAGGCGCACCTGCGTGCCGGCGGCGCCCTTGATTTTGAGGCGCACGAGGCCGGCAAAATTTTGCCCGAGGTCGAACACATAAGCGCCGGGCTTTGGCTCGGTGATTTTCTTCGCGGGCAACTCCTGCGTGACGCGAATCGGGGGCGCCGAGTAGGCCTGCAACTTCGGCGGCGCGATGAAACCGAGGTCCATGTCGCGCTGGCCGGCGGCGTCGGAGTAAACCGCCTTGGCGCGTGGGTTCGTCTCGGCGCGCACGGCGGCGCTCCAGGACTTCGCGTCGTAGCCGGACGCGGACCAGTTCCCGAGTTCTGCGCGCGCATCATAGCTCTCGCCCATGATCAGGTCGGCCTCACGCGTCGGTCCACGATCGGTCACGCGCCAGCTCTCGTCGGTGGCGATCGTCTCGTGCGTGCCGTCGGCGTAGTCGATCTCCAGTTGCGCGCGGAAGGCCGGGACCTTGCCGTAAAAATAACGGCCGACTTTATTCGGGCCATAGCCGACGAGCAGGCCGTAGCCGACATAGCCGGAATACCAGCCTTCGGCAACGACCGCGCCGAGGGCATTGGCGCCGCCCGCGCGAACGAGCGCCGTCACATCGTGGCTCCGATAATAGGCACGTTGAAGATAGTCGGACCAGCCGGGCTGAAAGAACGCGTCCCCCACGCGCTGGCCGTTGCAGTAGAGATCGTAGATGCCGAGGGCGGACGCGTAGACGGTCGCGCGGCGGACGGGCTTCGCGGCGGCAAATTCCTTCCGATAGTGACGCGGCGCGGGCAGATGGAGCGTCTTCCGGTCGGTGTGCAGCGGCGCTTCGTCGCGATGCGAAATCCACGCGCCCTTCCAATCGGCGCTCTTCAGGAGCCCCATCGACCACCGCGCGGGCGCGCTCCAGCCCGAGGCCGCACCGGCTTCATCCCAGATCTGCACCTGCCAAAAGCACTCGGCGCGCGACGCCAACGCGCGGCCCGCATAGGCGATTTGATTCGTGGTGTTGCCCGACACGCGGCCGCTGTCCCAAAGGTCGGCCTCGCCCGCGGCGAGTTTCGCGGCGGTGGACGCGGCACGGATTTGCCACGCGGTCTGCGCGGCGCCGCGGCGGGATGACTCGAGCAGCCAAGAGAACCGCGGCGCGGGCGCCTCGATGTTATCGGGCGCGACGAGATATTCGGTGCGCAGCGCGGTGGGGGTCTGGGCAAACGCCGCGAGGGCGACAGCGAGAAGCAACGCTGTGAAGGCGAAGCGCGCCGGGCGCCGGGAAGGGGAAATACGAGTGCGAATCATGGTGGGAAAAAATTAAGTGCGCACGACGACCACGCCGGCCGGTGCATCGATTTGGGATTTCACGGAGCCATCGGCCTGACGTTCATGACGAACCTTGATCGGACCGAGCGGGGTGGGATATTTGCCCTCTGCCCACTGGAGGCGGCCGAGCTGCGGGACGATGCGCACGCGTTTGAAACCGGGTTCGAGCGGGGTGACCCCGAGGACGTTTTCGCTGAGCCACGCGGTCGGGCCGCTCGCCCAGCCGTGACACAGGCTGTGGCGGAAGCCGATGTAGCAATAGGCGCCGTAGCCACCGTGAACGTCCTTCTTTCCCGCGGGCACAAGTTCGTCGATGCGGCCGGCGTCCTTGATCCAATCCAGATCGAAGTCCTCCCAGAACGTCGTCGCGCCGAGATCGAGCATCGCGCCCCAGTAGGTGGAAATGAAGTCGAGCGCGGTGTTCGTCTCGCCGGCCTTGGCAAGCGCCTGCAGCACGTAGAAACCATAAAACGTGGAAACGTTTTTCGCGCCGCCGACTTTGAGGACATCATCGGCGGTCTTCTTCGCATCGGTCATGCCGGCAAGCGCGAGGAGCGCGGCACCGGATTTGGAGGCGTTGACGTCGGGAATGATTTTACGTCCGCGCGCGGCCGCGGCGGCGCAGAGCGCGGCGGTCGGCGCATCACCGAGTTCCTTCATCAAACGCTCCCCGGATTCGAGGGTCATCACGAGCAGGCCTTGCAAGCCAGCGGTCACGCCCTGCTGGTTCGGCGAACTCGGCCAGTCGAGGAAACGCATGCCGTCGATTTTCTCGCGGCCATCGGGGCCGATGAGCGCGGCGAGTTTTTCCAGCAGCGCACGTAAATAATTTTTCTGCGCGGCGAGATAGGCGCGGTCGCCATGGTGCATCCACCATTGCTCGTGAATGAGCACCCACCACATCGAGTAGGAACTGATGCCGTTCATCCACTCGGTGACCGGCGTGATGTCGCGGGTGAGATCGAGGCTGCGCGGGACGACGTCGTTGAAACCGAAGACGGCGTTGATGGTGGCCACCTCCGGGTGCATGTCACCAATCCACACGAGACGGTCGCGCTTCACGCCGTCCCAGAGGTATTCCTGCATGTTGAGGTGAACGGTGTAGGCGCCGACCTGCCAGATGCGGTTGATGCGCTCGTCGTCGCAACGGAACGAGCCGAGCTGGGGCACGTCGCGCAATAGAAGCACGGCGCGCACCTCGCTGATCTGAGCCGGCTCCTTCGGATCGACATTGTCGATGCGCACGAAGCGGAAGCCACTCGGTCCCACCGTGATCTTGCCCAGCCACGGGAGGCGCACCGTCTGATCGCGGATCGCGTGATCGTTCTGGGCAGTGGAGTCGCCGCCGATTTCCGCCATCGCCTCTGCGACCGATTCACCAAACCGGATCCGCACGAGCGGCAGATTCTTCTCTTTGGTGATCGGCGTGATGATTTCGATGTTGCCCGTGAGCTCGGTCCCAAAATCGAGGAGGATGCCACCTCCGGCCGCGCCGCCAATCGCCGGCGCGAGCACACAGGGTGGTTGGGGATTTTTCAGGACCGCCTGGCCGAGCTTCGCGCCGAGGAGATCGTGCGCGTGCGTGGTCCCCGTCCCGCTCGTCCACACCACGCGGGTCGGCGGCACGAACCACGCGCTCAACGGACTGCGCACGGCGCCGACTTCAGCGGCGCCCGTGAAAATCGCGCTCCAGCCGAAGGTGAAAAACCAGACAACAACCTGAGCGCGGGCAAATCGGACGTGGGAGATCGACATGGGGATGAGACGGATTTCGCCATCGAGCGCACGATGGCGGCCGAGTGCAACGGGGATAATTTCGCCGAAGCGAACAGAATTCTCCTTGAGCACAACACGAAAAGGGAATCGTTTCCTGTATCTGAGCTTTTCAGCTGTCCCACTGGATCGCTCCAACCCCACTCGGTGCAAACCGTCCCCCATCCTAAAAACCCAAAGCCACCGTGACGCATACCGCTCGACCCACCTCGCCTTCCTCTCATCGTCTCCACCCCGGCGTCACCCATCTCTTGGGTTTGCTTTTCACCGCGGCACTTGCGCTCGCGCAAACTAGCCCCGCGCCCAGCGCGCGAGCGAATGCGGAAGACCCAACCGCTGTGCAGTTGTCCGAGTTCGTGGTGAACTCCAACACCGACACCGGTTACGATGTAACCAATTCCGTTTCCGGCGTCCGCTTTCGGGCCGACCTGCTCACGCTGCCGAAAACTATCAACGTCGCGACGGCCGAGTTTATCCGCGACATCGGCGCCACGGATTTGGCGCAGATCGTCGTCGCGATGACCGGTGGCACCGTCGAGAGTCTGTCCGGTTCGGGTCCGACGGATCTCACGTTTCGTTTCCGCGGCGTGTCGGCATCGTTCGTCTATCGCGATGGCTTTCGCGGCTTCGCACCGGTCGATCCGATCTCGATTGAACGCGTGGAAATCATCAAGGGACCGTCGTCTTTTTTCGGTGGACAGGTGCAGGCGGGCGGCTTCGTGAACTACGTCACCAAGAAACCCACCGGGAAAGCGTTTTCCTCTATTCGTCAGACCTATGGTTCCTTCCAAACGTATCGCACCGAGGTGGAGAACAACGGCGCCATCCCCCTCACGAAGGAGGGTAAACTGCTGTATCGCGTCGCGCTCGCGTATTCGGCGAACGACACGTTTCGCGAATTCGAACATCAGGAAAAGTGGTCACCGTTTGTTTCGCTGAGCTACAAGCTCTTTCGCGACACGACGATTTCCGCCGACTATCAATATCTCCGGCGGAAGCTGAATCTGGCCGATACCCGCCCGCTCTATCTCACGCTCGGGCCGGGCGTCGGAAACTACCGGCGCTTTCGTCACCGGGAAGACTTCAATCCGTTCGGTCCAGACGCGTTCATCAACATTGGTTCGGCGCTCAGCGGCGTAAATATCGACCACCGCTTTTCCAACTGGCTTTCAATCCGGGGCTCGTTGTTTCAATCGATGACGCACCACACGCAATGGCGGCCCAACGGCCTCGGCCAGTTCGTCACGATCAATCCCGCCACTGGCGCCCGCACGATCGCGCGTTCCAATGCCCTGCTCCTGAACCAAAAAAACCAGGACGCCACCGCCCGCACCGATCTGTTGGGCAACTGGGCCTTTCCCCACGTGAAGCTGAAGGCCTACGCCGGCTGGGAGCGCGTTTACGGCAAGTTCATGGTCGTCAATCTCCAGACGCCCGCAAACACGCTCGCGCCGCTCAATATCGACAACCCCGTCTACGCCTTCGGCAGCCAGGCCAACGCCACGGTCGGCACACCCAATCCGTTTTACGGCATCTACGACGCTCTGTCCGCCGGCTTCCAAGCCGAGTTTTTTCAGAACACCAACGTCTTCGGCGGCAACCGCCACGACGACGGCTACAGCCGCAAACCGGCCGGTCAGGCCATCGTGCCGGGAAATCCCTTCAAGGTGAACACCCCGTATTACGGCGTATCATACAAGTTCACGCCCAACGTCGCCGCGTTCATCAGTCGCGCGCAATCCTTCGTGCCCAACTCCGGCCTCCGCTTCGACGGGCAGACTTTGGATCCATTGACCGGCAAGGGCGTCGACTACGGCATCAAGTTCACCGACTTCCTCGGAGGGAAACTCTCCGGCCAAGTCACCGCGTTTCGCCAAGAGCTCACGAACACGTTGATCGCCGATCCATTGCACCCGGGGTTCAACATCACCAGCGGAGGCTCGGATCAGAGCAAGGGCATCGAAACCGACTTATCCTACCGCCCCGTCCCGCACTGGCGACTGGTGATGGGCTACTCCAACATTGATGCCAAAGCGCTGTTTAACGTGAACCCACTCGCGATCGGCCTGCGCCCGCAAAACACGCCCTCCCATCAGGTCAACTTCCTGAGCAATTATTCTTTCCGCGAGGGAACGCTCAAGGGTCTCGGCGTAATCGTCACGGGCAACTACGTCGGCGACCGCCGCAGCGCCAGCGGAGCCACCCCCGATACCGTCGACAACCAACTGCCGGGCTACACCAAGTTCGATCTCGTCTTCACCTACGCGACGAAGCTCACGGGGCGCACCGCGAATTTCAGCCTCGGGCTGAGAAACGTGACGGACCGGGCCTACTATATCAGCAGCGGCGGCTACGGCGTCCCGCGCTCGTTCGACAGCTCCGTTTCGATGCGTTTCTAAACCGCCCAGCTAAGATTCCCGGAAGACCCTATGAAGGCAATGCGACTCCCTCTGCGACATCTCCTCATCGTTGCCGCCCTCCTGATCGCAGGGGGAGTCGCCCACGCGGCTGCAGCGCCGCGCCCGAACATCATTTTGCTCTTGCCCGACCAAATGCGCGCCTCGGCGATGGGCGTAGCCGGCAATCCCGATGTGCAATCGCCCAACATCGACCGCCTGGCGCGCGAGGGCATCCGGTTCAAACGCACCTACGCGAACGTCCCCGTCTGCTGCCCGGCCCGCGCGATCTTGCTCACCGGCACTTATCCGCAAGTAAACGGAATGATGGCGAACGATCTCCGGCTCCGCGAATCGGAGACGACCATCGCCGAGATCCTCCGCGATGCCGGTTACCGCACGGGTTTCGTCGGCAAGTGGCACCTCGACGGCGGTCCGCGCGAGCCCGGCTTCGTCCCGCCGGGACCGCGCCGACAGGGTTTTGATTTCTGGGCGGCCTACGAGTGCCACCACCAACACTTTCTGCCCTACTATTTCCGCGACACGCCCGAGATGATTCTCGTGCCCAAGTTCGAACCCGAGGCGACGTGCGACTTCGCCGTGGAGTTCATCAAGACCCAGTCAACCGAGCGTCCGTTTTTTCTCATGATGCAGATGGGGCCGCCTCACGATCCCTACGGCGCGCCCGACGACTACATGAAGCGCTACGACCCGGCGAAAATAACGCCGCCGATAAGTTGGCAGCCGAACAGCGAGAATTTACCCGCGAGCAACGCCATCCCCGCAAAATATCGTCGGCCCGATTCCCCCAACGCCACCTACGTCAAGACCGGCGGCCGCGAAGAACTCGCCGCCTACTACGCCGCGATCACCGCCATCGACGATCAAGTCGGCCGACTCCTGCAAACCTTGAAGGACACGGGCCAGGACGAGAACACGATCATCCTCTTCACCTCCGATCACGGCGACATGCTCGGCTCCCACGGCATGCGCCGAAAGCGCAAGCCCCACGAAGAATCCGCCGGCGTGCCCGGCCTTATCCGTTGGCCCGCCCGCATCCCCGCCGGCCAGGTGGTCGACACCTTGTTCAGCCATATCGATATGCCGGCGACGCTCCTTGGTCTCGCCGGACTGCCCGTGCCCGAAAAAATGCAGGGCGCCGATCTCTCACGCGTCGCGCTCGGCCAAACGACCGCCGGCCCCGCGGCCGTGCTGTTGCAGATTTTCGTGCCCTACCGCCCCGATCAAATCACCACGCCGTGGCGCGGCCTCATTACCGACCGCTACACCTACGCGCGCTACGAAAACGCCCCGTGGGTGCTCTTCGACAATCAGCGCGATCCCGCGCAAATGACCAACCTCGCCACCGATCCCACTCACGCGAAACTGCGCGGTGAACTCGATGCCCAACTCGCCGCCCTCATGGCGAGCAAGCGCGACGCGTGGCGTTTCAACAGCACGGAACTCGTCGAGGAAGACGCCCGCCTCTACGGCAAGGCGACCTACTATTCCGTGCAGGAATACCTCGACGCCACGCAGGCGGATTCAAAAAAAGCGCGCTGATCCGTCACCTCTCCCACCCCTTTCTGTCACTCCCGCTCCATGAAAAAAATATCCCCCGTTTTCCTGCTGACCTTGCTTGGTGTTTTATCCGCACCGCTCGCGGTTGCAGCCGCCCCCGCCACCCCGCCCGCCGCGCGGCCCAACATCGTTGTCATCATCTCCGACGACCAGGGCTGGGAAGATTTCGGCTTCATGGGGCATCCACACATCGCGACGCCCGCCCTCGATAAACTCGCCGCGCAATCGCTCACGTTTGCCCGCGGCTATTCACCCGTGCCGCTCTGCCGCCCGTCGCTCTCGACCATCGCGACCGGCCTCTATCCGCATCAACACGGCGTCACCGGCAACGACCCCACGCTCCCCGACGCCGGCGTCAATTCCCAAACCGGCCGCGCCAATCCGAAATACGCGCGCTACTACGAAACGATCATCGAAAACTTCCGCTCGCGACCCAATTTCATCCGCGACCTCACCTCCGGTGGCTATCGTTCTTTCGAGACGGGCAAATGGTGGGAAGGCGATCCCGTAAAATCCGCCGGCTTCAGTGAAGCGATGACCGTCGGCACCGGCAAAGGCGACCGTCACGGCGGTATCGGACTGGAGATTGGTCGTCAGGGCCTCGCGCCGATCACGCACTTTATCGAGCGCGCCGGCACTCAGCCGTGGCTCGTCTGGTATGCCCCGATGCTGCCGCACGCCCCGCATACTCCTCCCGCTGACCTCCTCGCGAAATACCTCAAGCTCGCCCCCAGCGAGCCGGTCGCACGCTACTGGGCCAGCGTCGAATGGTTCGACCGCACCTGCGGCGAACTCCTCGCCTACCTCGATCAAAAACACCTCCGGGAAAACACCATCGTCGTCTTCACCACCGACAACGGTTGGATCCAAAATCCCGAGACCGCCAACCGTTTCGCGCCGCGCTCGAAACTCACGCCCTACGAGGGCGGCAATCGCACCCCGCTCATGATTTCCTGGCCCGGCCAGATCGCACCGCGCATGGATCGCGATCACCTTGCGAGCAACATCGATCTCTGGCCCACCCTCGCCGCGTTGCTGAAAACCCCGCTCCCAAAAAATCTTCCCGGTCTCAACCTCACCGACGCCAAGGCCGTCGCCGCCCGCACCGCTATTCACGGCGAGCAATACGCGCACAATATCGCCGACGTCGATGTGCCCACGCGCAGTCTTGAGCACCGCTGGATTATTGACGGCTGGATGAAGCTCATCGTGCCCGACCCACGCAACCGGCCGAACGAAAAGCCGGAACTCTACGATTTGAAAAGCGATCCATGGGAGAAAATCGATCTCGCCGCCCGACAACCGGACCGCGTCCGCGAGTTGACCAAGCAACTCGACGCTTGGTGGACCCCCACGATGGCGACGAAGTAATCGTCCCGGGCAATTACCCATGAATCCCCGGCGACCCATCGCGCTTGCTCTTGCGATCGCTTACCTCGCCGCCGGCGCAGCTCCTGCCGCGACCGAGAACATCGGCCCGCGCGGCGAAGACCTCCTCACGCTCGACAACGGCACCGTCAAAGTTGGGATCGACCGTGCGAAGGGCGCCGCGATCACCTACCTCTCGTGGACCGCGTATCCGAAAAACATGGTGAACTCCGCCGACCCCGGCCGTCTCATCCAGCAGTCCTACTACGCCGGCCTCCGCCTCGACCGCCGCGCCGAAGGCCAGAGCAAATCGTGGAGTCCGTGGTCTTGGAATCCCATCCAAGGCGGCGGCGTCGCCTCCTGGGCGCGCGTCACCGAGTTCAAGCGTCTCGACGCCGCCACGCTCTACGGCGAAACCATTCCGAACCTGTGGGACATGCCGAGCGAACCCGCCGCCGCGCTCATGCGCCAGTGGACCGGCTTTGAACCGGGCATGACCAACGTGGTCCTCGTGAAAAACGAGTTCATCGCGCAACGCACCGACGGCGACCGCTGGGGCCCGGCGAAGCTCTCCCCACAAGAAATCCCCGCGTGTTACTTCACGCGCAATTTCCGCACGGTGAAAAGTTATCTCGGCGACGGCCAGTGGCGCGATGAGTCGCAACCACCCGGCCCGCCGTGGGGCCGCACGAAGCCTCCCCACAATATCATGGCCGTGTTCGCGCCCGATGGCCAAGGCGTCGCCATCTTTAGTCCCACGGCGACGCAGAACTGGAACTTCGGCCCGCACGGCGGTGGCGCCAGCGATGATCCCGCCGCCGGTCCGTGCATGCACGTCGCGCCCATCGATCGCGTGAACCTCGGCCCGAAGTCCACGTATCGCTATCGCTACTGGCTGGTCGTCGGCACCGAAGTGCAAATCAACCACCGCCTCGATGAGCTTTTGAAAAAATACTCCGCCGAACGCGCCGAACTCACGAACCCCTAACCCTCGCGCCCGCGGCTTCTGTCAGATCATGAAAACCCCTGCCCTGTTCATCGGCGCTTTGACGCTCTGCGTCACCACTCCCGCGATCTTCGCCGCCGCCCGGAGCGCCCGGCTCAACGTCGTCTTCATCCACGCGGACGATCTTGGCGTGAACGACCTCTCACTCTACGGCAGTAGGTTTCACGAAACCCCGAATATCGATGCCCTCGCGCAACGCGGCATGAGGTTCGAGCGCGCCTATTCCGCCAGCCCGCTGTGCTCCCCCACCCGCTCCAGTATCCTCACCGGCCTCTACCCGGCCCGCACCGGCATCACCGCCCCGAACTGCCACCTGCCGGAGGTGCTCCTCGAAAAATCCGCCGCCGCGCGCGGTGCACCTGCCCAAAAAGCGCTCAC
>JANNEY010000461.1:0-24268 GCA_031379235.1 Opitutaceae bacterium | reverse complement strand
GACCCCGCCCTACATCAAGACACGCGCGATCACTTCGCCAGCCGCTCGATCCGGAAATCCTCAATCCGCAGGTGACTCCGCACGGTGCGCAGCGCAAACCAACCGTTCTGCAGCGGCGCCGGATCGGTGAAGGTGAAAATGCGTTCGCCGTCGCGCCAAAATTCCGCGCGGCCGTCCCGCGCGACGAGCCGGATGCGGTAGGCGCGGTTGGGTTCGAGCAGGAATTTCTTATCGGCCAAATCGTGTTCGGGCAGGAGCGGGCGTGCGGCGGTGCCGTCGTAGCGGCGGAAACGGGAGGTCGTGTTGTTGTTGCCGCCGTAGCCAACGTAGTAGGTCAGCAGCGAATCGTAGTCGGAAAATTTACCGCTGCGCGCGTGCTCCGCCGCAAATGGCGCCGCGGGCGAGCGACGGTCGTTCGCCATCCAGAAGCAGTTCATGTCCGACACGCGATCGTGCGGCCCGCCGCGATCGATCACGGTAACGGTGTAGCTGATCGCGACGGGCGCCGTAAGTTTCTCCCGCCACCACAGCGTGCAGCCCGCGGCGTCTTCGATCTCGATCGCTCCAGCGCGGACTTTCACCGTTCCGCCCGACATTTGCTCGACGGTCCAGCGACCGATGTCTGCAAAAGCGCGCGTCGCATCGGCACCCCATGCAGGCGCATGAAGCAAGACCACCCAGCCAAATAAAACTAAACTGAGTGCGCCATCGATCCTGAGCGGGGTCACGAGAAAATCGCGGCAACTCAGTTTCGAATACGCGGTGCTCATTTTTTCAGCGTCAGCGTGACCTGCCGCATGTCCATCACCGATTTTCCGGGGATCTGCGTCGCGCGGAGCGTGAGGGTGCCGCGGCCTTTTTCGAGGCGCACGGTGCCGAGCTGGAGGAGATGGAATTCCTTCATCTTCGATTCGCCGGCGGGACGCGGAAGGGTGTCTTGGTTCGTGTAGAGCGGGGGATCCCAACCGGGGGCAACTTTACCGGCGAGGCTCGCGCCGTTGAAACTCAGCTCGATCGCCGAGCCGGCATCGGGCACGGGGCACGTATAGTCGATCGCCACCTCGTAGGTGCCGGTCGTGTTGACCTCGATGTCCCAGGTGATCGCGTCGTCCTTGCTGGTCCAGTTGACGAAGTAGGAACTGTTGGGTGCGTTCGCGCTCCGCCGGATCGTGCCGTGGGAAACGCCGTCGCGGGCGGGGAGCGGAGTCATCGGAAACTCGGCGTAGCCGACGGTGAACGGCCGGCTGTCAGGCGGCAGGCCGGCGCCACCGCCGGCGGCGTTGGCTTTCTTTTTGCCCTTGGCGTTGGTCGCGGCAGTCGCGTCGGCGCCGGCCGCCGCAGCGGAGTTAGGTGTGCCGAGCACATCCTTGCGCCACGCGACGACGGAGTCGGAAAGTTTTTTCGCGAGCGCAGGCTGCTCGGTGGCGATGTCGCGCTGCTGGCCGGGATCGGCGATCATGTCGTAAAGCGCGCCGCGGCTGTCGAGGCGGTGGGTCTGCGTGCGCGCGCTCACGTTGCCGTTTTGATGGGAGAAGATCGTCCGCTCCGGCCAAGCGGTCGCGCTGCCGCCGCCGAGCAGCAGCGGCGAGAGATCGCGGCCGTCGAGCGGCTTGGTCCCGGGGAGCGGGATGCCGGCGAATTTTGTCAACGTGGGCAGCAGGTCGATTGCGCCGGCGATTTCGCGCACGGTCGAGCCGGGTTTGATCTTGCCGGGCCAGCGGATGAAAAACGGCGAGCGCACGCCGCCCTCCTCGGTGCTGCCCTTGCGGCCTTTCATGCCGCCATTGTAGCGAAAACTGTTCGGACCGTTGTCGGAAAAATAGATGACGATGGTGTTTTCGGCGAGCTTGAGCTCATCGAGCCGGCGCAGCACGCGCGCGACGTTGTCGTCGAGGTTCTCCGTCATCGCGAGGACGCAGCGGGTGATATCCACGGTCTCGTCGGCCCCGTCAGGACCGCACTGCGTGATCGGCTTGTCCTTGAAACGCTGCCAGTATTTTTCGGGCACGGCGAAGGGCGAGTGCGGTGTATTATAGGGCAGGTAGCAAAGGAACGGGCGCTCGCGATTTTTTTCGATGAACGCGATCGCCTTGCTCGTGAGGTCGTCGGCGATGAAGCCTGTGCCGCGCACACGCTGGCCGTTGTGCTCGAGCGGCGGATCAAAATACTCGCCCCAATGGCCGGAGGTAAAGCCGTAGTATTCTGTGAAACCGCGCGCGTTGGGGTGGTAGGGCCACTGGCTGCCGTTGTGCCATTTGCCGAATGCGCCCGTGGCGTAGCCCGCAGCCTTGAACGCATCGGCGAGGGTTTTCTCGTCGGTGTTCAGCCGCTCCTGGCCCGTTGATACACCGCGCACGCCACCACGCGGATGGTAGCGGCCGGTGAGCATCTCGGCGCGCGTGGGCGCGCACACCGAGCAGACGTAGAAACGGTCGAGCCGCGCCCCGTCGCGCGCCAGCGAATCGATCGCGGGCGTGCGCACCATGGTGTTACCCGTCGCACCGAGGTCACCCCAGCCTTGGTCGTCGGCGAGGAAGATGACGACATTGGGCCGGGCCGCGGACGCCGCGAATGCAGAGCCACAAACGAAGCACGCAACGAGGAAAACGATCAGGCGGGAGTTCGATTTCATGGGGTCAAAGAAGGAAACGAAAGGGAGACCGAGCGGCTGACACTCAAAAAAACGCGCGCCCCGAAAGTGACGCGCGTTTTCGCAGGAAAAACTTTAACGCTCCGCGCCTTATTTGAGCGCCTTGCGGAGGAACTTCAGGCCGTTCAACGCGATGTCGTCGCGGCGCGGCTCGATCGTGCGCCAGATGGCGGCGGCGCGGGCGATGACCTTCACATCGGTCGTGAAGGATTCGATCACGACGTCGCCCTTGTAGCCGATGGCCTTGAGCGCCTTGACGATCGCGGGCCAGGCGATGTGGTCGCCGCCGGGCGTGCCGCGGTCGCTGCCGCAGGCGTGGAAGTGCGCGAGGTATTTGCCCGCCTTCCGAATCGAGGCGGCCTGATCCTTCTCCTCGATATTCATATGGAAGGTGTCGAGGTGGAGCTTCACCGCGGGCGAATTGACGGCCTTCACCAGCTTCAAGCCTTGATCGCAGGTGTTGAGGAAATCGGTTTCAAACCGGTTCAACGGCTCGATGCAGATCGTGACCCCTCGGGCCTCGGCGTGCTTCGCGAGTTTCTTGAGATTGGCGACCACGAGCGCCCACTCGACTTTGCGCTGGGCGGGCTCAACCGCATCGGCCTTGCCGACGACGGAATAGACCGGTCCGATCAAGCGCGGGCAGCCGAGCTCGGCTGCCTGATCGAGGAGCGCGGTGCAGTAGTCCATCGCGGTCTTCTGCTCTTCGGCCGTCCCGCGGAAATCGCGACCCGGCCCCATCGCCGCGCACACGCTGCCGATGGCGATGCCGGCCTTGGCCGCCGCCACGCGCACGACGGCGGTGTCGATGTGCGACGGATCCTCGATCGGAATCTCGACGGTATCGAAGCCCCAGCGCTTGAACTTGGGGAAGAGTTTCACGCTCTCGGTCGTGAACGGAGAGGTGTAGAGGAAGGTATTAATGCCGATTCTCATGAGGGATGAAGGGAGTTGAGGTGGAAGGGTGGAAACGAAAGCCGGGACGGCACGACGACACGCAGCATGCGGCCGAACGCGAAATCACCGTGCCATCCAAGCGGGATTCGGGGGCGGTTGGGAAGCCTGCAATTTGGGTGAAGGTCGATGGCCAGCGGGATTTGGCGCGAGAAATACGTGATGACTCCGATTTCGACACCGCGCCTGAAAAGCCCAATATCCGACCCATGAGTTTTCTCTCCGGTGTCCGGCGCGGCGGCACGCACCTTTTGTTCTTCTTCCTCCTGTTAGGGGCGAACGCGCAGCCGCCTCCGCCCTCACCCCATCCCGGCGCGAGCCTCGTCCCCGCGGAGCGGCTGGCCGACTGGCGGCCGGGCGTGACCGTCGGTGTGCCAGGCGGAATTCCAGCGAACCGCTCGACATTGATCGATGTCACGCAGCCACCCTACCGCGCCGACAACTCGGGCGCCACGGATGCGCAGCCCGCGATCATGCAGGCGCTGGCCGCGGCCAAGGACGGCGAGGTGATCTACCTTCCAGCCGGCATGTATCGGATCAACGCCGCGATCACCGTGAACAAGAGCCGGGTCACGATCCGCGGCGCCGGCCCAGACCAGACGATCCTCATGGCCTACAACTCCGGGCGTGGCGGCGCGATCGACGTCAAATTTCTCACGATGCGAAACGGTTTCTGGGGCGACAGCCCGCGGCTCAGCATCACGGGCAGCCCCACCAAGGGTGCGACCATTCTCCAAATGGACACCGCCGGACTGGCGGCCTACCCCAATCGCGGCATCGGCCAGATCTGCCAGATCGCCTTGAAGAACGATCCCTCCCTGCCCGTGCTGGCGACCGGCGGCGGCGATTACCTGCGAAAGCAGACGACCCGGATCGTCGCCACGACGCCAACCTCCGTCACGATTTCACCGGCGCTCCTCTTCGATCTACCCGAAGCGCTCGCGCCGAATCTGTTGTCATCGGATGGGCAGGTCGAATTCGTCGGCATCGAGGACCTCACGATCAACGGGGCCAATTCCGCGACGCGCCATTCGCCGTTGGTCATGGCCAACAGTTACGCGTGCTGGGTGAAAAACGTCTCGATCCTCAATGTTCCGAACTGGCACTTCCTGCTCATGGATTCCCTCCAATGTGAGGTTCGACAGTGCTACCTCGCGAAGCGCACCAAACCCATGGGGCCCGATGGCGGTGGCCTGATGTTCAGCGGCTGCTCGTCTTTTCTCGTGGAGGATAATGTGCTCGCCGAGGCGTTGCCCCACATCGAGGTGACCAACACCTGCGGCAGCGTCTTCGCCTACAACTTCTGCGACGACCGTGGCGTGCAGAGCGATCTGCTCGGCGGCGCGATCAACACCAATCATGGTGCGCACAACAGCTTCAATCTCTACGAGGGAAACTATGCCCCAAAAATCCAGAGCGACGGCTATCACGGGAGCGCTTCGCACGATACCCTGTTTCGCAATTGGATTCACGGCACGTCGCGCCACGCCAACCAATTTTGGGTCTGCGTAAACCTGAACCGCTTCACCCGCGCCTACACGATCATCGGCAATGTTTTCGGCCGCTCTGGCAGCGTCTGGGAGTATGACAACCGCGACGGCGCCTTCACCTACGCGCAGCACCTCATCTACGCGTTCGGCATGCCGAACATGGGTAACGGCAGCCACACCGGAACCGCGCAACCGAGTCGCGGCAAAACGTGGGCCGACTGGGGCAAGACGGCGGGTGCCGGCGGATTCCAAGAACTCGATCTCGACGTAAAGGCGACGACGCTCCTCCGCGGAAACTATAATTTCAAAGACAAGGCCGTGCCCGCCACCGAAACCCTCGGCGCGAGCGAGCTCCCGGCGAGCCTCTTTCGCGGGGAGAAACCCGCGTGGTTCGGTGCGCTCGCGTGGCCGCCCTTCGGGCCCGACACGAAATTCGAAAATAATAAAATCCCCGCGCAGGTGCGCTACGAGGCGATGAAGTAAACTCCCCGAGCTATGCCCTCTTGCTGCTGCGCGTTCGCCGGCGCATGATCCCAAAGCTCACCGCCGAAATCGGCCCAGTTCCGTCACATCGGCTTGCCCGTCAAGGGATGCTTCCAACCACTTTCGAGTAACTCACATTTGTCGCACGTGATCGAATCGCCGATCGGACAAGAGGCGATGCGACATTTTACCTTCCGGCCCAGCAGAGCCAGCGCGACGCGTCCGAGCCGCTGCTTGAGGCGCCCTTTGATAAGGACGACGTCGCCTTCGCCCAAGTCTGTCGGCAGGGCGGCGATCACGGCAGCGATGTCATCACCCACTTTCTGCATGGCCTCACGTGGCATCCCCGCCCGAAAGGCGGCGGCCGCATACGCCTGGCAGTTGTCACCCCCGACAAAGATCGCCTGGTTGGCGCCCCGGCCAATGCGGTCACCCAGCCGGCGGTAGGTTTCGCGTAGATTTCCGGGGCAATCAGTGACGTCACCGAGCACGACGATCTTGCGACGAGCCGGAATCTCGAAGAGCACGTCAAGGGCATCGTCGATCGACTCGAGCGTGGATTTGAAATCGTCGCGCAACAGGACCGCCCCCGCAGGCGTCACCACGGGTGCGAGGCGCTGCTCCACCGGACGGATTTTCTCGAGCGCGCGCGCGATCTGCGGGAGCGCCACGCCTTCTTCGCGCCCCACGGCGATGGCGGCCAGCGCGGAATAAACGAACCTGCGGCCAATGAGCCCCGAACGAATGGTCGTGGGGGCCTCGCCTGGCGCGTGCAGGCGAAACACCATCCCGCGCGGCCAATCCAGGACGACGTCGGTGGCGCGGACATCGTTCGTCTCCGCGAAGCCGCAGGTGACGACGCGGGCGCGAGTCGTCTCACGCATCCAGAGCACGTTGGGATCGTCGCCGTTCAATACGACCAATCCACTTGGCGGGAGATGCCGCAGCATCTCCGATTTCTCGGCGCGCGTCACCTCAAGCGTGCGTAGCGAGCGCAGATGCTCACTGGCAACCGAGGTCACCACGACGATATCGGGTTGCACGATGTCACGGTAGACGGCCATCTGCCCCGGCCCGCCAATCCCGACTTCGATCACCGCATGGCGGTGCCAAGGCAGGATCCGCAGCATCGCAAACCCCACCGAGGCAAACGCGTTTTGATCAGTCACCCGGCGCAGCGGGATCCCGAGGGCCGCGGCGACGGCGCGGTCGTCGTCGTCTTGCCAAGCGAGCCGATGATTGCCACCACCCGCGTGCGCCGCGCCAACGTCCGCCGATAGGTCGAAGCGGGCCGGATTATCCGGGGCCAACAGCGATTGCTGAAGCTGGCGGCCAGATGCGCCCGCCCGGTGGCCGCGCGTAGCTTGGGCAAATTCTTGCGCCAATAGTTAAAAGTGAAAAATCGCCGCACGAGTGGTGTTCCGTTTTCCGTGTTATCCGGTTGGGCTCAATGAGGCCGGACGGAAACAAGCGCAAGTGTTGCCGCCACCGGGTGTTGAAGGCGGGTGAATGTAGGCGGCGCTTCGATGAGCACCAGCCGGAAACAGTTTATTCGGTTCGCCGCTGCCTATCGTCCGCGCGCTTCAATCCTCCCTCGACTTTCAATAGTGGGCGGCCTTGAAGGCAGTAGCCGCCCGGCGCAAGCGAGCAACCGAGCTCGGTATGACCAGAACGAAAATTTCTCCCTTCAAATTCGGCGAGTCTTTGTCCTGCGGTTTAGGCCGACTTTGCGGGCAAAAACGCAGTGGTGTCGAATAACACGGTTCGGGGAAAAATTTGTGCGATACCTCTTTGCTTTGCTGCTGATCGGAATTGCGTGCGGCTTGAGGGCGGATGACGCCGCCGTGAAAGCACGCGAAGTCGACAAGCTCCTGCCTCATCTCGGCTACGATGATTCGCTCCCTCGGATGCTGGCTAGCATCACGCGCACGCTCCAGAAGACTTACGCACCGCTGAACCTCCCGCCTGCAGTGTGGGACGAAGTAGCGAAAGAGCTGAGCTATGAAGAAGCGCGGGCCATGAGTGCGAAACTTTACGCAGACAAGCTGACGCTGGAGGAAATCAAAGCCGCGAATGCTTTCTACGAAAGCGATGTTGGTCGCAGCTACGCGAAGAAAGTTGCTGAGGTCGGCGAGCAAGAGTTCGCCGAATCACGTCACACAGAATTTGGTATGAGTGAAGACCGCCTAGGGTCGATTTACCTCTGACAGAGAGTGGTGCCCGGGGTGGGGGTCGAACCCACAAGACTTTCGTCGGTAGATTTTGAGTCTACTGCGTCTGCCAATTCCGCCACCCGGGCAATGGGAGCGTCGGCGGAAACTGGAAAACGCGCCGCGCCGTGTCCACGCCAAATTCTGGCGGACCGGTTTTGAGGGCGCAGCTCACTTTTGCTGCACGAAAAGATTCTTGCTGGGCCGTGCGCTCCGCGCGCGGCGAGCCAAGGCTCGCAACCGCTCCCAATCCACCGCCCGCGGAGCGGCCGGTCCACCTCGGACAGCGGCGAGGTGCGCGCCCGTTTTGAACGACCGGTTGCGCCCCGCATCTCGCCCGGGTTAGTTACCGGTTTTTTGGGAAAAATCATCGGTTGCAGTTCCAGTCGGCACGGGCACCGGAGTTCAAATCCCGGTGCCCTTGCTGTTTTCGGGCACTGAGCGATGCGACACAGTTGAAAGTTGAAGGGTGAAAGTTGAAAGAAGAGGCGCTCGCAAGCCACGGGGCGCAGCTACCGCCGGCTTTCCGTCTTTCAACTTTCACCCTTCGACTTTCAACTTCTCCTCATGCCCGACTTCCGCGCCTTCTGCACGCCGGCCACGGCCGATCCGGCTGAGCTCACGCTCACGTCCAACGAGTCGCACCACCTCGTGGTCGTCAATCGCGCGCGTATCGGCGACACCGTGGTCGCGTTCGACGGCCGGGGAAGCGAATGGATTTGCGAGCTCGCGGCCGACCAGAAAAACGCCGCCGTGCTCAAGGTGCGTTTCAAACAAAAACTCCAACCCCTCCCCTACGAAATCACGCTCGGGCAGGCGCTGCCCAAAGGTCAGTTCATGGACGCCATCGTGCGGAAAGCGACGGAGATTGGCGTGCGGCGCATCGTGCCGCTCGCGAGCGAGCGCACCCAGGTCCACCTCGATGGCGACCGCTCGGAAAGGAAAATCGAGAAGTGGCAGACCGCTGCGCTGGAGGCCGCGAAGCAATGCGGCAATCCCTTCGTCCCTGAAATCCTGCCGGTGCAAAATGCCGCCGCCTTCATGGAATCCGCGCGGGGTTATGACCTGAAACTCATCGCGAGCCTGCAACCGGGCGCGAAGTCGCTCAAAGCGATCCTCGCCTCGTTTCACGCCGCGCACCAGCGCGCCCCGCGCAGCGCACTCTGGGTGATCGGACCGGAGGGGGATTTCACGCCAGCCGAAATGAGCCGGGCGCACAGCGCCGGATTCGAACCGGTCACGCTCGGGCCGCTCGTGCTGCGCTGCGAAACGGCCGCGGCGTATGCGCTGAGCATCCTGAGCTACGAGCTGCAGAACCAAGGATGAGCGAGGCTTGGTGTCGGGCGTGCTCACCGACCCACGCCGTGGATCAGGCAAACGAGAACGGATCACGAGAACCGCTCAAACCGGCGGGGTCGGGAGAGCCCCGCCCCACAACGGAGCCCGCTCGCGCCGCGCGCTCACCACTCCAACAACCCGCCCGCGAAAGTCAGGCCCGCGCCGACGCTGCAGAAGATGATTTTGTCGCCGTCGGTGAAGATGCCTTCCTCCGCGGCCCAGCCCAGCGCCATGGAGACGCTCGCCGCACTCGTGTTGCCGTATTTCGAGATGGTCACGACAAACTTATCGTAGGGAATGCCGACGCGTTTGCTCACGGCTTTGAGGATGCGCTCGTTGGCCTGATGCGGCACAATCCACGCGATTTCATCGGGCTTCAGGTTTTCGCGGGCGAGCGTCTGCTCGATCTGCTCGGCAAACCCGATCACCGCGTGCTTGAAGACCGCGGCACCGTCCATCTGGAGATAAAAATCCTCCATGTCGCCGCCCGGGAACGAGGGCCACGGCATCCGCGCGCCGCCGCCTGTGCGCTGAATCGACTCGAATTGCTCAGCGTCGCCAGACAGGCCCATGCGATGCAAGCGATGTCCGCCCTGGCCGCCGGTCAGGATGGCCGCGCCCGCGCCGTCGCCGAACAGGAAAGCCGTGTCCTGGCACTCGGGGTTGGTGATGCGCGAGAGGAGTTCCGCGGTGACGACGATCACGTTGCGCGCCGTGCCGGCGAGGATGAACGCCCGCCCGACTTCCAGCGCGTAGAGCCAGCCCGAGCACGCCGCGTTCAAATCGAAGGCCAGCGCCCGGGGGATGCCCAATTCACGCGCCAGCGAACTCGCCGCCGACGGCACTGGCTGATCCGGAATGATCGTGGCCATAATGATACCGTCGATTTGGTCAGCCGACATGCCGGCCTGATCCAGTGCATGCTGCACGGCAATCTTGGCGAGGTCGGTGGCGGACTCGTCCTCGGTCGCGTAACGGCGCTCACGAATGCCCGTGAGCCGCACCATCTCCTCCTCCGTGCGATCCGGGAAGGCTTTTAGGATTTCGCTGTTCGCGCGCACATTCGCGGGAACCGCGAAACCCACCCCGGCGATGCAAACGGTATCGGCTGTCGTGCTCAACGGGCGGGAGACTTAGGCCTCATCGGCACCGCGTCCACTACGATTTCCGCGTTGCCAGAAAACGCGTGACATCGTCGCCCGACACCCGGCCGCCCGGTCCGGTGGCCTCGATGCCCGTAATCGTCGCCGGATCGAGCCCGGCCTCCTGAGCGAGCTTGGTGGCGCGCGGCGTCCAAATCAGCGCGACCGCGGGCTTGGCCGCCGCGGGCACGATCGTGGCCTGGGTCCCGGCCTTTGCCTCCAAGTGGCGCAGACTCTCGTCCGCGGTTTCCAAACGGAGAAACAGCGCCCCCGACTGCAGCACGTCGCCCGCCTTGGCTGGCAGGGCCAGCACAGCACCCTCGGCCGGGGCCTCGTAGTCGAAGATGGATTTGTCACTCTCCAGCTCGGCGATCTTCTGGCCCTTGGTCACGCGATCACCGGGTTTCGCCTTGAGCGAAATGACCGTGAGTTCGCTCACGGTGGCGCCCATGGAGGGCACAGGGACATCAATAATAAAGTTGGCCATCAGAGGTTGCGGTGCGGGGCAGTGTGCCCCGCACCTCACCTTGGTCAAGGGAAGGGAATGCGCCGCCGACGCTGCAGTATCGCCGATCATGGCGGGCCCGGCGGAGACGAGCGCGCCACTCCAATCAGAATTTCAGCGGGAACGCTTCGGCGGCCGGTGCCTCGCCGTGACGATAAAGAGTTCCTTCACTCCCTCCGGCACGGATCGTCAGCTTCACCGCGAACGGAAGATTTCACTGGCGAGAGACTCGACGACGAGGGCGCGCAGGCCGTAGCCATCTTTCTTCACCGCCTGCAGGATGTCCTCGATCACGAAATCATCCCCCCCCTCCATGTGGCGGCCGGCGGCGTAGCTGAGGAACTGCTCGATAAGATGGCGGGTGAAGGCGTCCGTCCGCTGCGCAACGATGATGCTTTTGAAATCGTGAAAGTCAGCGTAGGTCTCGCCCGAACCAAACTCACCGCTCGCATCCACCTTCGGCGCCGGCGCATCGCCCTTGGGCTTCGCATAGGTCGCGCGCCAGCGACCGACGGGATCAAAGTTCTCAAGGCTGAAACCGAGCGGGTCGATCTTACGGTGGCACTCATTGCAGGTGGGATCAGTGCGGTGCTTCGCGAGCCGCTCGCGGATGGTGGTGGCTCCGCTCACGTCCGGCTCGATCGCCGGCACCACGTCCGGCGGCGGGGGCGGCCTGACGCCGAGGATGTTTTCGGAAACCCAGACGCCGCGCGTCACCGGAGACGTCTCGACGCCATTGGCACTGACGGTGAGCACGCCGGCCATGCCGAGCAGACCGCCGCGCTGGCGGTTGCCCGCGAGGCTGACGCGCTGAAAGCCATCGGCAAGGCGAAGGGTTTTCTGCTCGGGCAGGTTGTAGAGTTTGGCGAGCCGCTTGTCGGCAAACGTGTAGTCGGCATCGAGAAACCGCTGCACGGATCCGTTTTCGCGGAGCAGATGACGGAAGAAAAGGCGCACCTCCGTCTTCATCGCCTCGGGCAGATTCTCGGCGTAATACACACGCACCGCATCGCGCGCCGGCGGCTGGCTGCCGAGATCGCGCAGATTCAGCCAAGCGTCGAGGAAGGCGTTCACGAAGCCGCCGACGCGGTCGTCCGCGAGCAGCCGCGCGCTCTGCTTCCTGATCTCCTTGGGATCGGTCAGTTTTTTGGACGCGGCGACGGCCGTCAGCTCGGCGTCGGGGGGCGCGCTCCAAAGTGCGTAGGAGAGACGCGCCGCGAGATCGTAGGGGCCGAGCTTCGCATCTTTTTCGGCCGTGATCTCGCTGAGATAGAGAAACGACGGCGAGCACAGCATCATCTTCAGCGTATCGAGGGCGGCTTGGCGCGGCGTCGCCTTTTCACTGATCCGCGTGTCGTAGGTCTTCCGAATCAGGGCGCGGTCGGCCCGGGTGAGCGGACGCCGATATGCGCGTTCGCCAAAGGCGAAGAGCTGATCGAGCGCCTGCTTCGGCTGAAAGCCGCCCGCGCCAAACACGGCGATCTCCTCCGCGCTGCCGCCAGACTCGGCGACAGGGCCGTCGATCTTGACCTCGCTGATCCGGATGTGCGGGAGCTTTCCCTTCCCGGTGATCAGGTGCGCGCGGCCGACGCCCCCGTTGGCGAACTTGGCGTCGAACTCGTCCTTGTAGCGCTTGTTGATTGTGATGACGGCCGAGCGTGATTCGTAAGGCCCGTTGGGAAAGATGAAGCGCGGCGTCTGGCCGGCTTCGAGCCAAACACGGAATTTGATCCGCTCCGGTTTTTCATCGGGCACCACCGACTGCGCGAGGAGCGGCTCGATCGCCTGCGGGTAGTGGATATGGTTCTTGGTGGCGTCACCGGGCACAACGCCGAGCAGGAAAGGCTCGGAGAAATCGATCCCGAAGATCGTTGGGTCGTAGTGCGTATCGCGGTGCAACGCCTGCGCCTCGACCTCGAGGTCGTAGAGGCCGGAGACCGGCACGCCCTTCAGAAAATCTTCGATGTGTCCGTAGCCGCCCTGCCGCGTGTCCGTGTTCGGCTGCTCATACAGATTGAGATACCGGAAGTTGAAGGCGGACTTGTGCGGCCCCTGCAGCTCCTCGTATTGGACGAAGTGGCTGTTGAAGGTCCAGGTCTGCGGCGCCATCTCCGGTCGGCCGAGGCGCATATCGACGAGGCGATTGGCGGATTGGAAATACTGGTCCAACAGGAAGCCCGATGTGACGAGCGACTTCCCGATGGTGTCGATGTGCTCGCTCGCCTTCTCCTTCGGGAAATCCGCCGTGAGCCCGAGCGTGTCCACACGACGGCCGAAGAGCGCCGCGAGCGTGTTCTCATATTCGCGGTTCGAGAGGCGACGAATCACCGTGCGACCGGCCGTGCTCGCAATCTTGCCGCGCGCAGACCCGATGCTCTCGCGCAATAGCCGGATGAGGGCGAGCCGCTCGTCGTCGGCCGGAAAATGCTCCGCCTTGCTCGGCGGCATTTCACGCAGCGTGAGCTGATCGATGATGTCCTTCGCGTCGATCAGCGCCGCTTCGTTGGCGAGCGGCAGCTTGAAGCTCTCGAATTCGCGATCGCCCTTCTGGGTTTTCGCGTCGTGGCACTTCAGGCAGTATTTGGACGCGAACTGGGAAAATGCTTTTTGCGGGGGCAACTCCGCGGCCTGCGCGCACGTCGCGATCAGGGCGAGGCCTAGGACCGCGGCACGCTTGGTCACGGCGAGGAGCCGCGCCCGGCTGGGCCGGGCTGGCGATAACAATCCGGCAACCACCTTACGAAAGCCCGAAGCGGCCGGTGCTGTTGCCGAAGGTGTCCGCCTGCACGCCCATGCGCTGCGCGAGGTCGACGTAGAGATTGCAGAGCGGCACCTTGTTCGGGCCCGCCGCCGGAAGCTTCTTGAACTCGCCGTGGCGGTAGCCACCGCCAGCGAGGAGGATCGGAAGGTCGTTATTTTTATGCGAGTTCGCGTCGCTAATGCCGCTGCCGAACAGCACTGAGGTCGAGTCGAGCAGGGTTCGCTCGCCGTCTTGCATCTTGGAGAGCCGCGCGAGGAATTTCCCGAACTGATCGATCTGATAGGTCTCCAATGTGATGAGGTGCTTGATGGCAGCCTCGTCGTTGCCGTGGTGCGAGAGGCTGTGGTAGGCCTTTTCGATGCCGAGATCCTGCGGCAGGAAATCGCCGCCGATCTCCAGCGTCGCAATGCGCGTCGAATCCGTTTGCAGCGCGAGCGCCATCAGCTCGTAAAGCATGGGCAGGTCCGCGACGCGGTTCTTGTTGGACGGCCGGTCAAAGGGCGACTGGGGCTTGGGCAGGCTGGCCCAGCGCTGGCGGAGTTCGAGGCGCTTTTCCACATCGCGAATCGACGTGAAATATTCATCGAGCTTAGCCTTGTCCTCGCGGTTGACCTGCTTGGAGAGGCGGTTCGCGTCGGCCAGCCCGCTATCGAGAATGGAGGCTTGCAACCGGTTCTCCTGATTGCGGCGGTCCAGGCGCTCCTGCGTGTCGCCGACAAAGAGCCGGTCAAACAACTCGGCCGGGCCCGTGATCGGCGGCACGCGCACGCCGGCCTTCGTCCACGCAATCTGGCAGCCGCCGTGTATGCCGCCCTCGGAGCCAACCGTCAGAGAAGGGAAGCGCGTCTGGTGGCCGATCGCGTCGGCCATGAACTGATCAAGGGAGACGTTGCCGAGCGGCCGGTTCTGCGCCTCCGAATTGAGGACACCCGAGAGAAACGAATGGACGGCGAAGTGCCCGCCCTTGATGCCGTGGTCGAGCCCGCGGTAAACCGTCAGGTGCTTACGCACGTCCCACAGCGGCTTGAGCAGGGCGGTCTGCTCGTAGGCCGTGCCGGTCGTTTCGGGAAACAGACTCTTCAACTGATAGCCCAACAGATTTCCGACCGCGACAAAGCGTTTCGCCCCGGCCCCCGCACCCTTGGCCGCCTGCACGGCAGAATTGCCGCCGAGGACGCTGGCCATCAGCGACGGGAGCGAGGGCAGCGCCAAGGTTGCCCCGAGGGATTTGAGGATGAATCGGCGGCGGTTCATGGAGTTCATGCTCAGGGAAGTTTCGGGGTGATTGGAAGGTGCGGCCAACAGTCGCGCCAGACGTGCTGGCCAGTGCATGGTTGCGATAAAATCCAAGCGTGGTTGCGGTTTTGTGCGAGGAAAAACCCGCCCTCCCGGCCGATATTCCACGTGCGAAAAGGGAGGGGCCCAGACGCCGCCCTACTTTCAAGCCGGGTCACATCGTTGGCTAAGGCGGGGTTCGGCGACCCCGCCCTACCGTTGGCCATCCTCCGCCTATCCACTCGGCAGCGCCGCGCGCACAAAGCGGAGAAAATTCCCATGCAGCACGCCGGTGATGTCCGCCTCACTGTAACCACGGGCGCGTAATAGCTCGGGCAACCGCTGGAGATCGGCAATCGAATCGAGATCTTGCGGCGTCTGCTCGTGGCCAAACGCGCCGTCAAGATCGGTGCCGAGGCCGACGTGCCGGGCATTGCCGACGAGCTGGCAGTAATGGTCGAGGTGCTCGACGAGCTGCGTGAGCCGTAGTTGCGCCGACTGCGGCGTGGTTTTTCCGCGTTCCCAACCCGGCACCATCATCCAAGCGTCGAGGGCCACGCCGACCACGGCGCCACGCTGGGCGAGCGCACGGAACATGTCGTCAGCGAGCTGACGTTGGTGCGGCACGAGGGCGCGGGCGTTGTGATGGCTCGCCCACACCGGGCCGCGGAAGATTTCCAACGCCTGCCAGAAACACGCGTCGCGGAGATGCGTGACATCGAGGATCAGCCCGAGTTGATCGGCGGCGCGCAGCAGGTCGAGGCCGCGCGCGGGAAACGGCCCCTCGGTATTCGTGCCCTGGGCATACACGCCCGGACCGTAGTGCGCCGGTCCGATGGCGCGCAGCCCGTCGGCCCACGCCCGTTCCAGGTGCGCCACGGTGATGAGCGAGTCGGCGCCTTCGAGGCTCCGGATGTAGCCGATGGGCAGTCGCGCCGCCGTCGCATCATCGGCGTCACGCCACGCGGCGAGATGTCGCTCAAGTGTCGCGGCATCGCGGATCGCAATCATTTCGCCGGCCTCCTCCATCGCGCAATACCACGCCAGCTGCGCCTGCGTCATCGCCCACGCCTGTGCGGCTGAACGCCAGCCGAAAACCGGACTGAAGGTGTCGTGCTGCAGCCGCGCGATCTGTGTGGCCACACACACCGCGACTCGGCCGCGGCGCATTTCCGGGAGGCAAACGGTGCCGCGCCCGCGGTCGGGTTTGTCCCGCAAGTGGGCCTCGCTCTGGCGAATCTCAGCGAGCGGCCGCGTGAGATCGCGGTTCCACTCGATGGCGTTCATCGCGAGATCGAGGTGCGCGTCGAAGATGAGCGGCGGCGACATGATGGGGCTTAGAAAAAGATTCCGAGCAGCAGCGTGAACCCGAGGCCGGCGACGCCGATGATGGTCTCCACCACGGTCCACGTCCGCAGTGTCTGACCGACGGTGAGGCCGAGACAGTCTTTCACGATCCAGAAACCGCCGTCGTTCAGGTGAGAAAGGACGAGCGAGCCAAAGCCCAGCGAGAGCACCATTAGCTCGCGATTGATCTCAGGCTGCACCGCGAGCAGCGGGGCCAGCAATCCGGCGGCCGTCGTAATCGCGACCGTCGCCGAGCCCGTCGCCACGCGAATGAACGCCGCGATCAACCAGCCGTAGATCAGCGGCGGCAGGTGGAGGTTGCCCGCCAGCGAGCCGAGCGCGTGCGCCACACCGGCCTCGCGCAGCACGCGCGCGAAGCCGCCGCCTCCGCCGACGACAAGCAGCGTCAACCCAATGCTCGCAATGCTCTGCTCGGAAAAACCCAGCAGTTGCGGGCGAGTGAACCGACAGGCGCGGCCAAAAATTCCCAGCGCCGCGAAAACCGCGAGCGTGAGCGCCGTCACGGGATGTCCGACAAACGCCAGCGCGTCCCGCACCCGATGCCCCGCAGGCAACACCAGCTCACTGATCGTGGTCAGCAACATCAGCGCGATCGGCAGCGCGATCACGAACATCGTCGCCGTGAAACGAGGGCGCGGCTTCGACGCATCGGCCGGGTCGGCCGCCGCGGGCGGCGATACCGGCAAGCGCGCCACAATCCATCGCGCAAACAACGGCCCGGCGAGCAGCGCCGTGGGAATGCCCGCGACCAGCGCGAGCACCAGCACGAGCCCGGGCTTCGCGCCGAGCGCATCGATGGCCACGACGGGACCGGGATGGGGCGGAGTCAGCCCGTGCATCACGGAGAGAAACGCCACGAGCGGCAGCGCCAGCAGGAGAAAGGGCCGCTTCGATTCGTGCGTGAGTGAGACGAGCACGGGCAGCAGGAGGAGCAGTCCGACGGTGAACCACGTGAGCAGGCCGACCACGAGCGCAAGCGCCACGATGCACCACACGGCGCGCGCCGGGCCGAAAAATACGGCGAACCGTTCTGCCAGCACCTGCGCGCCGCCGGACTCGGTCAGCAGTTTTCCCACGATGGCGCCGAGCGCGATCACCGCCGCGATGCCACCGAGCGTCGCGCCGAGCCCGTCTTGAAACGCTTTCAGCGTCGCGAGCGGCGGCAGCCCCGCCCCGACGCCGACCAACATCGCCGCGAGGAGCAGCGCCAGGAAGGCGTTTAGTTTCCTCCACGTCACCAGCGCGACCAGCACTCCGATGGCCGCGAGCGCGAGGAGCAGGAGTTGCAGCGGAGTCGTTGCCACAGTCGGAAAATCAGAAAGTCAGCCGCCGGGCCCGGGCCTCAACCCGCCATTGCTCGGTCACGCGACCGCCGCGCACCACCTGCACCGTGTCATGCAGCGCCGTCGTCGGGCAGATGTGCCACGGCACACCGTAGAGCGCCGTGCCGACAGGAAATTCCGCCGCACGCGCCGTCTCGATCACGAGATGCTCCTCGCTGTGGATCACGGGCACCGCGTCGGGCACCGCGGGGAAAATCACGCGCGGGTGCGGCATCTCGCTCGCGACCGCCTTGTGCCCGAGATCGAGGCAGAGGCGGTTCGGCGCCGGCCGGCTGACAACGCGCGTGAGCAACACCGCCGCGTGCAGGAAATCGAGGTCCGGGATTTTTTTCGCGTAGCCGGCGTCCCACAGCACGCAGGTGCCGGGGCTGCACTCCACATCAGCGCGCCGCGCGTGAATCGGAAACGTCGGCGTGCCGCCGCACACGACGCGCGGCACCGGCAAGCCGGCGCGCTTCAGCTCCGCGTGCAACGCGCTCACGGGAGCGAAGGCGGCATCGGCGGCGGTGGCGCGCTCCCCCCGATCGGAAATTCCCAGGTGCCCGTCGTAGGCGTGCAGTCCGCCGGCGCGGAGACCCGGAGATGACGCGAGGGCGCGGTAAAGTTCCCGCGCCGCCGGGCCGGGCGCGATGCCGGTGCGCTGTTGGCCTACGTCGAGATCGATCAGTAGTTCGAGCGTGACGCCGGCGGCCATCGCGGCGCGCCCGTAGGCGGCGAGCGCGCCCGGATCATCCACGAGCGCGGAAAACGCGACGCCGGGAAACGCCCGCATCAGCGCGATCCAGCGCGGCACGTTGGGGCCGACGAGCTGCATGGCGAGCAACACGTCAGTCGCCCCCGCGCGCGCCGCGAGTTCCGCTTCGGCAAGAGTGGCGCACTTACACTTGGTGACGCCCAGGCCGACTTGGCGCGCGACGATTTGGGCGAGCTTGTGCGTCTTGATGTGCGGCCGCAGCCGCGCCGGCGATCCCGCGATCGCGATCATGCGCCGGAGATTTTCCTCCACGCGATCGGCGTAAACGAGCAGCGAAGGCGACGGCGTCTCCGCCTCGTTTTGCACCCGCATCCAGTCGGAGTCAGTCGTCACGGCTTAGGCGAATTCGAAACAACCAACCACGAATGGACACGAATGCACACGAAGACGGAAACGGACGCACGGCATCCAGGTGAGGAGGTTTTGATCCATTCGTGTCCGTCGCGGTTCGTGTCCATTCGTGGTTCAAAGGAATTTGCTTCCGCCTAGTTCAGCTCAAAAATTCCCTCGATCTCCACCGCGATGTTGCCCGGCAGTGAGCCCATGCCCACGGCGCTGCGCGCCCCGATGCCATCGGCTTCGCCAAAGACCTGAGCGAAAAGCTCGCTGCAGCCGTTGATCACCTTGGGATGATCCTTAAACTCGGGCGTGGCGTTGACCATGCCCAGCAACTTGACGACGCGTTTCACCTTGTTGAGCGAACCGAAGTGCGCCCGCAGCGAGGCGAGGATGGCCAAACCCGTCTGCCGTGCCGCCGCATGGCCCTGCGCCAGATCCAGATCCGCGCCGAGCCGGCCCTCGATCCAAGTGCCATCCGCACAATACGGCCCGTGACCGGACACGTAGGCCATGCCCTGCACCACGACCACGGGCCGGTAAACGGCCACGGGTTTCGGGGCGGCGGGCAGAGTGAGGTTGAGCCGCGCAAAACGATCTTCGTGAGTCATCGAGGAAACCGTGGCGGGGTTTTCTGACGAGGGCACGCGATTATTTCGCGCCTGGAAATGTGCCCATGCAGAAAGAACGCCGGCGGGCGTCCGGCAAATGGGACCAGCATTATGGTCGGAGCGACAGCCGGCGCGACCGACGTAAGCGCCGGCTACGGCACTTCGTAGATTTCCAGCAGGCTGATGCCGCCTCCGCCGGCGACTCCGCTGACCTGCGCGTTGTAGACGCCCGGATCCAGCGTTACAAGCAGGGCGGAATCTTTGCTCCCTTCGGCGAGCGTGAACGCTCCCACCGCGGTGACCGCGGCGCGCAGTTCGGCCAGGTTGGAAACGGTGCCCCAGTCGTCATTGGTCGCGACCGGCTGGCCGGCGGAATTGGTGAGGGTGAGTGTCGGGTCGGCGAGCGCACCGGCGACACCGAAATTTACCAGGGTCGGACCGACGCCGCGGAGGAGCAGTTGCTTGGGTTTCGGACCTGACACGACGAAACCGGCGAAGTGCGCGTTGGCGCCGGTGCCGGTCTGGGCGCGGCTGGAGAGATTCATCATCCGGCCCGGCAGCGTGAGGCGATAGACGAGGAGCATCGAGTCGTTCTCCATGCCGGCCGGGTGCGCATAGGAGACCCCGTCCTGCAGGCCGCTCTGCGTGATGAAATCGTTGTCGTTGCCGACGAACAAAAAATAATCGTTGGGCGCACCGGGATCGAGGGCGGGGACGAGCGTCATGGCCTCCCACTTTTCGTAGAGGTTGTTATTGTCGTCGGTCGGGCCGTTATGCAGGCCGAACTTTGCGAGCTGGGCGCCGTCGTTGATGTTGATGAACTCGGCGCGGGCGGCGGGCCGGATGGAGGCGTCGAGCACGCCGGCGGGCGCGATGGGATTCGCGGGATCATCGAACCTCGAACCGGCAATGTTGGTCGCGCCGGCGATGTCGTAAACGAGGATGCTGCGGTAGATCGAGGTCGCGACCGGATAGGTGTGGCCGGCGGCGGAGTCGCGCGCGATGACGAGGAACTGCGTGTTGTTGATCGCGAGGATTTCGCTTTGCGCGGCGACTAGTGTCGTGCCGGTCAGCGACCGGAAGGTCGGCAGCTGGAGAACATATTCGCCCTTGAGCGTCGGCGTGGCGCCGGTGATGTCGTAGGCGAGCAGGCGGGTGTTGTGTCGGACCGCGCTCGTGCCACCGGTGCCGCCGTCTTGGCGCGCGGCGGATTGGAGCAGGGCGAAGAGCGTCTTGCCGTCGGGCGAGAGCGTGAGGCCTTCGAGGCCCTGGTTGTTTTGCCGGCCGGTCGTCGGATCGAGAGGGGCGGGCGCCGGCTGGCCGGGCGCGGCATTGTTGGAGGCAAACGAGTCGCCGCCGTTCCGCTTGGGAATGAACGCGTCAGGAGGCCGGATGGCCGATTGGAGTTTTCCGTCGGCGCCGAACTTGAAGATGTAGGGACCGTATTCGTCGCTGATGAAGAATGAGCCGTCAGGCAGCCGCACGATGCCCTCGGCATCAATCGAGAGGCGGCCGTTAAACGCCTGCGGCATCGCGGGCAACGTGCCCGATGCCGCGCGGACACCAGCCGTGCCCGCGGCGGTGTCGAGCGCGGTGAACGGCGTGCCGTCGGCTTCGGTGAGCAGCGTCGTGTCGGCGACGGTGATGCCGACCTGGTTCTGCGTGGTGGCGCCGAGGAGCGAAGGGCTAAAGGTGATCGCGAGCGTGAAGAAACGCGCGCGCCAATTGGTGGTGCCGGGGTTGTTGTAGCCGCGGTCGGGCTGCATGTAGAACGTGCCCGAGTAGGAGCCGTCGGCGTTGCGCCGCCAAGATTTCGCGTCGTGGGTCAGCGCCGAAAACGAGCCGATGGTCTCGCCGAATTTGTCGCGCGCGGCGGACGGAATACGGCCGACGCCGACCAAGCCCTGATTGACGAATACCTGGCCGTTGAGCACGGCCGTGGACGCGGACTGGGCCCGGAGTTGACCGGGAGCGGTTACGAAGCAGGCAGCCAAGGCCGCGATTTGGAGACAGGAGGTTGGGAAACGCATGAGCGGTCCGCAGCATGCCAGCCTTCTGTGGCGTTCGCGTGACGCGCCGGCGACGGTTGTGCAACGACCGCGAGCTTGACGCGGCTTGAAACGCTGGCGAATCCCTGCCCGTCTGAAACATGGCCAAACCTGTCGAAGCTCCGACCATCATTTTTTCCATGCTCGGCGTCTCGAAGAAGATCGAGCGCAAGGAGATCCTCCGCGATATCTCCCTTTCGTTCTACTACGGCGCGAAGATCGGCGTGCTCGGGCTCAACGGCTCCGGCAAATCCTCGCTGCTCCGCATCCTCGCCGGGCGCGACACCGAGATCGACGGGCGACTGCATTTCGAGCCGGGCTACTCCATCGGATTTCTCGAACAGGAGCCGCACCTCACGCCGGGCGCGACCGTCCGCGCAAGTGTCGAGGAGGGTGTGAAGCACCTGACCGATCTCACGGCGGCCTACGATGCGACGTGGGATGAACTCAACGATGCCGCCGACGACGCGAAGGACGCGATCATGGCCAAGCAGGGTGAGCTCCAGGAAAAAATCGACACGCTCGGTGCGTGGGATGTCACGCCGCAGGTCGAGATGGCGATGGACGCGCTGCGCTGCCCGCCCGGTGAGGCGCTCGTGGACAAACTCTCCGGCGGCGAGCGTCGCCGCGTCGCACTCGCGCGGCTGTTGTTGAAGAAACCGTCGATTCTCCTCCTCGACGAGCCGACCAATCATCTCGATGCCGAGAGCGTCCAATGGCTCGAGCAGCACCTCGCGCGTTACGAGGGCACCGTGATCGCGGTGACGCATGACCGTTATTTCTTGGACAACGTCGCGCAGTGGATCCTTGAGCTGGCGCATGGCCACGGGATTCCGTGGAAGGGCAACTACTCCGCGTGGCTGGAGCAGAAGCAGGCGCGCGCCGCCGTCGAGCAGCGCACCGAGGACAAACGGGCGAAAGCGATGGCGCGCGAGCTCGCGTGGATTCGGCAGTCGTCGCGCGCGCGCGTCACGAAATCGCAGGCGCGCATCAGCTCCTATGAAAACATGCTTAAGCAGAACGTCGCCGAAAAGGAGAAGGAGTTTGAAATCCTGATCCCGCCCGGTCCGCGGCTCGGCGCACTGGTCGTGGAGGCGAAGGGCCTGACGAAAAGCTACGGCGACAACGTGCTCTTCGAGAACGTGAATTTCTCACTGCCGCCCGGCGGCATCGTGGGCGTCATCGGCCCCAACGGCGCGGGCAAGACCACGATGTTCCGGCTCATCATCGGCGCGGAGCAGCCCGGCGGCGGCACGCTGCGCGTCGGCGAAACGGTGAAGATCGCGCACGTCGATCAGTCGCGCGACACGCTGCCCGACACCGAGACGATCTGGCAGGCGATCAGCGGCGGCGAGGAGATCATGCGCCTGTCGAACCGCGAGGTGAACAGCCGCGCGTATTGCGCGCAGTTCGGTTTCACCGGCGCGGACCAGTCGAAAAAAGTCGGCGTGCTCTCCGGCGGCGAACGCAACCGCGTGCATCTCGCGCGGCTGCTCAAGAGTGGGGCCAACCTGATCCTCCTCGACGAGCCCACCAACGACCTCGACGTGAACTCCATCCGCGCGCTTGAGGAGGCGCTGGAGAATTTCGCGGGCTGCGCGGTCGTGGTGTCGCATGACCGCTGGTTCCTCGACCGCGTGGCGACGCACATCCTCGCGTTCGAGGGCGACAGCGCGGTGGTGTTTTTCAACGGCAATTATTCGAGCTACCTAGAGGATTTCCGCCGCCGCAAAGGCAAGGACGCCGACCAGCCGCACCGGATCAAATACCGGAAGCTCGGGCACGGGTGAGCGGGCGCGGCGTATAGGTTGGGCGTGGCTACCGCATCCGATCACTGCGCAGTTGCCTCGGGTGGCGGGTAACTCAATACCGTCGGCATGGCGTTTCCGACCACTCGCTGGAGCTTGCTGGCCCAAGCGACGATGCACGGGGGCCCCGCCCAACAGGAGGCCCTGGCAGAGTTTTACCGGCGCTACCGCGCGCCGGTCGTGGTATTCATCGCGCGGCGCACGGCAGATCGTTCGCAGGCGGAGGACCTCGCGCAGGAGTTTTTTCTGCACCTGATGGAAAGCTCGGCCCTCCAGCGGGCGGATCACCAACGCGGGCGCTTCCGGTCGTTCCTGCTTGGCGCCCTGCTGCGGTTTCTCGCGCGCGACCACACGCGCAAGGCCGCGGCCAAGCGCGGCGGTGGCGCGGTGTCGGTCTCGCTCGATGCGTTGACGCCAGGGGTCGATGAACCCGCGATCCCGGCGGACGTGGCGCAGGCGTTTGACGGAGTCTGGGCCCGCGAGCTGTTGGCGCGCGTGCGGGCCGACATCGAAGGGACGTGGCGCGTGACCCGCCCGGCAGGCGAGTTGAAGGTATTGGTGAACTTTCTGCCGGGCGCGGCTCATACACCGACCTATGACGAAGCAGCGGCGGCGCTCGGCTGGACGGTGGCGCGGTTGAAGACGGAGGTCTTTCGTCTACGGAAACAGTTTCGCGATGGAGTGCGGGCCGAGGTCATGCTTACGGTGGATGCGCCGCACGAAGTCGAAGCGGAGCTGATACACTTGCATCATGTGCTGGCAGCGATGAGCAGCTGAACGATGGAGCGAGAGCCGCACCCCAGCGAGTCCTGTCCCGTTTGTGGGCGTGCGCTGACAGCAAGCGCATGGTGCGCCCATTGCGCCCTAGGCGATGTGCTCGGGAACGAAGAAAAAAACGGAGGCGATGCAGCCGGGCTCTTCGCCGTGCCGGGGCACACCGTGTTCGCGGAGCTGGGCCGTGGTGCGGCGGGCATCGTCTATCGCGCGCGGCAGGAAAATCCCGCGCGCGAGGTGGCGCTGAAAATTTTGCGGCCGCATGAGGCGGGGTCGGCGGAATCGCGCGCGCGATTCCGCTTGGAGGCGACGACCGTGGCGGGGCTCGATCATCCGGCGATTTTGCCGGTGCTGAGCGTGGGCGAGCACGACGGGCTGCCGTATTTCACGATGAAGCTGTGCGCGGGCGGCTCGCTTG
>JANNEY010000475.1:0-7719 GCA_031379235.1 Opitutaceae bacterium | reverse complement strand
AAAAGACGCACGCGGCCCCGGCACCCGCCCGAAAAAACTGCCGGCGATTCAAGCGCGCCATGACGTTGAAGCAACAACGCCGCGGGCTTCAGCGCCCGCAGCAGTGCTTGAACTTCTTCCCGCTGCCGCAGGAACACGGATCGTTGCGGCCGATTTTCGGGGCGGCCTTCACCGGTGCCGGGCCGAGGCGCAGCGCCTTCACGTAAAACCACGCGCCGGCGATGCGCGAAAATTCCCCTTTCTCGTGCAGCACTTGCTCGACTCCGTCGTCCTTCGAGTAGGCGGAGAAATCCACGAAGGCCGTGTCCGGCTTCGGACCGTTCCCGTGCGCGTGAACGACAAGCCTGGTCCAAGTCGGGTCAACGCCCTCGGCGGTCTCTTCGACATACGGCTTGTTGGCCGTGCCGAGATAAGTGCGGTGCAGGTGGCGATGGTCACCGACAAAATGCGCCGTGAAACGCGAGCGCATCAACGCTTCCGCCGTGGCCGGCACCCGCTCCTGTTTCAAAGCCGGACTGCAACAAATCCCGAAAGCAGCACCACTGCCGCAGGGGCAGGGTGAATCAGATTGCGGCAAGACACGGGACACGGAGGGCTGGGTCATGCCGCGAAGTTGCAAGGCCGCACGGTGTCAGGCGAGCCCGAAGGTCGCAGCGCCACCGCCTCGCTCGTGCGCCTAGTTGCCCTCCGATTTCGGCGCCGGCCGCGCGCCCCGGCCGCCACCTTTCAGGCTCGAGAGGTAGCTCACGACATCGCGGATTTCACGCGGCTGCAAAATCGCGCCCATCGGCGGCATGATTGAAATCGGCGGCGTCTGACTCGCGATGTCGGCCCGCGGGATGACGCGCTGCTTGCCGTCGAACAAACGCACGGTCACCGCCTGCGGCGTTTCTTTCGCCAGCGTGCCGGTGACTTCGGTTTTGTCCTTCATCGTCACATTCACGAGCCCGAAGCCCACGGCGATTTTCGCGGAGGGACTCAGTAGCGATTCGAGCAAATAGGTCGGCGGGTGCTGCGCACCGATGGCACGGAGATTGGGCCCGACTTCGCTGCCCCCAGCAGACTCGACCGAGTGACAGGCGGTGCAATTAGCCGCCAGATGATTGGCGACGAGGTCACGCCCGCGTGAAATATCTCCGCCCGCCAGCAGCTCGGGTTGCGCCACCGCCTCCGGCGAGGCGGAGTGCGTTTTCAAAATCGCGGCCAGCGCCGGACTCGCGGCCGCCCGCGCCCGCAAAGCCTCGATTACGTCGAGCTTCAGCGCGGCCTCGCATTTCCCCGCGACCAGCGCCTCACCTTGCTCGACGAGCAGCACATCGGCCGCGGGCACCGCCGCCTGCGCGAGTAAAGCTAGGAGGTGCTGTTTCTCAGCCGTCGCCCGAGTTTTCAGCACGGCCGGCGCTTCCTTCACCAATCGTGCCGCCTGCGCCGGCAGCAACAACTCCAACGCCGCGCCATGCAACGCCGCCGGCGAATCCGCCGCGAGGGCCAAATCGAGGACCGGCCCAAGCTCCGGTCGCGTGCGCTCCCCGCCGGCCAGGAGACGCAGCGCCTGCGCGCGCAGTTCGCCCGAAGCTTTTCCATCGCCCACAATCGCCGCGATCTGGCCGACACCCGCCTTCAGCGCGTGCGCGATCATGATTTCGACGGCGAGAGTCTTGAGCCCCGGATCAGCCAGGGCCAGCAACCGATCCAGCTGCGGTGTGAGCACCCCGTCGATCGCCGCAGGTTGGTAGGTGCGCGCACAGCCATCGACCCGATCGAGGCGGGGCGGGTTTCTCCAAACGCGCAACGCCACGAGCGCCTCCTCGCGCATGGCGCGCGGCGCATTTTCATCCAGGGCATAACCTAAAACCCTCGCCGCGGTCTCGGCCGTGCCGAGGCGGAGACTGGCGTTGATCGCGCGGCGCACGACCGGTTCGGTCATCACCGGCCCGCCCACAAGCGCCGCGAGCGCCGGCAGTGCCGCGGGGATCGAAAATTCGTCATGGATGGCGCGCGCGGCTTCGACCACGACCAGCGGATCGGCATCGCGCAAAAATTCCGCCACCTCGGGCGCGGCTTGACGCCGCAGCGCCACGACGGCGACGAGCCGCACGTGGACGGCTGGATGATTTTTCTTCGCGACGAGCTGGGCCGCCGTTGCGCAGCCGCTCAAGCCCGCCACCGCGGCATGCCGCAGAATCGGCACCGTGGCGTCGCGCTCGGCGAGCGCAAAGAGGGCTTCGACTGCTTTCGGCTCGCGAAATTTTCCGATCGCAATCGCCGCCTGCAACCGCACGCGCGGCGCGGCATCGGTGAGCAGCGCCACGAGCGCGACGCCTTGACCTTTCGCCGCCGCGTTCACCGCATCGCCGAGCACCTTGGCCGCCTGCGCGCGGATTTCCGCATCGGCATCGCGCAGCAATTCGACCACTGGGCCGGCGGCCGTCGCGTTGCGGCGCAGGAGTTGGCCGAGCCCCCAGAGCGCATGAATACGCGCGAGCTGCGCCGACTTCGGATTGTTCGCGATGGCGAGCAACTCCACCCCTTGGTTGCGCTTCGCCAGTTCAAGTTGTGCCCCCTGCCGCACGCGTTGGTCGGCGTGACCGAGGAGCGCGGCAAGTTCGGCGCCGGCGCGGCGCGAAAAACCCGCGACAAGAATATTTTTCGTTTCCATCCGCAGCGGATTTTTGACGACGTCCTTGGTATCGACGCGCCAGAGTGCGCCGAGGCCATCGAGCGGATAGCCGCCAATCCAATCGGCCATCATCAGCGAACCGTCGGATTGCCAGCTGAGGCCGATGCCCATGATGCCGTCGTTGAGAATGCGCGCATCCGCCATCCGGAAGGTCGCGCCGTCCTGCTCGGCGCGAAACGCCCGCATTTTTCCCGAGGGAAATTCGTTGAGGATAAACATCCCACGCTGCCCCTCGCCGAGCGCTGTGCCGGGATCGTGTTTGAAGCCCGCCGGACCGTCCGAGTAGCTGAGAATCGGCGGCAGGATGTAGGCCGCCTGCCCGGCGAAATGCGGCTTCCACAAGCCTTCGCGCATCCACGGGCTCTCCGTGCGCATGTATTGATAGTTGTTGCGCCAGCCGCTGTCGCTCGCCTCCGCCAGAAATACGAAACGCTCGCGCTCGCCGGGTTGGTCCGCGTCGTTATCCACCCCAATGAGGTCGCCGAATTCGTTGAACGCGGGCTCCTGGACGTTGCGGTTGCCCCGAGTGTAAATCTCAAAGCCCGTGCCGTCCGGCTCGACGCGCATGGTGGCACCTTCGTTGGGGAAAAAGAAACGGCGGCCTTCCTTCGACACCACGTTGATACCCTTGTCGCCCATGCTCCAATAGATCTTCCCGTCCGGACCGACCATGGGGCCGTGCATATCGTGACCGGCGTAGGCGAGGTGGTGGCCGATCCCGTGCGCCACGATCTCGCGAATGTCAGCGATGCCATCGTCATCGGTATCCTTGAAGCGCCAGAGATCGGGCGCGATCGTCGCATAGACCCAGCCGTCGTGATAGAGCACGCCAGCCGCGATGCCAGTCACCTCGGTGTTAAAACCTTCGGCAAAGACCGTAATCTTGTCCGCCGTGCCATCGCCATCGGTGTCGCGGAGCTGGTAGATGCGCTCGGAGTGAAAAGTGAGATCCTTCCAATCAATCGAGCCATCGCCGTTGTGATCGGCGAGCATGCCGCGCGGCGCACGTAGTTTTCCGGGGGCGAGCTCGCGCTTCAGGAAGGCGCGCTTCTCTTCGACGCTCGTGATCGCGACGTCGTCGGGAATCCACATCGTGTGCTCGCGGATATCGAGGTCGCCGACCTTGCGCCGCGTCGTCGAGGTCACGTAAACGCGCCCCTGCGGATCGACCGCGCAGGCCACGGGATCAGGGACGTTGATCGCGCCGGACCACTTATGGAGGACGAGCTCGCTGCCGGCGTTGGCGGGAGCGGCGGTTGCTTTCGTTTTCGGGGCCTGCGCGAGCGAGCTGACGACAACGCCGAGCGCCAACGCGCAACCCGCAACGGCACGCAAAGAAAAGGGGAGGGCAAATGACATGGGAGTAAGAACTCTCTAGTCCGTGGACCACGGATGTCGCGGAAAAACTCCACCGCGAGCCCTTCCGCCCGCGCTTCGGGGATATGGTTTTGACAAGCCTCGGTCCGCATCGTGCTTTGGAGCGTCCGTCGCTTTCGCTTCTCCCTCACGTCTCATGGTCCGGCTCCCGCTCCGTCGCCGATGGTGCTTCGCCCTCCTCCCGCTGTCCATCGTCCGCGCGGGGCTCGCTTGGCTTGCCGTCTCCCACGCTTCGTCCGCCGAGCCCGGCGGTAACGCGGCTCCCGCTGCGACGGTCCGGCGCTCTCTGACCCTGCGACAGGCGATTGAGCTGGCGCTGTTTCACAACCGCACCCTCGAAAAAGCCGGGCTCGACCGCGAAGTGCAGCGCTTCGATCTGAAAGTGGCGCAGGATGAATTCGTCCCCGACCTGACCCTCACGACGGGCGCTCGCTACAATCCGATTACGACCGTGGCCACGGAAACGACGACGCGGACCGCCACGGGTTCGGTCGCCGTCACGCAACGAGTGCCGACCGGCGGGCGTTTCGCGGTGTCGTGGGACAACGCCGCCACCGACCGTTCCTCGGCCGCGCGCAAGGTTTACGACGCGAGTGTGTTTTTGCAGTTCGATCAACCGCTGCTCCGCGGAGCCGGACTGGCGACCAATCTCGCCAACCTCCGCATCGCGCGGCTCGCCGAGCAGACGAACGTCCTTGAATTCAAGCGTAACGTCATCGTGACCGTCACCAATGTCGTGCTCGCCTACCGCTCGCTGCTGCAGGCGCAGCAACAAACGGACGTGAGCGAAACCGCGCTCGGCCGTGCGCGCGATCAACTCCGCGTGAATCGCGCCCTCGTGGACTCGGGCATTTTGCCTCCCGTGGAAATCATCCAGACGGAAGCCGATATCGCGAACCGCGAGTTCAACCTGCTCACGGCGCAGGCCGTGCGCGACTCCGCACGATTTGCCCTCGTGAAGCTGCTCGACGTGGAACGGGACGCGCTCTTCGTCGCCACCGAGGACATCGCGATGCCCGCCTTCGCGCTCGACCTTGAGACGTGCCGCCGGCTGGCCTTCGCCCATCGGCCCGACTACCAGCAAACCTTGCAGGGCAAGGCCGCCTCCGAACTCGCCGTCGACGTCGCGAAGAACAACCGCCTCTGGTCGCTCAACCTCAACACGCGCTACCGCATCGCCGGCACCGACAACACGCTCAACACCGCCCTCGACCGCACGTTCACGCGGCTCAATGAAGACTGGAGCGTCGGCCTCACGCTCCAGGTTCCCTTCGGCGATCTCACGCGCGAGCAGGGCCATTTACGGGCGCGCAGTCGTGCGCTGAAAGCGGGCATCGATGTCACCGAAATCACCGAGAACATCGAGATCGAGGTGCGCGATGCGCTGCGCACCATCGAGCTGGCGCTCCGGCGCGTGGCCGTCTCGGCGGTTGCGCGCGAACTCGCCGAACGCAAACTGGAGATCGAGAAGGGCCGGCTCCAGGCCGGTCGCACGACCAACTTCGCCATCATAACTTTTCAAAACGATCTCGTGAACGCCCGCCTCAACGAAATCGGCGCTCAGATTTCCTACCTCAACGCGCTCACCCTGCTCGAACAAACGCTCGGCACCACGCTCGCCGCTTGGGGAATCCGGATTGAGGATCAAATCGGCACGGGCGGACCGGCGCGCGCCCTCCCCGTTTCCAGTCCACCATGAACCCGCCCCCGGATTCCACTTCGGCCGCCGCCGGTTCGCCCGATCTCAATCAGCTCCTGATCGAGATCATGCGGCGTGTGACCGAGTTCCTGGAAGTCGAACGCAGCACGCTCTTCATCTACGACGAGGAAAAGAAAGAGCTCTGGACCCCGGTCGCCCAAGGCAGCCGCGAAATTCGTCTTCCCCGTGGCCGCGGCATCGCGGGCCATGTCTTCGAAACCGGCGAGACCGTGCGCCTCGCCGATGCCTATGCCGACCCGCGTTTCAATCCCGCCGTCGATCGTGCGACGGGTTTTCGCACGCGCGATGTGTTTTGCCGTCCGATCAACGACAGTGCGGGTCAGCGCATCGGCGTCATCCAACTGCTCAACCGCCGCACCGGGCCCATCACCGATCGGGATGAGACGCTGCTCGCCGCCATCTGCGATCAGGCCGGCGTCGCGATCGAAAACACTCGGCTGCTCGTGCACATGCAAAGGACGCGCGCCTCCGAACGCGCCCTCCACCTGCAACTCGAAGCCAAGCACGCCGAGCTGCAAAAGGCGTTTCTCAAGAACGAAGAGAGCGCGGCGACGCAGGCCGTGCTCGGCCGTCGCATCCAAAACGTGCGCCTGCTCTCGATGATCACAGGCATCGCGCTATTCGTAGCGCTCGGGCTCTTCGCGTGGCTCGGGGTCGGAAAAAGAAAAGCTCCGGCGCGTCCCGCTCCGCCCACCGCCGCCGAAATCACGTGGCACACCGTTGTGCCCAAGCCCGCCCGCGCCGGGCTAGCCCTCCTCGGCAACATCGAGCCGCGCGAGGTGCGCAACCTCACCGCCGCCTTCCGGGGCCGAATCGCCGAGAAAAATTTCGAGTATGGCGAGCTCGTCGCCAAGGATCAACTGCTCGCCCGCATCGATCCCACGGAAACTCAGGTCGAGCTGCGCAACACCGAGGCCGTTTTGTTTCGGGCCAACGCCGAGCTCACCCGGTTAAAAAACTGGGCCAAGAGCCCCGAGGTCGCGCGCACCGAGCGCAGCCTCGAGAAGGCCCGGCTCAACTTCGAGGCCAACCAGCGCAACCTGCGCGAAATGGAGCAGCTCTCCAAGCTCGGCATCATCGCGCAGTCATCCCTCGACAGCGCCCGCCAGCAATTCGCCGCGCAATCGGCCGACCACGAATCCGCCAAGGAGGAACTCAACAACGTGCTCGCCACCGCCACGCCAGATCGGCTCACGGCCGCGCGCTACGATGTGGCGAACACCGAACTCCGCGTCGCCGATTTGCGCGCCAAGCTGGAGCGCGCTGAGATTCGCGCGCCGTTCGCAGGCATTGTGATCTTGCCCAACACGCGGCCCACCGCCGGCCGGCCCACCGGCCACGATGGTTTCTACGAGCAGGGCGCCATCATCAACCAGTCGGACACGCTGCTCGCCCTCGGCAACCTTGAGGGCATCGCGGTCAAGACGCGTGCCGACGAGGTCGACATCGCGCGCATCCGCCACGATCAGGCGGTGATTATTTCGGGCGATGCGTTCTCCGGCCTGAAGCTCAACGGCCGCGTCGCTTACGTTTCCTCGCAGGCCGTCATCACCGGCGGGCGGCCTTATTTTGAAATCGTAGTCCGCACGGGTGCGCTCACCCCCGCGGAACTCGCGGCCGTGCGTCTCGGCATGACCGCACGACTCGACATCACGATCTACGAGTCGCCGGCGGCGTTACTCGTGCCGGTCGCCGCGGTGCGGCGCACGGCCGAGGGCACGGTGGTTTTCCGCCGGACCGAAACCGGCAAGCCGCAAGCCGTCCGCGTCACGACCGGCATCGTGCTCGCCGACGCGATCGAGATTCGCGCGGGGCTCAATGCCAACGACGTCGTGGCGTCGAACGCCAAACTCGCCGCGCCATGACTCCGGTCGTCGAGTTGGAGGCGGTTTCGCGCACCTATCACGTCGGGCCCGCCGCCATTCCCGCCCTGCGGCAAATT
>JANNEY010000462.1:0-9597 GCA_031379235.1 Opitutaceae bacterium | reverse complement strand
GGCGGGACTCCTGAAGCACCGCGCCACCGCAAACCGTCCCTGCTCTGACGAGCTGGGCTACCAAGCCTGAGTTCCGTTTTCTACCCGCGCGCCGACACCGGGATGACGAGCTTTAGCGCCGTGTGCGTCGCGGAGAAGCCGCAGACTTTGTTGTCGACGAGGCCGGTGGCTTTCGCGGCGAGCATCACGTCGGTGTCCTTCACGCGTGCGGCTTTGCCCTTCAGCGAGACGACCCAAATCGCGCCGGTCGGGGCGAGGTGGCGTTTGAGTTCGGCGAGACGCGCAAGCTCGGACTCGCTGTCGGCGGGATAGAAGATGAAGTCCAAGCCTGCGCCCGCGGCGGCAGGCTTCGCGGGGAGCTTGGTGAGCGGCGGTAACTTCAGGCGCGCCGCCGCCTGCGCGCGGAACTCCGCGTCGTCCACACCGAGCACAGCGACTTGCGACCCGGGCTTGAGGCCGAGCTTGTCGATTAGGCTTCTCGGGTAGCGGATCTTGAGCGCCCATTTTTCCGCGGTGGCGCGATTGCCGAGCAAGAGCGAGAACGCACCGGCGGCGTGCGTCACGCGAAGCTCGCCGGCTTTCTCCACGTCGGCGGACTTCACCGTATTGAGCGCGACGACGAGTTTCGCGCCGCCGCGAAACGCGAGCGCGGCGGAGTCGAGATGCGCGGTGCCGGAGAATTCCTCGCAGCCGAGGCGCAGGGTGCAGCGGGTTTCTATTCCCATGGTGTGGTTGGGTTGAATTTCCTATTTCGAAAATTGCGGCGCGGGCTCGCCGAATTTTTTCGCGAGATCGCGCAGGTAGCTTTCCATCGTCGCGGTGTAGCCGAAGACGAAATGCGCGAGGAAGCGGAAGATGACGTTCTTCACAAAGCCGTGCTCGGTGATGCGCATCTCCGCTCCTCCGTTGGGCGCGACGCGAAACTCAAACGTCCAGCGTCCGCCGTAGGGCAGATTGTCGTCGGCGATCTCGAGCACGAGGCGTTCGGCCGCGCGCTCCTCGCGCACGACGTAGGTGATGGGCCCGTGCCGCGACACCTCGCGATAACACACGAGCCCGTCGCGCGCCGGCACCAGCTCGACGCTTTTCAGATCGCCGCGCCACGAAGGTAGCGCGGCGAAATCGCGCACGACCGCGAATAGCGCGGTGGGCGGCTGACGAAATTGCGCCGCGCGCGTCGCCGTGTGATCGCGCGGCAGCAGTGCGCCGACGATCGCGATGACGGCGACGAGCGCCACGAGGGCGCCGAGGACGATGAGAAACCATTTCACGACGACTTTCCTTTCCGTTGCTTGGGGTATTTGAACTGTAGTTGTCGCGCGGCCTGCGCGAGGAGCGCGAGCCCGCGCACCGCGCGCGCCCGCTCGGCGGGTTTGAGTTGAGCGAGGAGTGCCGTGACGCGGCCTGGATCGAGGATGGAGGTCGAAGTCATCGCCTCGGCTCCGAGCGCGGTGAGGCGCAGCTCGACTTGCCGCCGATCGCGACGGCCCGCGCCGCGCGAGAGATAGCCGCGCGCCTCGAGTCGCTGGAGCTGAGCGGAGAGCGCCGGCGCGCCCACGCCGAGGTGCCGCGCCAGCACTCCCGCGAGCATCGGCGCGTCGTGGTCGAGGTGGCCGAGCAGGACGATGTCCTTGTCCGTGAGCCTAAATTCGTTGGTGCGCGCCCGCGGATGCGTGAGGTGGCACGCGAGGTAGATCTGCGGGTAGTGCCGGAGGACGTCTTGGGTGAAGCGGAGAATCATCGTCATCGCCCGGGCAGATTACCGGAAGCGCGATGCTTCGTCAAAACGAAGGGTTTTGCCGCCCGCCGCCGTGAACATCGCGCTCGCCCGCTGGTCTACGCTCGCGTCCACTTTGCACCTCCGGCTTCCGCATGAATACTCCCCGCTCCCCCACCCTTCTGCTCGCGATTACTGCAGGCGCTTTGCTGTTTGCGCCAGAAGTTTGGGCGCAAAACGCGTCCGACTCCAAACCCGTGCTCATGTCGCGCACCGGCGGCGGCTCGACGTGGGCTGATCTCAAGGAGCTGCAGCAGGCCGCGGCCAAAGGAAACCCCAAGGCCGAGGCGGCGCTCGGCGAAATGCTGCTGCGCGGCGATGGGATCACGGTAGACGAGGCGCGCGGTGTGGCACTGTTGGAAAAGGCGGCGCGCGCGGGCCACTCCGCCGCAGCGTTTCGCATCGGGATGCTGCTGACGAACGGCGACGCTGGCGTCGCAAAGGATCCTACCCGGGCCCTCGAATATTTCCGCGCTGCCGCAGCCGGTGGCGAAGCGGAGGCCTTCTACAATCTCGGCGTCGCGCACTCGACCGGACGCGGCGTGAAGCGGAGCTACGCCGAAGCGCTCGGTTGGTTTATCCTCGCGCGCGAGCGCGGTGCAGGTGGCGACACCGAGTCGCGCCTCCGCGCGCAAATCAAGTCCCAGACGGCGTGGATTGCGCTCGGTGAGCGTCGCGCCAAGGAAATCCCTTCCGAGCTCAAGGACAAGAAAGTCACCGAACTCCTCCCGCCGGCCGCTCCATTGGATCGCGCGGTGGATCCGTTGAAGCCGGTGCACTGACAGAGACGTGGCGTCGGGCACGCGCACCGTGCAGCCTAATACCGCACTGAAGCGCCACAGATAAGTTTGGGTTGTCGGTTGCTGTGGCGAAACCGATCGAGTTGGTTCAGCGGTCGCCATCGACATGTCTGCTCCCGCCGAGTCCAACCTTTCATCCCACACGGCGCCGCAACGCGGAAGTGAGCCGGTGTTTCACGTGCGTGGGCTCGCGCGGATTTATGGCGAGGGCACCGCGGTCGTCACAGCGCTCGCGGGCGTCGATCTCGATCTTTACGCGGGTGAGCTGATCGTGCTGCTCGGTGCCTCGGGCAGCGGGAAGTCCACGCTCCTCAACCAACTCGGCGGGCTCGATTCGCCGACCCACGGCACCCTGCTCTACCGCGGAGAAAATCTGGCGGCGTTTGACGAGGCGGCGCTCACGCGCTTTCGCCGCGACGCGGTTGGCTTCGTGTTTCAAGCCTACAATCTCATCCCCAGCCTCACCGCGCGGGAGAACGTCGCGCTCATCACGGAGATTTGTCGCGACCCGATGGCCCCCGAGGAGGCTCTCGCGCTCGTCGGCCTCGTGGATCGCATGGATCATTTTCCCGCGCAGCTTTCAGGCGGCGAACAGCAGCGCGTGGCGATCGCCCGCGCCATCGCGAAACGGCCCGAGGTGTTGCTTTGCGACGAGCCGACGGGCGCACTCGACGTGCGCACTGGCATCACGGTGCTCGACGCCATCGAACGCATCAATCGCGACCTCGGCACGCTCGCGGTGATCATCACGCACAACGCCATCCTCGCCGAGATGGCAGACCGCGTCTTTACGTTGTCGGACGGCCGCATCGTCACCGCCCGCACCAACGCCCACCGCGGCGCCGTGCGCGATCTAGCGTGGTAGGTGCGCCATGTCCCTCCTCGATCGAAAACTCTTTCGTGACTTGCGGGCGCTGCAATCGCAGGCGTTGGCCGTCGCGCTCGTGATGGCCTGCGGCCTCGCGATGATGATCATGACACGGTCGCTGATGCTCTCGCTAGAAACCACGCGGGACACGTATTACGAGCAGCACCGCTTCGCCGAAGTTTTCGCGCGCCTGAAGCGGGCGCCCAATTCCGCGCGCGACGAACTGGCCGCCATCCCCGGTGTCTCCCGGGTGCAGACCGGCATCGCGATTCAAGTGACGCTTGATATCCCCGGTCTCCGCGAGCCGGCCGTGGGCTTGATCAATTCGCTGCCGGAACGCGGCGAACAAGTGCTGAACCAACTTCACGTGCGCTCGGGCCGCCTACCCGCCGGTCGCACGACCACCGGCGAGCTAGCCGTTGGCGAAGCCTTCGCCGAAGCTCACGGGCTCAAACCCGGCGACCATCTATCCGCCGTGCTCAATGGAGCGAAGGTGCCGTTTCGCCTCTCTGGCGTGGTGCTGTCGCCGGAATTTGTCTTTGAGGCGCCGCCGGGCGCGGCGCTGCCAGATCACAAGACCTACGGGATTTTTTGGATGCCCTACAAGGAGCTCGCGACCGCGTTTCAGCTCTACGGCGCGTTCAACAACGTATCGCTCACGCTGGCACCCGGAGCCTCGGAGCGCGCCGTAATCGCTGCCGTCAATCGCGTGCTCGCGCCCTACGGTGGGCGGGGCGCATATGGGCGAATCGATCATCCTTCGCATCGCCGCGTGGACGACGAAATCCGTGTGCTCCAAGGGCTGTCGGTCGCGTTCCCGCTCGTGTTCCTGAGCGTGGCGGCGTTCATGACGAATTCCGTGATGAGCCGGCAAATCGCACTCCAGCGCGAACAGATCGCGATGCTCAAGGCGTGCGGTTTCAGCAATGCGCAGGTGGGGCTGCACTATTTCAAGTTCTCGTTCGCCATCGTGGCGGCAGGTGTGCTGGTCGGGACGCTGGGCGGAATCTTCCTCGGCGGGCGGCTGGTGGAGATGTATCATTTGTTCTTCCGGTTTCCCCAATTGGATTTTCTGCTCGATGTCCGTGTGCTCGTGGCAGCCGTGGGCGTAAGCGCGCTAGCAGCGTTTGTGGGTGTAGCGGGCGCGGTGCATCGTGCCGTGCGCCTGCCGCCCGCGGAAGCGATGCGGCCCGAACCACCCGCGAGCTATCGTCCCGCCCTCGTCGAGCGGCTCGGCATTTCGCGTTGGTTCAGTGCGTCGTTCCGGATGTCGCTGCGCAATATTCAGCGCCGGCCGATTCGCAGCGGACTGACCTGCCTCGCCCTCGCACTGGCCACCGCAATCCTGATCGTGCCGAATTCGTTTCGGGACGGCATCGCCTATGTGATCGATTTTCAATGGGACATCGTGCAACGGCAGACGGTGACGCTCTCGCTGGTCGAGCCGGGCCCGGCGCGCGCGCTCTCGGATTTTCGCCACATGCCGGGCGTCGTGTGGGCGGAGCCGTTTCGTTTCGTGCCGGTCGAACTGCGGGCTGGCCCCATTACGCGAAGGCTCATGCTCCAAGGTTTGCCGGAGCGGGGCACATTGAGTCGGGTAATCGACGGACGGCCACAACAACTCACGTTGCCGCCCCGGGGAATCATCATGTCCGCCAAACTTGCGGCCGTGATGCAAATTGCGCCGGGAGACTTCGTCACCGCCCGCGCGCTCGAAGGCCGCGAGCGCGAGATCACGGTCCCGGTCGTCGGTCTCGCGGAAGATTTCGCCGGCACCGCTGCCTACATGGAGCGGCATGCCCTGAATCGCTTGCTGCTCGAGGGCGATATAATCAACGGTGCCCACGTCGTCGTCGACCACGGGCGCTGGAATGATTTTCTCGATGCAGTGAAGCGCACCCCGCGCATTGCCGGGTGTATCATCAAAGATTCTTTGCGGGAAGGTTTTCGCAAAACGACCGCCGAGAGCATCGGTCTGCTGCAAAAAATCTACATGGTGTTTGCGACCATCGTGGCATTCGGAATCATCTACAACAGCGCGCGGATTTCACTTTCTGAACGCTCCCGGGAACTGGCAACGCTTCGTGTCTTGGGTTTTAGCCGAGGCGAAGTGGGCGCGGTGCTCGTCGGTGAATTGGTTCTACTTACGCTTGCCGCTCTGCCCCTCGGGCTATTGCTCGGCTCGGGTTTCGCAAAGGGAATTCTTACGGCCGTGAACACGGAGACCGTGCGACTCCCGCTCGTGCTGACACCGGCCAACTACGCCTTTGCGGTGCTGGTAGTAACCGTCGCCTCCGCGCTGTCAGCGCTTTTTGCCGCGCGAAAAATTTCCGAGATCAACCTCGTTAGCGCCTTGAAAGTGCTCGACTGATCAACCGCTTCTTTTCCATGAACGCAGCTCCCCCACCCTCACCCGCGGTTAGAAAGCCAGGCGCGCCAGCCTGGCGTCGTCACCTACCGTGGATCGGCGGCCTCGTGTTGATCGCACTGATCGCAATTGGTCTTTGGCCGAAAGCCGTGTCCGTCGAGGTCGCCCCGGTGACACGTGGCCCATTGGTCGTCACGGTTGACGAGGAAGGCATGACACGCGTGAAGCAGCGTTATGTGGTGACCGCACCCGTGGCCGGTCACTTGCGCCGAATTGACTGGAAGGCGGGCGCGACCGTTGAAGCCGGAAAAACACCGCTCGCGATCATCGAGGCGGGAGCGGCTGATTTTCTCGACGGCCGCGCCCAAGCCCAGGCTGAGGCTCACGTCCGTGCCGCCGAAGCCGCACGCGATGGGGCGGCCGCGCAGTTAGCGCGTGCGGAAGCAGCGGCGCGCATGTTCACCACGGATTTCGAGCGCGTGAAATTATTGAGCGACCAAAAGGTGCTGTCGGCCCAAGAGTATGACGTGTCACGGATGCGCGCGGAGACGGCCACGCAAGACGCACGGGCCGCGGTTTTCGCCGCGAAAGTCGCCGAGTTTGAATTACAGCAAGCTCGCGCGCTCTTGATTCGAGGCTCGGAGCCAACGCCGACCAACCGCCCGACCGGTCGTGGAAATTCTGAGCCTTTGATTATTACGTCTCCTGTCAGCGGGCGAATTTTGCGAGTTTTGCAGGAAAGTGCGCGTATCGTCCCCGCCGGTTTTGCCCTGCTTGAGATCGGCGACCCCACGGATCTTGAGGTTAGAATCGAGGTGCTGTCACGGGACGGCGTAAGCATCAAGTCGGGCACCCGCGTGATGCTTGAACAATGGGGCGGAGCAGAGCCCTTGACTGCACATGTGCGCCACATCGAGCCCGCCGCCTTCACAAAGATATCCGCGCTCGGGGTTGAAGAGCAGCGCGTTTACGTGATCGCGGATTTCGCTGATGGGGCGGAGAAGCGTCCCAGCCTCGGCGACAGTTTCAGGGTTGAGGCAAGAATTGTCGTATGGGAGAAAGCAGATACGTTGCGGGTTCCGGCCGGCGCCCTCTTCGAGCACAACAGAAAATGGTTCGTCTTCGCTATCGACAGTGGCCGCGCCCGCAGAACCGAGGTTCGAGTTGGCTACAGCAACGGAACTCAAACCGAAGTGCTGGAAGGTCTGACCGCAGGACAAAAGGTGATTATCTATCCGGGAGACAAGGTCACCGAAGGCGCGCGAACCGCAGCCCTCGAAGTGAACCCGCGCTAGTTGACGCGCGCACGTTTGACTTGGCCGTAAACGCGCGGAAGCGTGACCGGCCGATCATGCCCAGCTACGTCGATACCATCGCGGCTCTCGCCACGCCCTCCGCCACATCAGCCATCGCGGTGATACGGGTGAGCGGGCCGGCTGCATCTGCGATCGCGTTTTCACTCTGCGTAAATCCGGTGCCGGCGCGGTTGGCGCGGAGGGCCGACTACAAAACTTTAGCCGGTGAGCTGATCGACTCGGTGCTACTGGTTTGGTTCAAGGGACCAAAATCCTACACCGGGGAAGATGTCGTGGAGATTTCGTGCCATGGTAATCCGTTTATTGCTCAGAAAATTTTAGCGGATCTCTTCAAGCGAGGTTGTAGACCCGCCGGCCCCGGAGAGTTCACGCAGCGCGCATTCCTCCACGGGAAACTCGACCTCACCCAGGCGGAAGCCGTCATGGACGTGATCCGGGCTTCCAGCGATCGGGCACTCGCCGCCGCCAATCACCAGTTACGCGGCGATTTAGGCCGGCGCATGGACGCACTTATCACCTCGCTGCTCAACGTGCTCGCCAGAATCGAGGCCTATATCGATTTCCCGGAGGAGGATTTGCCGCCCGAGGACAACGAGTGGGTCGCGCGCGAGCTTGACCATTTGGCCCGTGAAACCGATCGGCTGCTCGCGACCAGCCGCTACGGTGAATTGCTACGAGACGGCATAAAAACCGTGATTGTTGGCGCGCCAAACGTCGGCAAGAGCAGCCTGCTCAACCGGCTCATCGGTCGTGAGCGAGCGCTTGTAAGTCCGGAGCCGGGCACAACCCGCGATTTCATTGAAGAGCGAATTATTCTTGGCTCACATTGCCTTCGGATTATCGACACAGCGGGCTTGAACCCCTCCCCCGCCCCATTGGAAAAGCTAGGCATGGAAAAAACCATCGAACGGCTCGCCGAGGCAGATTTATGTCTGATCGTGCTAGATGCCAGCCGGCCATCGGCAACAGATCTCGACGACTTACTAGCTCGAGTCCAAAAACGCAGTCGCGTGCTTGTGGTTTTGAACAAAAGCGATCTCGCGGCTACGGCGCCCCACCCGTCGGGTCTACCAAAAGATATACAAAGCATTCTCACGTCTGCTGTTACAGGTTATGGAATTGAGAATTTGACCCGTGCAATTGCTCAGCTCGCAGACGGTTTACAGAGCGTCGACGGCAATGAGTTTGTCGCTATCAACGCGCGTCACGCCCAAGCGCTAGACGAAGCTCGCGACTGTTTGCGTCACGCCCGCGAGAAATTGACGATGGGAGAATCCGTTGAATTGCTTGTGAGCGATCTCCGCGGAACGCTAGCGGCCTACGGAGAGATCGCCGGGAAGGTCGATAACGAGAGAATGCTCGATCGGTTGTTTGCGTCGTTTTGCATCGGCAAATAACACAGCCAGAGACTATTACACATTCATCGGCGCACTTAAAAAACAAAACATTGCTATACAATAGTCAAAGCTTCGATGTCATTATTTGTGGAGCTGGCCATGCAGGCGTTGAGGCGGCCTTGGCTGCCTCGCGAATGGGTGCTTCTACTCTGCTGCTTACCGGGAACATCGATACGATCGCCCAGATGAGTTGCAATCCAGCAATCGGTGGCCAAGCCAAAGGCCAAATTGTTCGAGAGATTGATGCGCTCGGAGGTGAGATGGCGATCACTACAGATGTGACCGGGATTCAGTTCCGCTTGTTGAATGAATCGAAAGGAGCTGCAGTGCAGTCACCACGAGCGCAATGCGACAAGAAGGCTTATCAATTCCGAATGAAGCACACGCTGGAACTACAGCCGAATCTTCAGATTTTTCAGGCGACAGTAACCGATTTGGTATTCGAAGACCGCCGGGTGGTTGGCTGCCAGACAAACCTTGATATTGAGTTTCGGTCAAAAACCGTGGTCGTAACCACGGGGACATTTTTACGGGGCCTAATGCACATCGGGCAAAACAAGAACGAAGGTGGAAGGCTAGGGGACTTCAGCGCTAAAACACTTTCGGCTAGCTTGGTTAGAGCCGGGATAGAACTAAGGCGCCTAAAGACAGGCACCCCCCCGCGGTTACTCGGTCGGAGCCTCGATTTTTCCAAGATGGTTGAACAGAAGGGAGACATCGACCCCACTTTCTTCGCGTTCCACGATACCCGTGAGCCAGAAGACTTGTTCCACGTGGAACAAACAAATGAACGTCGCTTAGGATGGAAGCCCGGCAGTGAACAGATATCATGCTGGATGACACACACAACCCCTGAGACTGCGCAAATCGTCCGCGAAAATCTTCATCAGTCAGCCATGTATTGCGGCGAAATAAAAGGAGTGGGCCCAAGGTATTGCCCAAGCATCGAGGACAAGATTCACCGCTTCGCCGACAAGACAAGCCACCAGATTTTCCTCGAACCGGAAGGCCTGACCACGCACGAGTATTACCCGGCGGGAGTGTCGACCAGCCTGCCATTTGACATTCAAC
>JANNEY010000456.1:0-14281 GCA_031379235.1 Opitutaceae bacterium | reverse complement strand
ACCGCCCCGGCCACGCTCGAAGCGGACGCGGTCATGCTCGTCGACGGCACGCGGCTTTGAGGCGGACCGACGGCGCGCTTTTGGTGCTCAAGTTTTTGGTCTGCGTCCCGATTGCACCCTTGGCGCGGTGGGTCGTGCCGCAATGGCACGTTATCTCCGACCGTATGCGCGCACTTGCCAGCGGGAGGACCGGTGGCATGGTCTTTGCAGAACCCTTTTCCTATTCATGGCCAACCCGCTCAAATGCGATCTTTGCTCGAAGCCCGCGACGGTCCACCTCACCCAAATCGTGAACAACAAGGTGCACAAGGTGGACCTCTGTGAGGCGTGTGCTCAGGCCAAGGGCGTCACCGATCCGAGTGGGTTTTCGCTGGCTGATTTGCTCTTGAAGGCTTCGCTGAATCCCGAGCCCGGCTCGGCGGCTGGCGTGCGTTGCGAACAGTGTGGCTTTACGCAAAACGATTTTAAAAAGCACGGCCGCTTCGGTTGTCCGGCTTGCTACGATGTCTTTCGTGGCGTCGTCGAGCCGATGCTGGAAAACATGCACAACGGCACCGCCCACGCCGGCAAAATTCCGGTCCGGGCGCTGGAGCGTAAATCTCTCTACGATCGACTCACGAAACTCGAAACCGACCTCACCGAGGCCATCAAATCAGAGCGTTACGAAGACGCCGCCCGCACCCGCGATGAAATCACCCAAGTCAAACAAGCGTTCGACCAAAACCCCGGGCGTTAAGGCCATGACGATTTCCGCGCTCCTCGAAACGCCTTCCGAGCTGACGGATTCCGCGAGCAGCAAGACCGCGATCGTGCTCATGACGCGGGTGCGACTCGCGCGAAATCTCGCCGGCCATCCGTTTCCCGGCTGGGCGAAGGCGGCCCAGCGGGCCGAGGTGTTTGCCGCCTGTCGCGCCGCCGTGGCGGAAACGTCGCCGATGAAGCGTGCCTTCAACGTCGCGATCAATGACCTCACGGATCTCGAGCGACAGATCCTCGTCGAGCGGCACCTGATCAGTCGCGAACTGAGCGGCAGCAAGTCGGGCGCCGGCGTCATGATCAGCAAGGATCAGGCCTTCTCCGTCATGATGAACGAGGAGGACCATTTACGCATCCAAGTCCTGCGCGCCGGTTTCAATCTGAAGAAGGCGTGGAACACGATCAACGAGCTCGATTCCGCGTTGGAAGAAAAGCTCGATTTCGCGTTCTCGCCGACGCTCGGCTACCTCACCGCTTGCCCGACCAACCTCGGCACCGGCATGCGGGCCTCGGCGATGATGCACCTCCCCGCGCTCGTCATTTCGAACCAGATGGAGAAAGTCGTCCGGGCGGTGAATCAGCTGGGCATGGTTGTCCGCGGCCTCTTCGGCGAAGGTTCGGATGCAAGTGGCAGTATTTTTCAGATTTCCAACCAAACGACGCTGGGTGAATCCGAGGCGGACATTATCAAACGCCTCGACTCCGTGCTCCAATCGATCGTCGAACACGAGGTCAACGCCCGGGCGAAACTCCTCGAAGCCGATCCCGGCAAGCTCCTCGACAAAGTGGGGCGTGCTTACGGCATTTTGCAGAACAGTCACCTCCTCAGTTCCGGCGAGGCGATGAATCTCCTCTCGCTGATCCGGCTCGGCGTGGATCTTGGGACTTTTCCCGACGGCAACCGCGCTGTGATTGATCGGCTTTTTATCGAAGCGCAACCCGGCCATCTTCAGCACGCGCAAAAGGGCGAATTCGAACCGGGGCAGCGCGACGTGCTGCGTGCGGCGCGACTCCGCTCGGAGTTTGCCAATTTCGCCCGACCGGATTTCAATTTCCACCACAACGACAAGAACTGAGACGCCTCTCACTTAACCCTCCTCCACGATGTCCCAGGAACCGATGAATAACTTCACGCCCCGCGCGCAGCAGGTGCTTGCGCTGGCTCGCAAAGAAGCGGATCGCTTTCACCACAACTACGTCGGCACCGAGCACATCCTGCTTGGGTTGATCAAGCTGGGGCAGGGCGTGGCGGTCAGCGTCCTGCAAAAGATGGGCCTCGACCTTGAGACGGTGCGCAATGCCGTCGAGAAGCAGGTCGGCACCGGCCAGGAGACCAAGACGCAGAACAGCATCCCCTACACGCCGCGCGTGAAAAAAGTCCTCGCCCTCGCCGGCAAGGAAGCCAAGACGCTCAACCATTCCTACGACGGCACCGAGCACATCTTGCTCGGCCTCCTCCGTGAGGGCGAGGGGGTCGCGGCCCGCGTCCTGAAGTCGCTCGACATCGACATCGAGCGCACGCGCAACGAAATCCTTCGCGAACTCGATCCGCAGTTTTCCTCCGGTCAGCCCGGTGGCGAAGGCGGGAGCGAGGAAGCCGCGGCCGGCAATCCGCCGCGCCCGGCGGGCCAGCCCGAGGACAAAAAGGAAGTGAAGACGCCCGCGCTCAAGGCGTTCGGCCGCGATCTCACGGAACTCGCGCGGAAAAACGAAATGGATCCGGTTGTCGGCCGGAAAAACGAAATCCGCCGCGTCATCCAGATTCTCTGCCGGCGCACGAAGAACAATCCCGTCCTCATCGGCGAAGCCGGCGTGGGCAAGACCGCGATCGTCGAGGGCCTCGCCCAGGAAATCGCGAGCGGCAATGTGCCCGAGATCCTGCTCGATAAAAAAGTCATCACCCTTGACCTGGCCCTCATGGTCGCTGGCACTAAATACCGCGGCCAGTTTGAAGAGCGCATCAAGGCGGTCATGGATGAGATCAAACGTGCGAAGAACGTCATCATCTTCATCGACGAGATGCACACGATCGTCGGCGCCGGCGCCGCCGAAGGCGCGATGGATGCGTCCAATATCTTCAAGCCCGCGCTCTCGCGCGGTGAACTCCAGTGTGTCGGCGCGACCACGCTGACCGAGTATCGCAAATACATCGAGAAGGACTCCGCCTTGGATCGCCGTTTCCAGTCGGTGAAGGTCGAGGCGCCTTCGGTCGATGACACCGTGCTCATCCTCAAGGGCATTCGCAGCAAGTATGAGGATCACCACAAGGCGACGTTCAGCGACAAGTCGCTGGAGGCTGCGGCAAAACTTTCCGACCGCTATATCACGGGACGTTTCCTGCCCGACAAAGCCATCGACGTGATGGACGAGGCGGGTTCGCGCGCCCGCATCGGAGCGCTGAGCCGTCCGCCGGATGTCGAAAACCTCACCAAGGAGATCGAGGCCGTCTGTGCGCAGAAGGAGAAAGCGATCGCCGAGCAGCATTTCGAAGAGGCGGCAAAGTTCCGCGATCAGGAAAAACAACTGCGCGTCCGCCAGGAACAGATCACGGAGCAGTGGAAGAAACACCGCGACGAAAAGCGGATTGCCATCGATGAGGACCTCATGATGCAGGTCGTGGCCGACTGGACTGGCATTCCGCTCTCGCGGATGGAAAAGAAGGACAACGAAAAGTTGCTCAGCCTCGAAGGCGAACTGCAGAAAGCCGTGATCGGCCAGGACCCGGCATCGAGTTCGATCGCGCGCGCGTTGCGGCGTTCGCGGGCGGATCTCAAGGATCCGCGGCGCCCCATCGGTTCGTTCCTATTTGTCGGTCCGACGGGGGTCGGCAAGACGATGCTGGCGAAGCAACTGGCCGCCCAGATGTTCGGCAATCAGGACGCGCTCATCCAGATCGACATGAGCGAATACATGGAGAAATTCGCCGTTTCCCGCCTCGTCGGTTCGCCTCCGGGCTACGTTGGTTATGAGGAAGGTGGCCAGCTCACCGAGGCCGTGCGACGGAAACCCTATGCTGTGATCCTTTTCGACGAAATCGAGAAGGCCCACCCGGACGCGCTGCAACTCCTCCTCCAGATCATGGAGGACGGTCGCCTGACCGATTCGCTCGGTCGCACCATCGATTTTCGCAACACAATCGTCATCATGACGTCGAACGTCGGCGCGCAATTGCTCCAGCGTCAGACTTCGATGGGCTTCGGCGCGGCCGCTTCGAGTTTCAGCGATGCCGAGAAGATGCGCGAGAAAGTGCTCGAAGAGGCCAAGCGCGTCTTCAAGCCCGAGTTCCTAAATCGTATCTCTGACATCATCTTCTTCCGCCCGCTCGGCAAACCGGATCTGATCAAGATCGTCGAGCTGGAGACGGCGAATTTCGCCAAGCGCCTCACCGACCGGAAAATCACCCTCGAGTTTTCGCAAGAGGCGAAGGATCTCTTGATCGAGAAGGGCTACGACGAGAAATACGGGGCGCGTCCGCTGCGCCGGGCCGTCGAGCACTATCTCGAGGAACCGCTCGCCGAGGCGCTCCTGCGGGGTGAGGTCAAGGATGGGGAGCCCATCCTCGTCGCCCGTGACGGCGATAAATTGATCTTCAAACAAAAGACGCCACCCGCCGCCACCAGCGGTGTGACGCCATGACAAAAACACGGCGATCATCCGTCGCCTAATGTCGCCCCGCCCCCCGAGATCAACGGGAGCGGGGCTTTCTTTTTTGCGACGATCAATCCCGATGAAGCGAAGAATTCAGCCGCGCACCCCGACCGCCCGGCGTTTTGCGGCCGCCATGGTTGGCCTTGCGGTCGGCTGCGCCGCACCCGGATTGTGGGCCCAGCTCGCCGTGCCTGAGGCCGAGGCAATTGCTCCGCCCACGGTGGCCCGCCTTGCGACGATTCATGCGGCGGCGCAACGCGACGGCTGGGCGCCGCAAAGCGCGCTGCTGCGGGCGGCGGCGGTGCGCGCCTACGAGCGGGAAAAATATCCTGCGGCCGAAGCCTGGCTGAATGTCCACCGCTGGGCCGCGTTGTTCGGCACCTCCGAGGCGGACTTCGTGCCGCGCTGGATGGAGGCGGTGCAGGCGGCACGCGTGGCGCACGACAACATGCCCGCGCGTTACGAGCTCAAGACGCGGCCGCTCGGAGCGACCCTGCCGGCGGAGTTGCAGGCGTGGCTGATCGGCAATGCGGCCTTCTCCGCCGAATTTTTTGCGCTGCTGGCGCCGGTGGACTACGTCCCGCGGGTCTTTGAAATTCTTGCGGATCTGCACCGTCGCGATCCGTTGAAATTTCGCAGCTACGCGAATCTGGCGCTGGCGATCGCGGTGGTCTACGACGTGCCGCCGCCGTCGAACTGGCCTCATTCCCAGGTGACGACCACGGCCCTGCCGCGAAAATTCCCCGAACCGGGGGAGGCTTTCAGCTGGTGGGTGAAACAGGACCAACTGGGGCATACGCTCCACAAGCTGGGCCGGCTCGGCGCGGATGAATTGAAATTTGTGGTCGACGCGGCGGCGCCGCTGGCCGAGTTGGACTGGGCGCAGAGCGCGTGGGCGCATCCGCTCGGGCAATTACCAGCGGCCTACGCGATGATCCGTTACCGGAAGGATCGCGTCGCCGCGGATCTGCCGATTTGGCCGGGACGCAGCTACAAGCTGGCGGAGATTCTCGCGGCCGGCGGAATCTGCTCGGATCAGGCGTATTTCGCGACGGAGATTGGCAAGGCCCGCGGGGTGCCGACGCTCTACATTTATGGGGCGGGCAATGACGGGCGGCACGCGTGGTTCGGTTTTCTCGACGCGAATCGCAAATGGCAGCTCGATGCCGGGCGCTATGCGGAGCAGCGCCTCGTGACGGGCTACGCCCGGGATCCGCAGACGTGGCGTGAGTTTACCGATCACGAATTGCAGTTTTTTTCGGAGCGGTTTCGCGAGCTGCCGTCGTTCAAGCAATCGCAGGTGCACGCACAATTCGCCGCGGAATTTCTGAATCTCGGCAGGGCGCCGGCGGCCGCGGTCGCGGCGCGCAAGGCGGTGAACTATGAGCGCCGGAACCAACCGGCGTGGGAAACGCTGCTGTCCGCCGCGCGCATAGAAGGCCGCGACGCAAAGACGGTCGAGAACCTGATGCGTGAAGCCGCGCTGGCGTTTCAGCGCTATCCGGAGCTCGAGGCGCAGTTTGTGAATCGCGTCGCCGCCAGCCTGCGCACGCGGGGCGAGACCAGTGCGGCTGAGGCCGAGGTGCGGCGCATTGCGAACAAGGGCAAGGTTACCGGCCGCGCCGATCTGAGTGTGCAGCAGGCGCGCGACAGCGTGCGACGCGCCATCGCGACCCAGCCGCTCCTCGAACAAATTCGGGCCTACAATCTGGCTGTTGATACTTTCGGGCGCGGCGCGGGCATCGGTTTCTTCGACGAGGTAGTCACGAGTTTTACCGAGCACCTCTTGCAGCTGAACCAGAAGGCCGAAGCCGGGCGAGCGATCGAGCGGGCGCGCCAGGCATTGAAGGTGGAGCCCAACAGCCAGCTCGCGGCGGAATTCGAGCGGCTGGCGCAGGCGGTGAAAGCGGCGAAGTAGGATCAACCGTGGCGGGCTTCAAGACGCCCTGCACCCCGGTCGCGGTTCGTGTCGGTCAGCTCGCTGGCGCGTGCGGGTTGGAAGCGCACAAGCGAGCTGGCCGACAATGCCATTCTTCGGCCCCGACTTATACCAACGTCCTTTAATATTTGGATTGTCATGGCGAGGAGCGAAGCGACGAAGTCATCCAGCTGGATCGCCACGGCGCGCTTCGTGCACCTCGCGATGACAAAAGTCTAATAAACAACAGTCGGTGGTATTATACCAACGCCCCTTGTATTTTCAGACCTTGTCATCGCGCGTCCGGCGGAGCCGGGCGTGGCAATCCAGCTGAAATTCCAGCTGGCTTGCTTCGTCGCTTCGCCCCTCGCAGTGACAGTCTGAATATCAAGGGCCGTTGATATTATCTGGCCGGGCGCAAAATCTCGAGCGCAGCGAGCGTAGCGGCGTTGCGGGTTTCGAGGCCGAGCTTTTGGAAGATGTGCTCCACGTGCTTGTGCACGGTGCGCACGTTGGCCCCGAGGATCGTGCCGATGTCGGGGTTGCTCTTTCCTTGCGCGAGCCAGTAGAGCACCTCCGCCTCGCGGGGGGTGAGGCCGAGCGTCATCAGCGCGGCGGGCCCCGGCGGCGAACCCCGTTCCTCTAACACAAACAGCTGGAAATCGGTGCGCCCGGGTTCGCTGAAGCGGCGGGTCACGAGCGCGGCAGGCGTGCTGCCGAAGGTCGGCGGCAGATGGTCCGCCGCGTGACCGGGGAAATGTTTGTGCAGGAGATCAACGGCGAGGCGCGTGCTGAAAACGATGCGACCCGTAGCGTCGGCGAGCACGACCGCGCGATCGAGCGAATGGCTGAGGGCGTTTTCCGCCTCGGTGCGGAGCGCGAGCTCGTCGGCGAGCGATTGTTGCAGGCGGCGGATTTGGAGATGCGCGGCGACGCGGGCCAGCACCTCGGGCGGGTAGGCGGGCTTGGTGATGTAGTCGATGGCCCCGGCCGCGAAGGCGCGCACCTTTTGCTCGGGCTCGTCCACGGCCGTCATAAAGAGCACGGGCACCGCGCGGCACTCAGGCCGCCCTTTGATCCGCAGGCACGTGGCGATGCCGTCCATGCCTGGCATCACAAAGTCGAGGAGCACGAGATCCGGCGTCGTGTGCGCCAGGAGCGAGAGCGCGCTGCGGCCGCTCTCGGCCACCAGGATTTCGTAGCCAACATCAGTCAGGGAATCGAGGAGCAGCGAGAGATTGGCAGGCGTATCGTCGACGACGAGGATGCGGGCGGCGGCAGGTTTCATGCGAGACGGGCGCGGGCGGCGAGCTCGTGCTCGAGCATTTCGCGAATTTGCTCCATGCGGTAACTGCGGGCCATCGCCTCCAGGGCGTCGAGCAAGGAATCGGGGCCTTCCCGCAGCGCCCGCACGGCCGCGAGGCGTTCGCGCAGTGCGACGATTTCCCCGCGACGCGCGCAGCCGAGCAGTTCGTCCAGCGCGGCGGCCGGGAGCTCCGAATGCATCTCGGCGAACGGCTGGCGCGAATCGCGCCGCGGTCCGGGCGCCTCGGCATAGGTCCACGCGAGCTGCAACGTCTCCCCGAGACGATTGAGGAGGTCGATTTCGCGGAACGGCTTTGGCATGAAATCGTCGCAGCCGGCGGCAATGGCGTCGGCCTTGGAGAACGACAGCACGGAGGCAGACATCGCGATCAACTTCGCCTGCCCGCCCCCGGGCTGCACACGCAACCGCCGGGCGAGTTCGAATCCGTCCATGCCCGGCATGCGCAGATCGAGAAACGCGAGATCGGTTTGTGCCATGGCGAGCGCGGTCTCACCGCTGGCTGCCTCGACGATTTCGAAACCAAGTGGGACCAGCAGATCGCGCAGGACGTGGCGGTTCATCGCGACGTCGTCGACCACGAGGATTGAGCGCCGCGGTCCGGTGTAGCCGGTAATGGTGCGTGAGGCGCCCGACGAATCTTTGAGGTCCACGGCCAGCTCTGGCAGCCGCACGTCGAAGCTGAAAACGCTGCCTGCGCCGAGACGGCTTTCGACCACGAGCTGGCTGTCCATCAGGGTCACAAAGCGCTGGCTGATGGTAAGGCCGAGGCCCGTGCCCGGCTCGGGCGGCCGCGATTCGGTCGCCTGTTGAAAAGGTAGAAAAATCCGCGCCCGATCGGCGTCGCTGATGCCGGCGCCCGTGTCGCTGACGCTGAAGCTCACCCGATCCGGCGCGAGCGGCCGCGCGGTCAGGCGCACTTCGCCGCGATGGGTGAACTTGATCGCGTTGCTGAGGAGATTGTCGATCACCTGCCGGAGTTTTTGCGCGTCACCAATCACCATCTCGGGCAGATCGGGCGCGGGGGTGAAGACGAACTCGAGTCCCTTCTGTTCAGCCCGCGCGCTGATGGCGGCGGCGATGTCGCGCAGCAACTGTGGCAGGTGGAATGGCGCCGGGTGCAGTTCCATCCGCCCCGCCTCGATTTTCGACAGATCGAGCACCTCGTTGATCATGCGGAGCAAATGCTCGCCGCTCGTCTGCACGATGCGGAGGCGATCCCGATTTTTCTCCGACAGCTCCCGATCCTTCATGATGACCTGCGCGTAGCCGATGACGCCGTTGAGCGGCGTGCGCAATTCGTGGCTCATGCTCGCGAGGAACACGCTCTTCGCCTGGCTCGCGGACTCGGCCTGCTGTTTTGCGGCAGCAAGTTCGAGGGTGCGCTCGGCGACGAGTTTTTCGAGTCGCGCGCGCTCGCGCTCGGCGTGGTGCAACCGCCAACGGACAAAACCAAAGACGCTCGCGAGCGCCGCGAGTGCGTAGACGGAGAAAGCGACGAGGGACCGGTGCCAAGGCAGAGCGACGGTGAAGGTCAGGCGCGTGATTTCGCTCACGAACCCATCTGGGTCGATGGCGCGCACCTCGAAGGCGAAAGGTCCGCCGGTGAGGTTGGTGAACACGGTCTCGTTGCTCGGCGCGGGCGCGGACCACTCCTCACGGAAGCCGAGCAGGCGCGTTTGATAGCGCACTGGAGCGCCCGCCTGGTAGCGCGGTGCGGCGTAGCGCAGCGTGATGGGCAGAGTAGAAAAGGGCAGTCGCAGCACCTCGCGCCCTGTCGCCGGCCACGAGCGCTCGCCCGTCATGAAGCGCCGGAGGACCGGCCGCCAGGCCGCGCCGGGACGGTTGGCCGGCAGCGTGTCCAACTCGATACGCGCGATCGCGGTGGGACTTTTCGTCCAGAGGATCGGCCGGCCCGCCTCGGATTCCACCATCACGAGTCCCGCGCCAAAGCGGCCGACGCCGGCCTGCCAGCGCGCCGGCGCATCGTGCCAGGCAAAGGAGTCTGATTTTCCCGGCGCGGATGTGCCGGCGTCGGTCTCCAACCTTGTTTTGCTCCGGCCGCTTTCGCCGATTGGGGCCGGCGCTTGAAAATAGCCGAGCGGTCGGGCGCACGCGATCGTGCCGAGCCAGGGCGACGTCCACGCGCGGCCAGTCGTGTCGGCGACCACGGGCATGAAGCGCAACGGGTTTACACCCTCGATTCGAAAACGGTCGTCGACGGAGAATTTCCGCGTCGCGGGATTCCAGCGATACATGCCGGTCTCGGTGAGGAACTGCAGCTCGTCAAAAAGGGAGAACACGCCGGTCCAGCTTTTCCCTTCGGGCAAACCGGCCTGGCCCAGCGGGTGCGCTTCCGCGGTCGCCTGGGTCCAGTCGCTGTTGGCCGCGGTGATGCGCCAAAATCCGCTGGCGGCCGTGCCGAACCACGATACCTGGTCGGATTCCTCGGACCCATTCCACAAGATCACGCCCGGTGGTAGCGAGAACACGCGCCGCGTGGTGCCGGCTGCTAGGTTCATCACGTGAAAACCACCGTCGTTGGTCGCGATAAAATAGATCCCCGGCACGCGCCGGTTCGCTTTGATCATGGTGATCTTCGCCTGCGGATCGAAGACCCGGCGCCGGCCGGCGGGAGTGAGTAGTTCCACCGCATCGTTGGTGCTGAAGAGCAGTCCTTCGGGCGTGTCGCGCAGATTGTCGCAGATCTCGGGCACGCGCGAATCCGGGACAAACCGGGCTGGGGTTCCCGTCGCGGGCTGGCCCGGCACGAGGCGCATGAGCCCTTGGGTTGTGGCGGCATAGAGGACGCCGCCGTGGCGGACCAGCGAACCGGAGGAGCCGATCGGAAAGGCGTTGCGCTCGTCGAACACCGTGACGCCCGGTGCGAGATCGAGCCGCAAGAGGCCGTTGGCCGTGCCCAGCCAGAGCCCGCTGTCGGCATCCAGCGCGACACCCAAGATCGAGGTATTGGCCAGGCCGGTCTTAGCGTCGAGCACTTGTGCACCGAGCAACGCAGGCTCGGCGATGGCGATGCCACGGTTGTTGCCCCGGATGCAAACTACTCTTCCGTCCGGCAGCGGCAACACGCGCAGCATCGGCTCGGCGAATAGCGCATCGAGCGGCGTGGCGATTTTTTCCAACCGACCGGTGGTCAGGTCGAAATTGAAAAGGCCCTCGCCTTCGACCAAGCAGAGAGCGTGTTCCGCGTCGCGCTCCACCAACTGAATCTCGTGGCCAGCCAGCTCACGGCCGGCGTTGCCCGCGCGGAAACCACCGTCGCCAAAAACGAGCAGACCGCGCCGCGAGTCCTGTAGGTAGACACGGCCGCCGACCGCAAAGAGTTGGAGTTTACTCTCCGGCGGCAGCGGCTCGAACTCGGCCCGGCCGGTCGTCGCATCCAGAGGTGGCAGAACAGAATTTGGGATATCCGAAGCCGCGTTGGGGGGCGGAGAACCGGCGGCAAAGTGCAGCAAGCCATTGCTCGTGGCGACGAACACGCCGGCTCGGCTGGCGACGATTGAGCGGATGCGGCCAAACGAACGCGCCGCCGCCGGCAACCAATTCGTGCGCGAGACATAGCGGAGTTGGCCGTCGGCGCCAGCGGCTTCAAGCACGCCAATCTCATTGTCACCTCCCGCCCACATGACGCCAACGTGGTCGCGGCAGAGCGCCGTCACGTAGGTGGCGGGAACGGGGATTTTTTCGTGCGTCACGCCGTCATAGAGGATCGCGGCGTGGTAGGTGCCGAACAGCGTGAAGCCTTCGGTCGTGTGGGCGACGGCCGTGACTCGGCTGAAGCCGTCGTAGTCGTCGGAGGAAAAGGACCGTTGCAACGGCAGGCCGAGTTCCACGGCGGATGCTCCGGTGGGCGCGTGGGTGGGATACGCTGCGGGTGTTTCGGCGGCCTGGATGGCCGTGGACAAAAAGAAGGTGGCCGCGAGCAGCGGAGCGTGAAGCAAGGGGCGAAAGCGCGGGCAGACCACGCCCGAATTCAGGCGAGTGCGTTCGCGTGGGTCAACACGCCGCGACGGCGCGTCCCCTCCGTAAACCACCGGCGTAGGAGGCCGGGCTCAGTGTTTCCGCGGTGGATTGGCGCTCGTCGCGACGGCGAGAAACGCGGCGAGTGCGGGCGGGGGCTGCGCATCACCGCGCCAGCCGAGCACGAGGCGGCTCTCCGGCGCGGGTCCCGCCAAGGGACGAAACACGATCTCTGGCGGCAAGTGCTGGGCTTCGGAAGGCGTCGTAAAAGTAGCCCCGAGCCCGCCGCGCACCAGGCCGACGGCATTGGTGCGCGGCCAGACTTCGTCGACGATGCGGGGGGTGACGCCTGCGGAGGCGAAGGCGGCAAGGATGCGATCGTAGAAACCGGGATTGTGCGGGCGGGGGAAAAGCACAAACGGGGTTGCCGCCAGATCACGCAGGCGCAGCGTCGCGCGCTTGGCGCTCGGGTGGGCGGCAGGGAGGAGGATGCCGTTGCGTTCACGCAGCAGCACCCGCGTCCGCACGCCGGGCGTCGGCGCATCGGGATGAAAAAATCCGCAGGCGATATCGCCCGCCTGCAAAGCCGTGAGCTGCGCCGAGGTCGGCGACTCCACCAGCTCAAGCCGGATGCCGGCATGATGGCGGTGAAATTCGCGGATAATGGGTGGGAGCACTGTCGCCATCGCGAGACCGGTGAAGGCCACGCGCACGTGCCCGGCTTGACCGCTGGCGAGCGCCCGCAGGTCGCGTTGTGCCGCCGTCAAGCTGCGGAAGAGTGGCTCGATCCGTTCGAGCAGCAGCCGGCCGGGCGCTGTGATCTCCACCCCGCGGCGCGTGCGGTTGAGCAGGTCGGCATCGAGGATGGTTTCAAGCTGCGCTACGGCGCGACTTAAGGCGGGCTGGGCGACCCCGAGCGTCTCGGCGGCCTTGCGGAAATGCAGCTGGCGCGCGACCTCGCGGAAATAAACGAGGTGCCGCAGCTCAAACGGAAACTGATACTCAGCCGGCATCACAGGTAGCGAAAAGAGTATTTCCCGGCATGACAAGGTTCTGCTAGGGTCATGGGCAATGGGTCATTGGTCATAGGTTTTTCGCCCATGGCCCATCACCCATCACCACATTCCCTTTCCCATGCCCAAATCCCTTTTCGAAAAAGTCTGGAGTGCTCATAGCGTCCGCACGCTGGCCAACGGCCAGACGCAGCTCCTCATCGGCACGCACCTCATCCACGAGGTTACGAGCCCCCAGGCGTTCGGTATGCTCCGCGACCTGAAGCTCAAGGTGGCGATGCCGCACCGCACCTTTGCGACCGTCGACCACATCATTCCGACCGATCAGTTAGTGGAGCCCTACGGCGATCCGCTGGCGCAGGCGATGATGGACGAGCTGCGCAAGAGCTGCGCCGAGTTCGGTATCACGTTTTTCGACCGCGCCACGGGCAAGCAGGGCATCGTCCACATCGTGGGTCCCGAGCAGGGCATCACGCAGCCCGGCACCACCATCGCGTGCGGCGATTCGCACACGAGCACGCACGGCGCGTTTGGCGCGATCGCGTTTGGCATCGGGACAACCCAGATCCGCGACGTGCTCGCCACGCAGACCATCGCGCTCGGCAAGCTGAAGGTTCGCCGCATCAACGTGACCGGCAAGCTGCGCCCCGGCGTGTATGCGAAGGACGTCATCCTCCACATCATCCGCGTGCTCGGCGTAAACGGCGGCACGGGTTTCGCCTACGAATACGGCGGTGAGGTCTTTGATCGCATGACGATGGAAGAGCGCATGACCGTCTGCAACATGTCCATCGAGGGCGGCGCGCGCGCCGGCTACGTGAATCCTGACGAGACGACGTTCGCCTACCTCAAAGGCCGCCCCTACTCGCCGACGGGCGCGGCGTGGGATGCGGCCGTCACGCGCTGGAAGAGTTTCGCCAGCGATGCGGGCTGTCACTTCGACGATGTCGTGAACATCGCCGCGGCCGACATCGCGCCGACCGTCACCTGGGGCATCAATCCCGGCCAGGGTATCTCGATTACCGAGTCCATTCCCGATCCGGCAAAGGCGACGGCGGTCGACGAGAAGGCCTCCATCGAGGAGGCCCTCGCTTACATGAAGCTGAAGCCCGGCGCGCCCATCAAGGGCACGAAGATCGATGTGGCCTTCATCGGCTCCTGCACCAATGGCCGTCTGAGCGATTTCCAAGAGGTCGCGCGCTACGTGAAGGGCCGCAAAGTGGCGAAAGGTGTGAAAGCCATCGCCGTCCCCGGTTCGCAGATCGTCGCGCTCCAATGCGAGAAGCTCGGGCTCGACAAAATTCTCGCCGAGGCGGGCTTCGAATGGCGCGCCGCCGGCTGCTCCATGTGCCTCGCCATGAATCCCGACAAACTCATCGGTGATCAGCTCTGTGCAAGTTCGTCGAACCGCAACTTCAAGGGCCGCCAAGGCTCGCCCACTGGCCGCACGCTGTTGATGAGCCCGCTCATGGTCGCCGCCGCCGCCGTCACCGGCAGCGTGGCCGATGCCCGCGAAGTCTTCGACGTCGGCTCAAACTAATTCAACCCAACCTGTCGCGCGCGGAAAAACGCCAAATACCCGCAAGAATGTGGTGCAAAAACGGGCCATCGGGGGGGTGGGGGGGACACCCCCAAGAAAAA
>JANNEY010000434.1:0-24085 GCA_031379235.1 Opitutaceae bacterium | reverse complement strand
CCTCAACCTGACGCTTCCGCCGCAACCACCTCCACGTATCAGGGTCCCGCAGGCGTTGTAGTGGCGACCTTTGGTGGGCCCACGCGAGCAATCAACAACTTGCCCAGCTCAAACCCTCCAATTGCGGAAGTCGGGCTAGTTTAGAATCAATCCGAACAACCCCTGCGCAAGGTAGGACGAACCGTCCCCGGTGAGCCAGCGTGCGAGGGCGACTCGGCGGGACGCCTCGCCCTCCCCACGTTGGCATACCGGCGTAGTGGGCTTTTCCGGATCGGCGCCTACTTGAGCGTGATGGGTTGCGTGAAAGCTCCGTTGCCTGCCACGTCCCACACGGCGAGGCGCGCCCAGCGCAAGTTGGATTCGCTGGGCAGTGCGGCACGAAACTCGCGCTGGCCGAATGCCCGCGTGTCGGAAAGATCAATGCGACGCCGGAACGTGCGCGTGCCATCGCCCGCGACGATTTCGGCGAAGGCGAGCGGAAGAGTCCACGTGAGCTGCGCGGTGAGGGCGGGGCCAGCGGAATCGGCGCGATCAAGACGGGCGTTGCCCGCGAGGATTTCGCCGGTCGTGACGAAGAACTCGCCGCCCCGCAGCACGTCGAGCACCGGTTGCCAGCCGTCTGCGTAGTTGGGCAAGCGGTCGAGCTTCAGATAATTCACGTTCATGTGGCCGTAGAGTTCGGAGTGCGGCTCGATCTTGAAGACGTCGACTTCGCCGAGCGCGCGCTTGTCGGCGCCCCAGTTGTTCATGTCGTCGAGCAGATCGAGCACGCGCCAGCCGAGCGTGTCGCGGGAATAATCGGCGGGCATGGCTTTCCAGGCAGCACCGAGGAAGTGCGTCGATTGGAAAAATTCGGTCGCGCGGTAGCCGTCGGGAAAGGGAATCGAGGCCTTGATGCGCGCGTGCGCCGTCCACATGAGCCCGTGCTCGCGTTGCATCAGCGTCAGCACGTCGGCCGGGCTGCCGACGTGGTAGACGGTCTCGCCGGTGGGAGTAGTTTCGACGAAGGGTTTTTCGGCCGGGCGATTAAGCACCCACAAGACGGGCTTGGGGAAAAAGCTGAGCCAGTGGCCGCCGAGGTGGACGTTGGGCTCCTCGCCGGGCAACAGCAGAAAATTGTCGCGCGAGAGCCGCGCACATTCGGCGTGCATCAGCCGGAGTTGGCGCAGGCGCTCGGTGGTGCCGAGCCGCGGCGTGCCGCCGACGTGAAATTCCGCGAGGTGCACGATATCGATGCCCGCCGTGCGGAAGGCGCGCACGAAGCCCGGTTCACGCAGTTCGTCGGGCACCGTTTCGTTGCCGGCGGCTTTTTGCCGGGCGATGAGATCGAGCGTGTGTTCGACGTGATAGTGGCTCGTGAATTTCTTGTAGCCTGGCAGATCCGCGAAGCGATCGCCGTGCGTGTAGGTCATGACCGCGGCGATTTCGGTCGCGCCGGCCGCCGGGCCGAAGCGGAAAAAAAGTGGCAGCCGCTGCTCGGTGCCTGGTGGGGCATTTACCCACGGGACGTAGCGATTGTCACCAGCGGGCGGCTGACGGACACCAATGCCATCGCCGGCAAACGCGGCGTCGTAGTGCCGGCCGAGCCAGTTGAACCCGAAGTTGTCGGCGAAATCCAAAGGATAAAGATAGCGGTGGGGCGGGGGAAAAACCGTCACGCTGCCCCCGGCGAATTCCATCGCCGTGGTGCGAAAGCGCGCGGCCCGAACCCCCGCGGGCGTGTCGTTCGGCGCCGTTTGCGCGCCCAGGCGCGGGTCGATCCACGCGTAACGGGTGACGCGGTTGAGCGGTGCGACAAGGCCGGCGTCGTAAAGAATCGCACGACTGTCCTCTTGGGTGGAAAGCACCGCTTCGGCCTGGATGAGCGGGCTGCCGGCGAAAATCGTGATTTCGTAGCGACCGGAAAACGTCCCCGCGCTCAGGCCATCGATCGCGATGTGCGTGCGCGCCGTGGTGGCGCTCACACGCACGGCGGTCGGAGCGAGTCGCGCCGGGAAACGCTGCGCGGGGCGCGTGTGGACCTTGTCGAAGAAAACCATCCAGCCATTCCGCGCGAGGTCGCGGGTGCCGACGGTCAGGATGGTGAGCGGCGTGAGATTTTCCGCGATGAGGGCGCGGGGAGCCGTCGCGGAAGTTTGCCACGCGAGTCGTTCGAGCAGCGGCTTATCTTTACCGAGATTGAGGGTGAGGCTCGCGCGGGCGCCGTCGGCCGCGGCGGACGCAGCCCAATCGAGTGTGAGAAGATCGGCGGCGGCGTTGTGGGTGACGTGAATTTCGCTGCTCGCGACCAACCCCGTGAGATCGACGGGGACAGCGGCACGGGCAACGGCGGACGTTGCGAGAAACCAGATTGGGACGAGCAGCCTACGTGTAAACGTGGCGCAGGAAGGGTGACGCGGGGGCTTCATTGCAGGGTCGAAAACGTGGGCGAGGCGGGCCCGCCACAGCCGTGAGTGGGTTCTGCGTGTGGTCGCTGGCCGGTGTAAGCGGAAGGGCGAACGGCGGTTTTGCCACCAATAAATTGCGAAATTCAGATTGGGACCACGGAACGCTGGCCCCTGAAGCCGAATCGCCGGTCTGGTCCCGCGTCACACCACACATGAAAAATCCCTGCCCGCTCATGTCGCCGATCCTGTTCGCGAGATTCCCGGTCGGTGCGCTGCACTGGTTGCACCTGTCGGGCGTTCTATTGATGGCGTTGCTACAGCGCCTGCCGGTGCTGCGCGTGACGGCGGCCAACGTGGAATTCGGCCTGCGCGCGCCGGCGGCGACGCTGCTGAAGTCAGCGCTGGCCGCGGTTGGCGCGTTGGGCTCCGTCCATGCGCTGACGGGTGCGACTACGTTAAGTGCTTCGACGCCGAGCCCAGCCAGCGTCACTGCGGGCGCACCTAAAACCATCGTGTTTGCCGTGCTGGGGGCCGAAACCAGTGCGGCTTCTTGGAGTGTCGCCGGCAATGTGCCGCCGGGTCTGGTGTTCACCGGCGGAGTCACCAGCGGGGTCGTCAACACGTCCAGCGGCGTGCTGACACTGAGCGGCACCCCGACGCTCATGGGGACATTTCTGATGACGCTGCGGGGCTGGGAAAATGCCAATGCCAGCGGAGCCTCCTCGCCGGTGTTTCTCTACACGGTAATCGTCTCCGGCGGAGCGGCGTCCAGCGCGCCGGCCTTTAGCACCCAGCCGGTTTCACAGAGCGTGACCGCGGGCGGGAATGCCACGTTCGTCGTGGCTGCGACAGGTTCGCCCACGCCGGCGCTGCAATGGCAGAAAAACGGTGGTGTGATCGCGGGGCAAACGGGGACATCGCTCGCGTTGAGCGCCGTGCAGCCCGCCGAGGCGGGCAGCTACACTTGCGTTGCCCGCAACTCGGCTGGCTCCGTCACGAGCACGGCCGCCGTGCTCACGGTCAACCCCATCGTCGGACCAAGTCCCGAAAGCCGGATCAGCAATGTCTCGGTGCGCACGACACTCGCCGCCGCGCAAACTTTAATCGTGGGCTTCACGATGCAGGGTGGCGCGAAACTTGTCGTGCTGCGCGCCGTTGGACCCGGCCTCGCCAGCTTCGGTGTGTCCGGCACCATGGCGGATCCAAAGCTTTTGCTTTTTAAGGAAGCGGCGATGCTCACCCAGAATGACGATTGGGGCGGCGGCGCGTCACTGAGCACTGCATTCGCGGGAGTTGGCGCGTTTCCAATCGCGCCCGCGAGTCGCGATGCCGCGTTGATGCGCAGCGTCGAGGGTGGGCACACTGTGCAGGTCTCCGGTCCAACCGGGGGAAACGTGCTCGTCGAGGCCTACGACGCCGGCGCGGGGATGGCGCCGCGTCTGAGCAATGTCTCGGCGCGTAACTTCGTCGGCACCGGCAGTGATATCTTGATTGCGGGCATCACGGTCGCGGGCACAGCCCCCAAGGCTCTTCTCATTCGCGCGGTCGGGCCCACGCTCGCGGCCTTCGGCGTGCCCGGCACGCTCATCGATCCCACGCTCACGATCTACAATGCCGCGGGCGCAGTCGTAGGCGAAAATGACAACTGGAATACGAACCTCGCCGGCACCTTTGCCAGCGTCGGGGCCTTTGCCCTCGCCTCCGGCTCGAAGGACGCCGCCCTTACGATCACACTTCCGCCGGGCGGCTATACGGTGCAAGTCGCTGGGGGCAGCGGCGGAACCGGCGAGGCACTCGTGGAAATCTACGAGCTTCCGTAGAGCCGATCGGGCGGCTCGGAATGAGCGCGGCGCGTTAGCCTGACGGGGCGTCGGCGCTATTTCACCGCCGTCTCGCGGAAGCTCCGCCATTTCGCGAATGGCACAAGGTAGGCGATCGCGATGACGAGGACTTGGCTGGCGGCAAACGCGGCGAGCCATAGCGCGCCGTTTTCCGTGAAGCCGTAACTGTGCAGGCCGACGCCGAGGAGGTTTACGCCGAACCAGCTCCACGCGGTGATGACGTTGCCGAAGACCGCAAGCGTCGCGAGGCCGCGGGCCTTGGCCATGCCGCCCCAGCGCGCGTGGAGCAGAATGGCGTTCCAAATCACGATCATGAGGGCGCCGTTCTCCTTCGGGTCCCAGCCCCAGAAGCGGCCCCACGACTGGTCGGCCCAGATTCCTCCGAGGATCGTGCCGACGAGGCTGAAGAGCGTCGCGAAGCAAACGATGCCGTAGATCATGCGCGCGAGGGAATCGGCGGTGGGCTTGTCGAGCGAGGACGTGAGGAGCCCGCGCGCGATGTAGATCAGGCCGAGCGCTCCGGCGAGAAACGTCGCACCGTAGCCGGCCGTGACGCAGATGACGTGAGTCGAGAGCCAGAAGTTGGAATCGAGCACGGCCTTCATCATCTCGAGCGTGTCGCCGTCGAGCGAGAGGTGGTGGGCGATGATGAGCGAGGGCACACCGATGAGCGTGGCGGCGACGCTCGCGATGCCGTTGCGGAAGATTTTTTCCATCACGATGCAGAACGCCGCGGCGACCCACGCGACGAAGAGCGCGGACGAGTAGAGGTTGGTGACGGGCGCGTAGCCGCCGAGCCACACCCGCGTCGCGATGCCCACGGTGGCCAGCAGCCACGCGAGGCCGATGAGCCAGTGGGCGACGCGACCGAGTTCCACCGGCCAGACGAGCCACGAACCGACGGCGACGAAGAACGCGAGGACGTAGAGAATCGTCGCGGTGTAGAAGGGCTGCGCGGCGTTGAAGCGCGCCTCGGCCGCGTCTTTTTTCAGAGTGGTCGGAAATCCCTTCTCGAGGATGGCGAGGTAGCGCGAGAGCAGTTCGTTGAACTCCTTCGGCTGATCGGCGCGCCAGGTGCGGGCGAGGCCGGCGTAAACCAGGAGCGACGCATCGACGCGCTGCGTCTGAAAGGAATCGAGAAGGGAGCGGCCGATGTTTTTCCAGCCATCGACGTTGGCCTCGCCGCCGGCGGGCGGGACGGCGAGGAGGTAGGCGAGTTCGCCGAGGCGATCAAAACGGCCGGCGGACTCCAGCATCTGCGCGGCGAGCTTTTCGTCGTGCGGCTGCTTCGCTTGCTGAGCGCGAACGGCGGCGACGCCGGTGACGACGTTGGTTTGAAACGTCATCAGCTCCTCCAGGAAATCGCGATGATCGGGGGCGACGAGGCTGGCCTTGAGCCGGATGTAGAGCCCGAGGTTGGAGTAGAGCTGGAGGACCGCCTTCTGGTAGGGTGTGCGGAGCGCGCTCTGAATGTCACGGGCGAGGCCGACCTGTTTTTGCAACGCATCCATCTTCGGCTCGATCTGGCGAAACGAGAAACGTTTCTTGTCGCGTCCGTCCGCCGTGGTGACGCCGAGGAGCGCGAGCACCTCGGGATGGTTGATCTCGAAATGCTGGTAGGCGTCGGCGCGCTGGCTGCGGAAAAGCACATCGAGCAGCCACTCGTTGGGCGTGAGCTTGGTGCCGTCTGGCGCGATGGCGGTCTGGCTGCTCTGCAAAATGACGAGCGACGTGCGCGCGACGGTGTCGAGCGGCTTGACGCGGCCGTTAACGACGACCGGCAGCCGGCTGAAGCCCACGAGATCGAATTCGGTCTTGTTGCGTTCGGGCACGAGCGAGCGCACCACGATGGCGACACCGAGGAGCAGGAGGGCGAGGGGGAGGAATTTTTTCATGTGGCGGCGGGTTTGGGAGCGGCGGTTTTGGCGCGCCGCTTCTTGATGAAACTCCAGAGACTGATGCCGAACTGACCGAGCAGGCCGAACGTCATCATGATGCACGCCACATAGGGGAGCAGCCAGCCGGGGTTGCTGACGACCTGCAGGCCGGTGAGCCCGCGGGCGGCTTCCATCTGGTGCTGAAAAAACGTGTAGCCGCCGTAGCGCAGCGGATTGTTCATGTAGATGAGCACCTCGCGGTCATCCTTGCCGCCGGGGGTTTTGATTTCGATGCGGCTGGAGAAATTCTTGGGGTCTTCGGTGCCGACATATTTGTCATGCGTCACCTTGAGCAGTCGGATCGAAAACGGGTGGTAGGCGCGCACGAGCCGGAGGGAGAGTTCGTAAGTGCGGCCGCCGTAGGTGAGCCGCTCCGGCGCGGCGGTGTCGGCGCTGAGCTGCGGCTGGCCGTTTTCATCCCGGCGCAGCACCGGAACCTCGGGGCGCAGCAGCCACGTGCCGAGCGTGCCCTCCGTGGCGACGAGCGCGACGAGCGCGGCCGGGACGTTGCGGCCGTTCTGGCTGTAGTCGATGGCCTGCTCGGTGACGACATAGCGCGGCGCGATCGCGCCCTGGTTGGCGGCGACCGGCGGGGCGTTGGGCACCTGCGCGCGCGGCTGCGCGATGGAGTTGGGAAAATAAAACTGCGGCACGACCTTGAACGGCAGTTTCGCATGCTGGATTTCGCCGCCGCGTGAGAAGAGGGAGTCGGGAATCGCGACGACATCGTCGTGCTTGGGATCGGTGACGTCGATGACTGCGACCTCGTAGTCGCGGAAACTCTCCGAGTAGCTGCGAGAGCCGCCCTCGACGATCGTCATCTGAAAATCTTCCTGGAGGATGCCGGTGATGAGTTCGCCGACGAGCAGGACGATGACGCCGCCGTGGATCAGCTGGATGCCGGCCTTCCGCCACTCGAACTTCAGCCGGTAAAGGTGCGCCGCGATCAAGTTAATCATCAGCAGGCCACCGATGAGGTAACCTCCGGGGTAAACGGGCAGACGCGCGCTGCCAGTGTCGTGAATGACGATGAAACTCCGATACCACTTCTCCTGAATCCCCCAGATGCCGAGGTGGACCTGATCGAGCGTGGAGAGAAACACCAGCAGGATGCTGAAGGCCAGCAGCACGACCGTGAGCTTGAGCGAGACGAAGAAGTCGCGAACCTGACGCACCTGATCGTTCATGGCGCGGCGGGCTTGATCGTGTCGAGAAACGCCGTGAAGGCGGCCAGCTCCTTGGCGACAAGCGCGTCGGGTCCGGTCATCTTGAAGAACCACGTCGCACCCGCGTGCGGCACGATCGCCCCTAGGATCCGCTGCGCGCCCGCGCCGGTGCCGACGATGTTGACCACAGTCATGTGCAGTCCGTTGCGGTCGAGATGCTGGGTCGTCGCTTCGAACTCCGCCTGCGCGACCTCGCCCAACCCGATCTGGCCACGCCAGCGGTTGAGGTTCGCCAGATCGCCGCCGACATCACCGGGGAAGGCCGTGACCGCCAGCTCGGCGGCGCCGCCGTCGCCCTTGATCGCATAGGTGGCCTTGCGCATCGCCGAGCCCTGCGCCGAAGTCCAGTGGGCCGGCGCGGTCCACGCAAGCGAGGCGCCGCTTGCAGTCGGGACCGCGGTGTTGGCCATCGCGCTGCTGGCGGCCGGTGCCGATGAAGCGGGCGGAGGAGTGGCGGGGGTGGTGGCCGCGCCGGGAGCCGCGGGCGGAAGCTCTTTGGCGACACGGTAGGACTCGACGGCGGGTTTCTTGCAGGCCGACAGAAAAACTGTCAGCGCAAGCAGAGTGGGGGAGACGCTGCGGAGGATCATGGGACGGGCATTACACGCGGGTCGCCGGACAAAGTTCAAACCAAACCGCCGCGCATCGCGCATCATTATCCGCACGCACGCGGGCCATCAGTGTTTGAATTGGTGCTCGAAGTCGGATGCGTTGCCGCGCAATGCTGACGGTCCTGTTACTCTTTGATGCGTGCCCGTCCGGCACGCGCCTCCTGTTCTCCGTCCACCCTATGAAAATCATCCCCGTCCTCCGCTTCGCCTTCGCGGGCGCGCTCTGCGCCCTCGCCACCGCCGCTCAAGCCCAAATCATTGAACTGCGCGCCACCATCAACGCCGCGCAGGAAAACCCGGCGACGACTTCGGCCGCCACCGGCACCGCCACGATGTTCTATAATGTCAGAGACAACACCTTTGATCTGGCGGTGAACATCACCGGCCTGAGCAACACCGCCACTGCCTCGCACATCCATGAAGGCGCGGTCGGGGTAAATGGCGGCGTCGTGACCAACCTCGGGGCCGAGGCGGTCTACACCCGCACCGGCAACAACCTCACGGCAACGTTTCGCGGCGTCACCCATGGTGGCGACAAGCTGCGACTCATCCAGGGCGGCGCCTACTTTAACATCCACTCTTCGCAGTTCCCTGGCGGCGAAATCCGCGGTCAGTTCATCGCGCGGCCCATCCGCCTGGTGGCCAGCCTCGATGTCGCGCAGGAGGCCGCCGCCTTCCCCGCGCTGAATTTCGCCACTGTGAACAATTTTGGCGGCGCCGTCTTCCTCTACGATCCGACGGCCAATACCATTTCGATCCGCCACTCGCTGTTTAACTACACGAGCACTTTCACTAACTCCCACATCCACACCGGCGCGCCCGGCGTGAGCGGCGGCGTCAACACCCAGCTCGGCAACAACCCCGCGGCCGGCGCCTACAGCTCCGCCAACGGCTACATCGCCGGCGCCCACGATACCGTGCCCTACGCCGGCAACCCGATCGAACTCCTGACCGGCCTCAACTACATCAACTATCACAGCGCCGCCTTTGCCAACGGTCAGCTGCGCGGCCAGATCACGGTGGCAAGCGAGACGCTCAACACCCGCATGGGCAATCTCGCCACGCGGGGCTTCGTCGGCACCGGCGATCAACTGCTGATCGCGGGCATCAGCATTCAGGCTTCGGCCACGGGCTCGGCCGAGCCGGTCCGCGTGCTCATCACCGCCAAGGGCCCGTCGCTTACAGCGTTTGGCGTCGCCGGTGCGCTCGCTAACCCACGCCTCTCGCTCTTCGACTCGGCGGGCCGCCAAATCGCGTCCAACGACGACATCGGCGCGCTCGTTGCCGGTTCCGAACTCGCCCGCATCCCTGGCGTGCCGACCAACCCGCTGGAGTCCGCCCTGATCGTGGTTCTCCCTCCCGGTAACTACACCGCGCAAGTCTCGTCCGCGGCCGGCACCGGCGTGGCGATCGTCGAAGCCTACGATCTCCGCAACATTCCGACGACCGTGGGCGTTGCCTCCCTCGAGCCGGCTCGGGCCAGCTCAACGGTGCAGGGTCTTGCCAGTGTCAACGGCAAGGTCACTCAGCCCGAGCTCTGCGTCGCGGTGCCGATGACCACGGTCGCGCTGCGCTGAGAATTAAGTTTGGTCGTTCCTGCCAACCCGGCGCCTCACCGCGCCGGGTTTTTTCTTTTGCGGACAAACTCATCGCCGGGAATATCCGGGGCATGACGATTTTTCCCCTCGGCGATTCCGCCGCCGTGATCGTCCTCGACGAAAGAATGGTGCCGGGGCTCGCCGCGCGCGCGCGTATGCTTGCGACCCATATCGAGCACGCGGGCCTGCCGTGGGTGGTCGAGGTGGTGGCGGCGTTTGCGAGCGTGGCGGTGTATTTTGATCTGCTACGCGCGCCAGAGTTTACCGCGGTGCGGGCGGAGCTGACGCGCCTAGCCGCGACCACTGAGACTCGTGCGACTGGCGTCGAGCCGCGCATGGTGGAAATCCCCGTCAGCTACGGCGGCGAGTCGGGCCCGGATCTGGCCGAAGTCGCCCACCACACCGGCCTGTCATCCGCCGCCGTGATTGCCCGCCACGCGGCCGCGGACTACGAAGTGCACGCGATTGGGTTTGCGCCGGGCTTTCCCTACCTCGGTGGCTTACCCACGGACCTCGCGATGCCGCGGCGCGCCACCCCGCGCGCCGCGGTGCCCGCGGGCAGCGTGGGGATCGGTGGCGCGCAGACGGGCGTCTATCCGCGGGAATCGCCCGGCGGCTGGAACTTGATCGGTCGCACCCCCCTCGCACTCTTCGAGCCGCAACGCGCCGAGCCGGCCCTCCTGCGCGCTGGCGATCGCGTTAAGTTTAAGCCTATCCCGGCGACAGATTTTTCCAGTGAAGGGCATAGGGGCGAGACGCGTTTTGACGCCGCGGAAATGCGCGGGCCCGCCGCGGTGGAGGTTTTGCGGCCCGGGGCATTTTCGACGGTGCAAGATCTCGGGCGCCCCGGGCATCGCGCGCAAGGCACTCCGCTGGGCGGTGCGGCGGACGTCCTCTCGCTGCGCGTGGCAAACCTGCTGGTGGGAAATGACGAGGGAGACGCGGCGCTGGAGTTCACGCTGACCGGACCCGAGCTGAAATTTCTACGCGATGCCCTCATCGCCATCGGTGGCGCGGAAGTCGAAGGCGTGCCGCTCGGGCGACCATGGTTGATGCGGGCAGGAGCGACACTCGATCTTTCCCGCCTGCGTCATGGTTGTCGTGGCTACCTCGCAATCGCTGGTGGTATTGAGGTCCCTCCTGTGCTTGGCAGTCGGGGGACATTTGTGCGCGGTGGCTTTGGCGGCCTCGCCGGCCGCACGCTGCGGGCTGGTGATCGATTGCCGGTGCCGATGGTGCAACGCCATCCGGGCCAGCATTGGCAAGTTGATCCACGCATCGGGCCGGAACTCGGGCCATCAGTCACGTTGCGTGTTGTGAGCGGGGCGCAGGCGCATGAATTCGGGCGTGAGTGGACAACGCATGAATTCAAAGTTTCCCCGCAATCAGATCGTATGGGAGTGCGCCTGACCGGAACCGCATTGCGCCGGAGCACCACGTGCGAATTGGTCTCTGCACCGGTGACACCCGGCACCGTGCAAGTGCCACCGGATGGCCGGCCGATTGTGCTGCTGGCCGACGCGCAGACGATTGGGGGCTATCCGCGTCTCGCCCACGTGATCACCGTTGATCTGCCGCGCGCGGCGCAGTTGCGTCCGGGTGACTGTGTGCGCTTCGCGACGGTCTCGCTCGATGAAGCGCGGCGGCTGCGGCACGCACAGGAGCGTGCCCTGGTCTTGCTGCGCGCGGGTCTTGCGCAGAAAATTCACTGACGTGTCACGCGCCATCGACCTCAACTGCGACCTCGGCGAAGGCTATACGCACGACGCGGAGCTGATGCCGCTAATCACGTCCGCGAACATCGCGTGTGGCGCGCACGCCGGCGACGAGGCGACGATGCGTGCGACGGTGGCGCTCGCCCGGCAGCATAGCGTCGCAATCGGCGCGCACCCAGGTTTCGCGGATCGGGCGAACTTCGGGCGGCGGGAGATCGCGCTGGCACCGTCAGAGGTGGGGGAGCTGGTTCTGAACCAGGTGCAAAAAATTCAGGAGCTGGTCATTCCGTTCGGCGTTTGGATGACACACATCAAATTGCACGGTGCCCTCTACAACATGGTCTCACGCAATGAAGTGCTGGCGAAGGCCGCGCTCGATGCTATCTGGTGCACGGACGAATTACCGACAGTGTTTACGCTGGCGGGCAGTAAACTGGAGAAAATGGCTCGGGCGCATGGGGACTTTCACGTTGTGAGTGAAGTCTTCGCGGACCGCACTTACCAGCGCGACGGCTCCCTCACACCGCGCGTTCGGCCCGACGCCATGATCACCAATGAAGATGCCGCGGTCGCGCAGGTGTTGCGCATGTTACGGGATGGCGTGGTGCGCGCGACCGATGGGACCGATGTTCCGATTCAGGCGGACACTGTGTGTGTGCACGGGGACGGGCCGCAGGCGGTCGCGTTTGCGCGCCGGCTCAACCGTGAGCTGCGTGCGGCGGGTTTTAGGCTAGAGGCTCCGAGGAAAAAAATCGGCGTGACGTCGACCCGGTCGCCGGGCACAGGCTCAGAGGCATGAAGACTCTCGCACGCGGGATTTGGTCGGGTTTTGCGCTCGTGGTCGTGACGGGCTCGGCGGTCGCGGCGCTGCCGGTTGCCTTGCGGGATTTCGATGCGCACCTGGAGCGCACGCGCGCGGCCTTCGAGGTGCCCGGCATCGCGGTCGCCATCGTGAAGGATGGCGCGGTCGCCCTGGAAAAGGGCTACGGTGTGCGGCGCCTCGGCGAAGCGTCGCCGGTGAACGAGCGCACGCTCTTCGCCATTGCGTCGAACACGAAGGCGTTTACCGCCGCCTCACTCGCCATCCTCATCGATGAGGGAAAACTCAAGTGGGACGACCGCGTGATCGATCACCTGCCGTGGTTTGCGATGAGCGATCCCACGGTGACGCGCGAGATGACCGTGCGCGATCTCCTCGTGCATCGCAGCGGTCTCGCGCTCGGCGCGGGCGATTTGCTGTTCTGGCCGGCGACGACCTATACGACTGAGGAAGTGGGACGCCGGCTGCGCCACGTGCCGCTCGCGACGAGCTTTCGCAGCGCGTATGCCTACGATAACATTCTCTACGCGGTCGCCGGACTGACCGTGGGGCAAGTCGCCGGGCAGCGGTGGGATGATTTCGTGCGCGACCGGATCTTTGGGCCGGTCGGCATGAGCGAGGCGCGCATTGGCGCGGTGACGGCGACCACGGACAACAATGTCGCCTCCGGTCACGCGAAGGAAAATTTCAAGGAGCTGAAGCCCGTCGCCGCGATGTCGTGGGACAACAACACGCCGGCCGGCGGCATCTACGCCAACGTGCACGATCTCGCGAAGTGGATGCTGGTGCAGCTCGGCGGTGGGGCGCTGCCGCCGGGGAGCGACGGAAAAGCGCGGCGGCTGTTCAGCGAAGCGCGGCGGAACGAGATGTGGTCAATCGTCACCCCGATTCCCATCAGCGAACCGGCAGTGCCGGAGCTGGCGGCGGCGAAACCGAACTTTCTCGGTTACGGGCACGGCTGGGTGATTTCGGATTATCGCGGGCGGCGCGTGGTGTCGCACACCGGCGGCTGGCCGGGGATGGTTTCGCGCACGGCGCTGGTGCCGGAGCTGAATCTCGGCGTGGTCGTGCTCACGAATCAGGAAACGAGTGCAGCATTTCAATCGGTCGTGTGGCGCGTGATCGACGCCTACCTCGGCGCACCGCCCACCGATTGGATTGCAGGCTACCTGGCGGCGAACCAGAAGGCGCAGGCGCGCGGGGACACGAGCTGGGCGAAACACGTCGCGGCGCGCGACTCGAAGGCGAAGCTCACGCTGCCGTTCAAGACCTTCACCGGGAAGTTTCGCGATGCGTGGTATGGCGATGTGACGATCGCGGAGGAGAGCGAGAAGCTGGTGCTACGTTTCAGTAAGACCGAGTTGCTGGTCGGCGAGCTGGAGCACTGGCAGCAACAAACCTTCATCGTGCGCTGGCGCGATCGCTCCTTAAACGCGGATGCGTGGGTGACGTTTTCGCTCAACCCGGATGCCAAGGTGGAGGAAGTGAAGATGGCCGCGATCTCACCGTTGACGGATTTCAGTTTCGATTTCCACCATCTGCTGCTGAAGCCGGTGCGGTAGGGCGCGTGGGAATGCGGGCCCGCCCTCGAAAATCCCGGACACAAAAGGGCGGGTCACAGCCCCGCCCTGCTTTGGCCGGCGACTCCGGCCGAGCGGCATCGCATCACATCGCCTCGATGGCGACGAGGCACACGTCGTCGTCGAAATCAGTATGCCCGCTGAAAGCCTTTACTTCCGCCAGGAGGCGGTCGCTGACTTCGGCCCCGGACAGGCCGCGCGAGCGGGTGAGGACGGCGCTGAGGCGCTCCTCGCCGAAGAGGCCGGCACTCGCATCTGCCGCCTCGATCACGCCATCGGTGTAGCCGAGGAAAAGGTCGCCCGGTTGAAAGGCACAGGTGTGCTGCGTGTAAATGAAGTCGGCGAGCAGGCCGGCCGCCGGCTCCGGATCGACCGGCGTGAGCCGCGCGATGACTTCCGAATTGGCATGGCGCACGAGCGGGGCGGGGTGCCCGGCGTTTCCGTAGGTCAAGGTGTGGTGCGCGAGATCGATCACGCCGAAAAATACCGTCGCGAAAACAGGCTGCCCCAGCTGCTCGATAATCGGCATCAGGCAGTGGTTAATCTCGGCCAGCACGTGCACGGGATCGGCGGCACGCGCGCCCATCTCTTCGACGACGCCACGGATGAGGGCGGTGAGCAGGCCGGCGCGGACGCCGTGGCCCATCACATCGCACACGAGCACGCCGCACTGCGTGTTGGAGAGCTGCACGATGTCGAAGAAATCGCCGCCGAGCGTAGTGGTCGGGATGTAGCGGTGGGCGAAGCGCAACGCGCTGAGAGCGGGCGCGCAGCCACGCGGGAACACGGGATACGCGCGGTTGAGAAACGCTTCCTGCATCTGGCGCGCCATGCGCAGATCGGTTTCCATCTCGGTGCTGCGCCGGTGGAGTTCGTCTTCAGCTTTCTTGCGCCGGGTGATGTCGTGGCTGATGCCGACGAGGCCGACGAGTTGTTTGCGGGTGTCGTGCAGCGGCACCTTCGTGACGAGGGACCAATGCACGTCGCCATCAGGGCCGAAGTCGGATTTCTCCTGGTTGAGAATCGGCGTCCCGGTCTGCATGACCTGCCGATCGTCGGCGAGGGCCTGCCGGCCGCGTTCGCCGGGAAAAAAATCCACCGTGGTCCTGCCCAGCGCCTCGGCCTGCGACTTCGCGCCGAGCATCGCGAGATGCGCCCGGCTGTTGAGCACATAGCGCGAGGCGGTGTCCTTGACGTAGAGCCGGCTCGGCAGGTGATCGATGATCGTGCGGAGGAGGTTGCGCTCCTCGGTGAGTTTCTCCTCGGCATCCTTCGTGGCCGTCACATCGCGGGTCAGGCCGAAGGTGCCGATGACCCGGCCGGTGGCGTCACGCCACGGCAGCTTGGTGCTGGACGCCCAGGCTTTGGTGCCATCACGCATGGTGGTGCGCTCGATTTTTGCGATGATCGCAACGCCCGTGCGAATAATCTCCTGCTCGTCTTCGAAGGCGCGCTGGGCGTGCTCCGCGGAGAAGAAATCGAAATCGCTCTTGCCGACGCAGTCAGCGGGCGAAGCCGTGCCGAGGGACCGCGCATGCGCGGCATTGTTGCGCACAAAGCAGCTCTGCAGATCCTTGAAATAGATCCGGTCTGGGCTCGTGTCCATCAGCACACGGAGCAGCGCGGAGTCCAGTGACTCGACGGGCTGCGCAGACGGGGAGGCGGGAATCGGAGAAGAGGGCGCTTCGCTCATCAGGAAGCACGGACGTTGAAGGTCCGCGCGACGACAGGCAATGTAAGTTCTGCGCTTGAGCCGCAGCAGGAGTGGAGCAGGGCGGGGCAGAGACCCGCCCTTTCCCGCTTTGAGTATTCGCCCCACGGGCGGTCACAGACCACGCCCTACTTACTGCACGTTGTGCGTGCTGGGGGTGGCCGGGCCGGCTCGCCCTGCTCGACTCACTCCTTGACGATGCTGAACCAATCGCGCTTCTCGCCCTTGTCGTTCAGGAACGTGACGTCGAGCGTGAGGCCATTGATGTCGACGACCGTGGAACCCGCCTCGTTGAGGGAAATATAGAAGGCGGGGTGGTTGAGCGCGGGCGGCTTGGTCAGCGATCCGCCGTGGCCGGCGCTACCGGTGACGATGTTGATGTCGCCGAAGTGGGGCGTGCGGGCGCGGGGCTTGCGATAAACACCATCGCCATCAGCGCGTCCGCTGACTTTTTGTTTCACGTGCTGCGCGGCGTCGAACGTGGGGCTTTTGCCGTAGTGGCCGTCCATGAGCCACGAGCGCTCGTAGACGTGCGAGTGTCCCGTGAGGATGAGATCGACCCCGCCTTGTTCGAGCACCGGGAGGAAGATCGCGCGCATGTCGTTCATGCGGCCGGCGCTGTCGCTGTCCTTGTCGGAATCGTGCGTGCCCTTGGTGTAGGTCGGGTGGTGGAAGAAGGCGACGATCCAGTCGCGCTGCGTGGCGGCGAGGTCGGCCTTGAGCCACTGCATCATGGCGCCATCCGCGGTCCGGGCGGAATCGTGCGAGTCGAGGCAGACGAAGTGGGCGTTGGCGTAGTCAAACGAGTAGTAGGCCTCAGTGCCCGAGGCGACGCCGCCGGCTTGGGCGCGCGTGGGCAGGGTGAAGATGTCGTAGTAGACCCCCGACTGCGTGATCGAGTTGGCGCTCTTGCCATCGTGGTTGCCGAGCGCCGGCCAGAGCGGTGAGGTCGCCAGCGTCTTGGGATACACTTCAAAGATGGCCTTCTGGTAATCGGAGTCAGTGCCGTCGGGATAGGCGTTGTCGCCGAGGATCAGCCAGAAGTCGGTGGCGCGGTTACCGGTGAACTTGTAATAGACGTCGCGCACGGCGGCTTGCGCGGCGTTCTTGGTGCCGGGATCGCCGAGCACCCAGAAGCGCATCGGCGCGGCGGGGCCGACGGGCGGCGGCGTCGTGAAGGTGTTGAGGGCCGCTTTGCCGGGACCGTCTTCGACCTCGGCGGCCGCCTTGGTGGTTTCGGTTTTGGCCTTGGCGGCCTCGGGCACCTTCGCGGCGACGGCACCGACTGAGTAGAAATATTTCGTGCCCGGCTTGAGGCCGGTGAGCTGCACGATGTGCTCGGCGGAGATACCCTCGGCCTTGGCGCTGCTTGTGAGCTGGGTGCGCTCAGTGCCGTAGTTCACAAAGGAGGCTTCCGCGAAGTCGGTGCGCCAACGCACGACCATGCTGGTGGACGTGGCGGATTGCAGGTAGGGGCCGCGGATAACGGTCGTGGCGCTTTGCAGCGGCGGTAACGCGAAGAGCAGACCAAGGCAGGAGAGGGCGAGACGCAGTTTCATGGGTAATATTTTTGCGGAGGGCTGCCACCAAGACGAACCAGCTCGGTGGTAAGTTTGGCCGTTTCGGGCGCGGCCCGCAACCAGTCGGGCAATGAAACAATCGCGCTGAGCGCGGCGGCGTAGGCGGCGCGCGCTTCGATCATCCGGCCCGCGCGCGCCAAAAGATCGCCGCGGCGCTTGAGCCAACTGTCGCTCCGTTCGCTCTGCGCGGCGAGCTGCTCGAGCCGGGCGGCGGCGGCATCGATGCGGCCGAGCGATTCTTCCAGCGCGAGCGCCCGGAGATGCAGCGTCACGACGGAACCCAGCCGGGCAACGCCTTCGTCAAGACTGCGAATCGCCTCATCGGCGGGCAGGAGCGCGGCGCGTTCGAGAAAAAGATCCGGAGCTGGCGCCGTTGCGTGGGCCAGCGCGGCGTCGTAGTCGCGCCGCGCGGCGGTGCGGGCCCCGAGCGCGGCATGCGTGCGGGCGCGCAGAATGAAGGCTTCGAGATCGTCAGGTGCGCGGCTCAGCGCGAGATCCAGGTAGGTCTTAGCTTCGGCCGCGTGACCGGTGGCGAGGGCGAGCGCGCCGCGGAGCGTCGCGAGCCGCGGAAGAGCCGGTGCGATCTCATCGGCGCGGAGATAGTTGGCCTCGGCGGCGACCCAGTCTTCGTGGCGCGCATAGAGTTCGCCACGCTCTAGGTAGAGGGCGGCCGCACTCGGTGCGGCGGCGATTGCCACGTTGAGGCGGGCGAGGGCGTCGTCGATTTCCGGGTGCGCGCGCATGCTCAGCCCGGAGAGGCCAGTGAGCATGAAGGCGAGCGTGAGATGACGCACGCGCCGAGTTGAACGAAAAACCGTCATGGGGCAACGCCACGCATGACGGTCGCGTCAACGTTACGTTTCGCGCGGTTCAGGTATTGAACCGGAACAACGCCACATCGCCGTCGGCGAAGACGTATTCTTTGCCTTCGAGCCGGTATTTCCCGGCGTCGCGCGCCGCGGCCACGCTGCCGAGCGTCGTGAGATCCTTGTAGGAGACGACCTCGGCCTTGATGAAGCCCTTTTCGAAATCAGTGTGGATGACGCCCGCGGCCTGCGGGGCCTTCCAGCCTTTCTTGATCGTCCAGGCGCGGACTTCCTTTTCGCCGGCGGTGAAATAGGTCATCAAACCGAGGAGCGCGTAGGTGCCCTTGATGAGCGATGACACGCCGGAGTCATCGACGCCGAGGTCCTTGAGAAACGCCTTCGCCTCGTCGGCGGGGAGATCGATCAGTTCGCTTTCGATCTTCGCGCTGATCGGCACGTAGGCGGCGTCGTGGTGGGTGCGGACAAACTCCGCGACTTTCTGCACGTAGGGATTCTGCTCGGCCGTCGCGAGATCGCTTTCGGCGACATTGCAGGCGAAGAGCACGGGCTTGGCGGTGAGGAGCTGGAAAAGCTTCATCAGGGCCTTTTCCTCGGGCGTGGCGACGAGTGTGTTCGCGGTCTTGCTGGCGTTCAGGTGCGGCTCGAGTTTATGGAGCAACGCGAGCTCGAGGATCGCTTCCTTGTCGCCGGCCTTGGCGTTTTTCTGGGTCTTGATGATGCGCTTCGAGACCGCGTCGAGATCGGCGAGGACGAGTTCCGTCGTGATGACCTCGATGTCGCGGATCGGGTCGACGCCGCCCATGGTGTGGACGATGTCGTCGTCCACGAAGCAGCGGACGACCTGCACGATGGCATCGACCTCGCGGATGGTGGCGAGAAACTGGTTGCCGAGGCCCTCGCCCTTGCTCGCGCCGGCGACGAGGCCCGCGATGTCGACGAACTCGATCGCGGCGGGGACGACGACCTTCGTCTTCGCGATGGCCTGGAGCACGTAAGCGCGCTCATCGGGCACGACCACGACGCCGACATTGGGATCGATGGTGCAAAACGGGTAGTTCGCCGCCTCCGCCTTGCGCGAACGGGTGAGGGCGTTGAAGAGAGTGGACTTACCGACGTTGGGCAGACCGACGATGCCAGCTTTGAGCATAAGGGTCGGACGTTCTCAGCCGGTGCGTGGTGCGGTCAACGGAAAAGGCCGGAGCGCTAGCTCTTCGGGCGCATCTCAGCTTCTTGCATCGAGCAGGGGCGTGGCTTGTCGGCGCCTTTTCCCGACGGGCGTGGACAAGCCACGCCCCTACGAAAACCATTCGGGACAGCGGTATTTGCAAGAAACTGAGATGCGCCCTAGCTCTTCTACGACCGCCACCCATTCTGTGGCGCCCGAAGCGAGCTAAGCGTCGGCCAGTGCGTTCGCTGTATTGAGGTGCTCGACGCCGGTGTATTTCTGCGACTGCTCGTCGGCGTGGTAGCTGGAGCGGACGAGGGCGCCGCTTTCGACGACGCCGATGCCCAGATTGAGGCCAAAGTTTTTCCAGTGGATAAATTCCTCGGGCGGCGCCCAGCGGGAGACGGGCAGGTGTTTCGGCGTGGGCTGGAGGTATTGGCCGATGGTGAGGATGTCGGTGCGGTCGGCGGCGATATCGCGCAGCGTCTGCTCGACCTCGGCCTGCTCCTCGCCCACGCCGAGCATGATGCCGGTCTTGGTGGTGAAGCCGCGGGCCTTGGCGTGGCGGAGCACGGAGCGCGAGCGATCATAGCGGGCCTGCACGCGCACGGGCTTTTGGAGGCGCTCGACCGTTTCGAGGTTGTGGTTAAAAATATTGGGCTTCGCATCGAGCACGATATCGACGTGGGCGGTGTTGCCTTTGAAATCGGGCGTGAGCACCTCGATCGCGGTGTGCGGGTTGCGGTGGCGGATCGCACGGATGGTCGCGGCCCAGACGCTGGCACCGCCGTCGGCGAGTTCGTCGCGTGCGACGCTTGTGATGACGCAGTGCTTGAGGTTCATCTTGGCGACGGCATCGGCGACGCGCGCAGGTTCGCCGAGGTCGAGCTCGGTGGGCCGGCCGGTTTGGATCGCGCAGAAATTACACGAGCGCGTGCAGATGTTGCCGAGGATCATCACGGTCGCGGTGCCGCGTGACCAACACTCGCCGAGGTTGGGGCACTGCGCGCTCTGGCAGACGGTGTGAAGTTTGTTTTCGTCGACGAGCCGCCGGGTGGCGGCATAGCCAGGGCCGCTGGGCAGTTTGGCGCGGAGCCAGGACGGTTTGCGCGTGGTTTCCATCAATGGTGCGCGACAGAGTTGCCAGGAGCTGGCGCGGGGCAACACGGATTATCGTGAGGCGTCGGCACCGAGCGCATCTCAGTTTCTTGCATTGGGTAGGGGCGCGCCTTGTGCGCGCCTTTGCCCAACGGGCGCGCACGAGGCGCGCCCCTACGGAATCCGGTCGAGACGGCAGGAATTTGCAAGAAACTGAGATGCGACCATCGGCACCGGTTCGCCGGACGCTCCAGATTTCCGGCGGCAAAATGATTCACAAATCACAAACCTTGCGCAGGCCCACGCCGCCCGCGAAAATTGAGCGATGCAGGATCCGACGCCGACCTTGGAGAAAATACGCAGCACTTATCACGCGGCGGCGGATTGCTACGATCAGGTGCCGCTGGCTTTTTGGGAAACGATTGGCCGCGCGACGATCGCCCGGGCCTCCTTGCGGCTCGGCCACCACGTGCTTGATGCGTGCTGCGGCAGCGGAGCGGCCACGATTCCGGCGGCACAGGCCGTCGGTGCGGACGGCCGCGTGCTCGGCATCGATTTGGCGGCGGGTTTGTTGGATTTGGCGCGGGCGAAGGCGGCGCGGGCGAAGCTCGGGCAAGTTGAGTTTGTCGAAGGAAATTTTGAAACACTCGACGAGCCGAGTGAGAGTTTTCAGACGGTGCTGTGCACGCTGGGGATGTTTGCCCACCCGGAGCCAAAGGCTGGGGTGCAACGTTTGTGGCGCTGGGTGCGTCCGCGCGGCAACCTTGCCTTCACCGCTTGGGGGGCGCGTCCATTGGAGCCGTTGGCGGAAATTTTCGGGCGGCAGCTGCGCGCCGTGCGACCGGACCTCGCGCTCGCGGCCGATCCGTGGGCGGCGGTGAACAACCCCGCGGCCGTGATGGCTCTCTTCCGTGGGGCCGGAATCAGCTCGGTGGTCGTCGAAGCTTCGGCGGCCGAGCAACGCCTCCGCACCGCCGAGGACGGCTGGACGATTCTCATGGGCACATGGCACCGCGCCGCCATCGAGTCGCTTGAGGCCGCGCAGCGCGCGCAGGTCCGCGCCGCGGTGCTGGCCGAGATCGACACACGCGGCATCGGGCAGATTGAGGTCAACGTGATCTACGCGCTGGCGCGCAAACCCTGAGCGCGGCGCGGCGGGCGGGCTAAGCCGGTTCCAGCAACTCGGCCGCGAGTCCGTAGCGGAGATTGTAGAGGGAATTTTCCAGACGATCGAAGCCGCCGGCTTCAGTCACGGCGATCAAGGTGGCGACCGCGGTGGGAAACACATCAGCCCGCGCCGGAGGCAGGCCCACGATCTGTTGGCGCGCTACGAGTGGCAAGGGGCCGAGGGTGGAGAGCAGATCGCGCATCTGGCCGAGGGTGACGATCGGAGCCGTGCGATCGAAGGCGCGGCCTTCACGCGCGCCCAAAATCGCGCGCGCGGTGGCGACGGTGCCACCGGTGCCGATGGCCGGGCTGCCCGGCGGCAGCGTGAAGGTGAAGCCTGAGCGCGCGAGGATTTCGCTGGTGTGCGCCGCGATCTGTTGGCGGGCCGATTCGGCGAGCGGCTGAGTCACATCCAACACAAATTTTTCCGTGAGCCGCACGCAGCCGAGCTGGAGGCTCACGGCCTGCTCGATACGGCGATCGCGAAAAGCCAGGCACTCCAGGCTGCCGCCACCGAGATCGAAGACGTAGAAATCTCGGAGTGCGGTGAGCGCGGGGTCGCAGGTGAGGCCGCGGCCGATGAGATTGGCTTCCTCGTCTCCGGTAAGGATGCGTATCTCGTGGCCGGTCGCGGCGCGGACACGCGCCCGAAATTCCTCGCCGTTGCGGGCATCGCGCACGGCGCTGGTGGCGACGAGGATGATCTTCGAAGGAGCGAATACCGCGGCGTCGGCGAGCAGTGTCACGATTGCATCGCTGCCGCGCGTCATGCCGTCCTCGCTTAGCCGCGGTTCGCTCTGGCTGATACCGGCGCTGATCCGGGCGTCGAGGGTGCGGACTTTGAGCGGCGTGATGCGACCGTCCGCGGTGCGGGTGGCGACGAGCACCTTGATGGAGTTGCTGCCAATATCGATGACCGTGACGGGACCAGACATTTGCCCACGGAACACACGGAACACACGGAAGTGAAGTTTCCTTTCCGTGTATTCCGTGTGTTCCGTGGGCAGCTCAGAGCTGGAAATCCTGCGGCGCGATCAGCAGGACGAATTCGCCCTTGAGGCTCGCCTTGGCGAGGCGGGTCTGAACGTCGGCGGCGGGGCCAACAAAAAACATCTCGTGCAATTTGGTGACTTCCTTCGCCACGCAGATCACACGCGCGGGGCCGAGGGTCGCGACGATTTCGGCGATGGCCTTGTCGATCCGGTGGCAGCTTTCGAAGAGCGCGAGCGTGTAGTCGAACGCGCGGTATTTTTCGAAGAACGCGATCCGTGCGGCGCTTTTGGGGGCGAGAAAGCCGACGTAGAGAAAGCCATTGGTCGGGAGACCGCTCGCGCTCAGCACCGCGGTAAGCGCACTCGCGCCGGGCACCGGCACGACGGGCAGCCCACGCCGCCGGCACGCGCGCACGACGCGAAAGCCCGGGTCACTCAGTGCTGGGGTGCCGGCGTCGCTGACGATGGCGACGGATTTTCCCGCGGCGACTAGGTCGGCGAGTTTTTCCGCGACCTCGATTTCGTTGTGCTCGTGATAGGCGATGAGTTCCTTGCGCAGGCCGAAACGCGTGAGCATCAAGCCGGTCGTGCGCGTGTCCTCGCTCGCGACGAGATCGACGCCGCCGAGGATGGCGCGGGCGCGCTCGGTGATGTCCGCGAGATTGCCGATGGGCGTGGCGACGACGTAGAGGTGGCCGGGCTGCGGCGTGAGCGAGGAATTTTCCATCGGCGGCGAGACGTGAGGGTCCACTCACGGGCGCTTGAGGCCACAAAAAAATCCGGCCCGCGCGAGGGGCCGGATCAAAATGGCAAAATATCGAGCGTGATCAGCGACCGCTGGGCTGGCCCATGCCGGGAATCTGACCTTCCCAACCGGCGGGGCGGCTCCACGGAATGGAGGTCTGCTTCGGCGAATTCGTGCTGCAACCGCCGACAATGGCGCCGATCGCGAGAAGGAGAATCGCAAGGAGGGGGCGGTGAAGGGACTTCATGGTAGGCGGATCAATACGGCAGAATCGCCTTTCTGCAAGACCCCTCGCAACGTGTCGGGGAGCACTTGGGCGACGGAGAAATTGGTGCGAACATCGCTGATGAGAACCGTGGCGACTACATTGGTTCCCTGGCTGACACTCAGTCGGTGGCCGAGCTGCGCGCCGCGGGCTTCGCCGAAATTGAGCACGACAAACGCGCTGTCCGGGCCGACGGTGAGCACTGTGGCGCGACCGGCGCGGTTGGCGAAAACGGCCGTCGAACCGCCGGTAGTGGCAGGAGCCGCCGTGCCGTTGCGCGCGGTGGCGAGCTGGCGCTCGAGTTCCGTAATGGTGGATTTGTAGGCGGCGACCGCCTCGGGCGTGGCATTTGAGGTGCGGCTTTCCTCCAAGTCCTGGCGCAAGGCTGCGACGTCATCGGCGAGCGCCCGCGCGGTGGATTCGTAGAGCGCCAGCACCTCCTTGGTTTGCGCGAGGTCGGTGGTGAGCTGGCCGGCGCGTGCGTCGGACGCGCCCAGTTTGGTTTTCGTGGCCGTGAGATCGGCGTCGAGCGAGCCGATCTTGGCGTTGAGGGTGCCGACCCGGGCCTTGAGCGAACCGTTCTGCTCGTTCACCGCCGCGAGGTCGGCGTCGAGTTTCGTGGCGCGGCCATTGGCGTCGGAGAGCCGCAGTTCGAGGAGCTGCTTGGAATTGCCGATGCGAAAAAAAAGCACCGCCGATAGTGTCGAACCGATCAGCGCGATCACGCAGAGGATGACGGGGAGGCGGTGCATGGGGTGGGGTGTAGCGGCGGGCGTCCCTGCCCGCCGAGAATTAGATCGAGTGCGTTGAGGTCGGCGGG
>JANNEY010000409.1:0-10234 GCA_031379235.1 Opitutaceae bacterium | reverse complement strand
GCGGGATTTCGCAATTGCGCGCCCCCAAAGACTCCGGCCATAAATTTGAAGTCCGTCCGCATGGCGAAAAGAGTCCCCGGGTTACGCGTCATGCGCGCGTTCCTTCCCCGATGGCGAAATGCGAATTTCGCTCTAATTCCAGCCCCGAACCACCTCATGAGTTTTTCCGCACCCCGTTTGATCGCGCAACGTTGCCGCCGTTTTGGCGCCGTGGGCCTCATCGCCCTGTCCGCCGTGGCCAAGGCACAGACTGCACCGACCGCAGGTGGCGCCACGCCCAAGAGCGAGACGGTGCTCCTCAACCCCTTCGAGGTCTCGACCGAGAAGGACACCGGCTACGCGGCCGACAGCTCGCTCGCCGGCGGTCGCGCCAACACGCCGCTCAAGCTCACGCCGGCGTCCATCTCCGTGATGACGCAGGCGTTCATGGACGACATGAACGTCACCAACCTCCTCGATGCCATCGGCTGGACGGTGAACGTCGAGACCCGCACGCAGGAGAGCCTCAACCAGGGCCCGTTTGGTTCCTTCGAGATGAATTTCCGCAACAGCGGCGGCGCGGGCAATTATCCGACGCGAAATTATTTTTCCTTCCTCTTCAATTCCGACGCCTACAACTCCGAGCGCTACGAGTTCTCGCGCGGCCCCAATTCGCTCCTCTTCGGCAGTTCCTCGATCGGCGGGCTCTCGGGCAACCTCACGAAGATGGCGCGCTTCAACACCCGCCGCGGTGAGGCGCGCTTCATCGCCGATTCCTACGGCGGCTGGCGCTCCGCGATCGATTACACCTACGGCCTGGAGAAATTTTCCGTGCGGTTCAACGGCCTCGTCCAGCGCTACAAGGGTTTTCAAAACGGCACGTTCACCGATGTAGACGCGTTTCACCTCGCGGCTTCCTACAAACTCTCTTCCCGGACCCAGCTCCGCGCCGAGTTCGAGCACAACGATCAGCGCGAGGTGCTCTACAACCGCTACTATCAGGAAAACGCCTCTCTGTGGGACCGCGTGAGCGTCAACGCGGACAACACCGCGCTCGGCAACAACGCGGGCCTCGGCGCCCGCGGTCTCACGCAGATCAGCGCAACGAACAGCTACCCGGTCTTCACGCTCAACAACCCCGGCGCCGGCATCCTCGACTACCGTGGCAATCAGTATCGCAGCACCGGCACGGGTTACCGCATCCCGTGGCAGGGGCGCACCGACATCCCGAATTTCGCGCGGCTGCCCTCCAAGGATTTTCGCCTCGGGCCCGCCGACGCCCGCGCGCAGAAGGTTTTGAACAGCACCATGGTTTTCATCGACCACAGCTTCAGCCCGAACTGGTTCGCGCAGATCGCCGGCGCGACGCACGTCTATGGCCCCACCGAGGAGACCACGGATTCTACCGGCTCCACCTACTTCATCGACGTCAACCGCAACCTGCCCGGTGTCGTCGGCTCGCCGATCGGCACCGTTGGTGCGCCCAACCCGAACTACCTCAAACCCTACGCGGAGGTCACGATGGGCCGGCAGTATCAAGAGAACACCAGCCAGGACGTGCGCGTGCTCACGTCGTTCAAGTTCGAGCAGCAGAAAATTCTCGGACTCAATGTCGATCTCAAGCAGCGCTTCAGTATCATCGGCGGCTACCGCCGCGGCACCTTCGAGATGTTCACGCGCGCGACGCGCTGGATCAACAATCCCGCGCAGCTCAACCCCACCAACACGGTGAACCAGCTCCGCTACCGCATCTATTGGGATCAGCCCCTCCCCAACATCGGCAAGACGGCGCCCGCCGGCCTCCCGGGCCTGCCCGCCGGGGCGCAGTTCGCGGAGGTCAACACCGGCTACGCCGCGGACGACGAGGGCCGTTCCATGTATGGCCAGATCGTTTCCAACACGACGTTCTTCAACGACCGCCTTTCGATCATCGGCGGCATGCGGCAGGATCGCAGCAAGCGGAATAATTCCGACCAATACGGTTTCGATGCCACCGGCCGCATCCTGATGGGGGCCTACGATGCGGCGTCGAAGGCGAACAAGGAAGGCATCCGCGACCGGACTTCCCCGCGCGCCGTCACCAGCAATGTGGGCACGGTATTTTATGTGCTGCCATGGCTGGGCCTGAATGCGAACTACTCGGAAAATTTCTCCGGACTCACGACCGGCCTGGGCAAAATCGAGGGCGGTGGATTTGAAAACCCGCGCGGCAAGGGCACGGATTTCGGTCTGAGGTTCTCGCTGCCGGACAACCGGCTCTACGCCAGCGCGAGCTACTACAACGCCCGATCGATCGGCACGCTCATTGCCGGCAATCAGGCGGCGACCCTGAACCGGCTCTGGACCAACCTCGGTTACACGGATTCCGAGCACACGGCGCTGGCTTTTCGCGACGTGCAAAGCCTGAAGACCAAGGGCTACGAATTCGAGGTCACCGCCAATCCACTGCGCGGCGTGCGTCTGACTCTGAATCACGCTCTGCCCGACTCGCGCATCATCGAGTCGAACACCGGTCTCTCCGGCTATTTTGCCAAGAACCTGCCCGAGTTCCAGGCGGGCGCGGGCGCCGCGGCCGGGGCGGTCCTGAATGGCAAGACCGTGCAAAGCCCGACGCAGATCGGTTTGGATATCCAGACGGTGAAAGATTTCCTCAATGGTCTCACCAGTGGCTCGCTGCAAAACGGCACGTTGAAATACCAGACCAACTTCACCGCGGCCTATGCGTTCGCGCGGGAGGGCAAGCTGCGCGGCCTGAACATCGGCGGCGGTGCCCAGCTCCGCGGCAAGCGCAAGGCGAGCAGCGTCGATGCGCAGATCAAATACAACATCACCACCGCGCCGACGATCCAGCAAACCCACGATGCCGCCTTTGACTACCTCTACGTGCCAAGCACCGCGCAATATTCCCTGTTCGCGAGCTACGACTGGCGCATCAACCAGAAATTCCGCGCCCGCGTGCAGCTCAACGTGGCCAATCTGCTCGACGACGACAGCCCGCAGTGGTCCGGCTATGGCACCCTTGCCACCAACCAGCTGCTGAATGGCAACCCGCGCAGACAGGTCTACAGCACCCTGACCGAGTTCGATCCGCGGAAAATTACGCTGACGACCACGTTCAGCTTCTGAGCTGGAGCGCAGTTCATTCTGTCATTGGCGGGACGAGTTAGTCCCCGGACAGCGCCCGCCTTGCCTACGTGCGTTACCAGCCGGTAGTGCGCTAGGGCGTTGGACTCGCGGGAAATCCGTGGAGGAATTCCGGGCGGTAAGGCCTCACTATTCTCTACTGGACGTCGCGTTCGCGTTCGCGGATGAATCTCTTCGGTTGTCCGATCCGGTTAGATTTTTTCCCCAATAGATCCCCATCATGATTCAAAAACGCCTATCAACGGCGGCCCTCGGCCGCTGCCTTACCTTGGCGGCGAGTTTCGCCGCCACTTCGATCCTTCACGGTCAAGCCGCTCCATCGGCTGCCGCGGCGCCTGCGAAGCCGGAGGACGCCGTGCTGCTCACGCCCTTTCAGGTGAGCACGGACAAGGACCGCGGCTACTTCGGCGGCAACACCCTGGCCGGCGGCCGCGCCGATACGCCGCTGAAGATCACGCCGGCCTCGATTTCCGTGATGACGAAGGAGTTTCTTGAGGACTTCGACCTCACCGACCTAAACCAATCGCTGGCGTGGACCGTCGGCGCCGATGCGCCGACCGGCGGCGAGTCCGGCGCCTTCGGCGGCAACCGGTTTCAGACGAGTTTCCGCGGCGTCGACGGCAATGGGAATTTCCCCGTGCGCAACGGCTCGATCAATTACTACGTGGCGGACACCTACAATTCCGAGCGTTTCGATTTTTCACGTGGACCGAATGCCGCGCTCTTTGGCGACGGTGGTCCCGGTGGACTGCAGGGCAGCTCGAGCAAGCAGGCTCGGCTCAAGAGTCGCTCCACAAGTGTGAGCACCCGGATCGACAGCTTCGGTGGCTATCGGGCGACCATGGACACGAACTACGGCATGGATCGCTTCGCGGTCCGGCTCAACCTCCTCCATCAAAATATCAAGGCCTACCAGGACGGAACGAGTAACAAGCAGAATGGGCTCACGGCGGCGTTCACCTACAAGATCACCGATAATACGCAGTTCCGCGCCGAGGTGCAGCGGGACGCGGAAAAGAATGTCGCCTATCGCCGCTTCTACTCCGAGCAGGCTTCGCGGTGGGATGGCACCACCACCAATAGTAGCACCACCAACGCGGCGATCGCGAACTTCGCCAATTTCGGTCTCACGCAGGTCAGCGCGACGCAGGACTATCAAGTGTGGAATTTCGGCACCAACAGTCTGGTGAACTACCGCGGCAACCAATATTCCTCCGTCGGCCTGGGCTACAACATCCCGTGGCAGGGCCGCAGCGACTTGCCCAATTTTAAGCCCGGCGTCTCGAAGGAGTTTTTCCTCGGACCCGCCGACTCCAAGATCGATCGCGACTTCAACGCGCAGTCCTACTGGCTCGATCACCGTTTTTCCTCCGACCTCTACGTGCAGCTCGGCATCGTGAAGAACGACGGCGATCCCTTCTACGATTACACCGATCAGCTTCCGGGCGACTATCGCATCGACGTGAACCGCTACTTGCCGGCACCGGCCGGTGCTCCGGCCGGCACCGTCGGCCCGTCGAATCCCAATTTCGGCAAAGCCTACGCGGACTTCGGCCAGAGTTTCCAATACCAGCAGGACAGGGTCCGCGAATACAAGGTGGCTGGGACCTACAAGTTCGCGTTGCCGCGCTTCTTCGACTTCAAGCAGCGCTTCAGCGCGAATGCCGGCTGGCGCCGCACGACCTTTGAGGCGAAGAACGCCGCGTGGCGTTGGTCCAACAACCCGGCGAGCGCCGACGTAAACAACGCCATGAACCAGCTCCGCTATCGCATCTACTGGGACAATCCCCGCCCGAAGATTGGCGCAGTGACGCCGCCAAATGTCCCCGGCGTTAACTGGGCCTTCGTCGAGACCGGCGGCAACATCAACCAGCGCACAATTGCCTACGGGCAGCTTGTCTCGCAAAGCACCTTCTTCGGCGAGCGCCTGGCCCTCACTGGTAGCATGCGCCGCGACCGCGTGCAGGGCGACTTTCTCAACCGCATCGGCAACGATCCTGTCACCTATAAGAACATCGGTGGCTTCGAGACCTTCGGCGGCTCGAACGTCTTCGTCGCCGGCCTGCACCGCAAACGCCAGATCTGGCAGACGAGCCCCAGCGGCGGCCTCGTGGCCTACCCGTTCATCGGCATGAACCGCTGGCTCGCGCCGCTCGGCTTCGTCGCCAACTACTCCTCCAACTTCGCCCAGATCGCGAATGCCACCATCCCGCTGATCTCCGAAGATAACCCGCCGCTGACTCGCTCGGTCACGAAAGACGTCGGCCTGCGCTATGCGATGGGTGACGGCGTCGCCTACATCACGTTGACGAAATACGGCACCACGCAGACGGATCAGCTCAGCACCTGGGGTGGTCGTGGCGACTGGCAGAATCTCTACACCAACCTCGGCTTCACCGACACCCGCTTCGTCACGGGCGCCGGCTTCAACTTCCAGGACGTCGCTTCGCGCAAACTTGAAGGCTGGGAGACGGAGTTGACCGCGAATCCCTCGCGCAACCTTACGCTCACCGCGAACTATTCGCACCCGATCGTCCAGACGATCTACGAGAGCCGCGATCGCCGGAATTTCTTCAGCGCCAACCGCGCCTACTACGATCGGGGTGGCCAGGCGACGACGGGCGCGGTGGTCGATGGCAAGGCGATCCTCGCGCCGGACCAGATCCGCACGGCCGTGCAGAACATCGAGAACAGCCTCAACGGTTCCACGCCCGGCACGCTCGGCAACAACCTCGAGCGCCATCGCGTGAATCTCGCGGGCTCGTATCGTTTCACCGAGGGCGCGCTGCGCGGCGTCGGCGTGAACGCCGGCGTGAACTACCGCGGCTACAAGAAAGTCGGCAGCCGCGATCCCCGGTTGAAGTTCAACACGGAAAATCCCTCGGTGCTCCAGACCGCGCAGGCCGCCTACGATTACCTCTGGGTTGATCCCACTTGGTCCACCACCGTGGGCGCCAACTACACGCGGCGCTTCGGCAAAGTGCAGGCCCGATTCCAGATCAACATCACCAACCTGCTCGACAACGACAAACCCCAGTGGAACAGCTACAGCGTGATCCAGGCCGGCCAGCTCCAAAATCTGCCGGGCGCCCTGACGAATAACGGCAACGCGCTGACCGCCCCCGGCGGCAACCCACGTCTGCAGGTGAAGAGCGGTTTCAACCAGCTCGAGCCGCGGAAGATTTCGTTCACCACGACATTCTCGTTCTGACGCAGACCAAAGTGAACTTTCAACGCCGCCCCTGAGGGGCGGCGTTTTTTTTGTGCCGCGGGCCGGCGCAGACTTGCCGCCGCCGGAGGCCGATCGCATCATTGCGCGATGAGAAAATTCCTCGCCGTGTTTTTCCTGTTGTTGGCGTCGGCGTCGGCCCAGCAGCAGGTGCTAAATCTCGGGCCGCGTGGCAAGGTGACGATGTATCTGCTCGGTGACTGGAAGCCGCTCGTGATCGATATGGCCGGCCAGTATGAGGTCACGTTCACGCCCCGGAAGGAATCGGTCAACGCGAGCTGCTCGTTCAAAGTGAGCTATCCGGATGTGGATCGTTACGACACCAAGGCCCGGTTGAAATTGCGCGTGGAGGCGAACGGCGCACCCTACGCCGAGCAAGCGGTCGAGGGTAAAGCCTACGCCAAAGAATTCGCGATCGGGGTCGGCTACGGCTTCTACTGCAACTTCACCGATGCGGCCCTGCGCGGCAAGCCCGCCCCGCCCGGCGAATTCAAAGTCATCAGCGCGGGCATAATCCGCCTCGCGCCGGACATCCTGATCGAAGTTTTCATGGGGGCCGACAGCTTCAAAGATGAAGCCTACCAACAGTTGCTCGGGGCAATTGAGGGTTTGGAATTCAAGCCGGGCCGCGGCCGCTGACCGCCTTCAACCCAGCACGGTGAGCGTGATGCCGATCACGACCCCGAGGATCGCGGGGAGTTTTTTCCGGCCGTTGATTTCGCCGAAAAAAAGCAGTCCGCCCGCCGCAGCGACCAAAATGCTGCCGCGGCGCAGACTGGCGACGAGCGAGACCAAGGCCTCCGGATCGCGCAGGGCGGAGAAATAGATGAAGTCGGCGACGAGCAGCACCGCCGAGACCATCGGCACGCTCCAGCGCCACTGAAATTCGTGCCGGGGCCACCACCGGAGTTTCCAGCCGATCGCGAGCGGGAGAAACAGCAGCGCGAGATAGATCGAGAACCACGCCTGCACGGTCGCGACGGCAAACCCCGATCGGCCCAGCAGGAATTTGTCGTAGAGCCCGCTCACCGCCCCCAGGAGCGTGCCCGCCAGCAACCAGCCGACCCATTTGTTGCGATGGAAGTGGATGCCCTCCGCGCGGCCCGCGAGGGAAAGGCCGAAAAAGGAGCCGAGGGTGATCGCGACCCCGAGCATTTCGAGCCATGACGGTCTTTCGCCCAGCACGAGCAAGGCGCCAAACAGCGTCCAGAGCGGTCCCGTGGCGCGAATCGGCGCGGCGAGGGAAATCGGCAGCTGCTTGACCGCGAAGTAAGAGCAAACCCAGGAACTCGCGACGATGGCGGATTTCAAAACCAGCTGAAGGTGTTGCCACGCGTTCAACGGAGACGTGCGGAAATTCTCGGCGAGAAGGGCTGGCCACATGGCATCGACGCTCATCAGCGTGAGCCACACGCCCGCGCTGCAGAGGTTCGCGAAGAAGAGCACCGGCAGGACGGCATTGTCGCGCACCGCGTGCTTGGTGCAGAGATCGTAGCAGCCGAGAAAAAAGGCGGAGATCAGGCTGGCGGCGATCCAGTGCATGCGAGGCGCGGAGCGTGCGGACGGCGAGGCCGGCATCGCAAGCGCAAGTGCGGCCGGCGTCCGCACCGGCCCGGAATCTCGTAAACGCGTGTCCCGTGTCGCGCTTTGGCATGGCGTGAAAGTTTTTTCGGAAATCATGCGCCGAATTCATTCACGGCATCGATTTTGCTAAAAAGAAAGGTCCAACTATGAAAATCCTCCGTCCCAACCCCCTCCGTCCGCTCCTCGTGGCGTGTCTGGCATTCATGGCCGGCCTCTCCACTTTTGCGCAGGCTCCTGCGGCCGCCCCTGCTGCCACGCCACCTCCACCGGTTCCGACGATGGAGCAGCGCGTGGCGGCCATGGAAGCCTACTTCCAGAACACCGATCCGTCGGCTTCGCTGAAAGTCGGACCCAAGGACAAGGACGGTAATCCGACCATTCCCGCCGGTTTGACGACGGCTGCGGTCGGCGTCGCGGGTCCCGGTCACAACGGCTTCATGATGATCTGCGCCGCGCTGGTGCTCTTCATGACGCTGCCTGGTCTGGCTCTTTTCTACGGTGGTCTCGTGCGCACGAAGAACGTCCTTTCCGTGATGGCGCAGTGTCTCGGCCTCGCGGGCTTGGTGACGATTCTCTGGTGGGCCTTCGGTTATTCGCTCGTGTTCGGCAAGAGCTTCAACAGCCCCTATCTCGGCGGCTCGGAGTTTTTCTTTATGGCCGGCGTCGACAGCCTGCCCAACACCGACTACGCGGCGTGGGTTTCGCAAAACGTCTTCGCCATGTATCAGATGATGTTCGCCATCATCACGCCCGCCCTGATCGTCGGTGCGATTGCGGAGCGCATGAAGTTCTCCGCCGTGATTCTCTTCATGACGGCATGGATGTTCATCGTTTACTTCCCGCTCGCTCACATGGTGTGGGGCGTGAATGGCCTGATGAACGGCGTCTGGAATGCCGGCGCCTCAATCAAGGCGATCGACTTCGCGGGCGGCACCGTGGTGCACATGTCCTCCGGTTGGTCCGCGCTGATTCTCTGCCTCATCGTGGGCAAGCGCCTGGGCTTCGGTAAGACCCCGATGCCTCCTCACAGCCTCGTGCTCTGCATGGTCGGCACCGGCATGCTCTGGGTCGGCTGGTATGGCTTCAACGCCGGCTCGGCGGTGGCAGCCGACGGTGTTGCGGCCAACGCCTTCACGACGACCACGCTCGCCACGGGCACCGCGGCCGCCGTCTGGGGCCTGCTCGAATACATCGTCCGCAAGAAGGCCAGCGTGCTCGGGCTCTGCTCCGGCGCGGTCGCCGGTCTCGTGGTGGTGACGCCGGCCTGCGGTTTCATTAACAGCACTTCGGCAATGTGGGTTGGTATTCTCGCCGGTGCCGTGCCCTTCTTCGCGGTCACCAAACTCAAGCCCATTTTCGGCTACGATGATGCCCTCGACACCTTCGGCGTCCACGCGGTGGGCGGCACGCTCGGTGCGCTCGTCACCGGTTTCTTCGCCACTCCGGCGGTTAACAGCAATCTCTCGACCAACCTCAAAGATGTTGTCGGCAAGTCGCTCTGGATGGAGCAGGTCAAGGCCATCGGCCTGACTCTCGCCCTCGCGGTCGTTGGCACATTGGTGATTGCCTACATCGTCAAGGCGCTGGTCGGTCTCCGGCCCAGCGTCGAATCCGAGCAAGAAGGCCTCGACCTCACCGAGCACGGTGAAGAGGGCTACATCTACGAGTCGAAATCCTGAGCCGCCCGCGTCGCAAACAATTCAACGTATCCCACATGAAACTCATCATCGCCATCATCAAACCGTTCAAGCTCGAGGAAGTGAAGGAAGCGCTCGCCGCCTCCGGCATCGAGGGCATGACGGTCACCGAGGTCAAAGGCTTCGGCCGCCAGAAGGGGCACACCGAGATCTACCGCGGCAGCGAATACACCGTGGACTTCCTGCCCAAGGTGAAGATTGAAATCGCCGTGGCCGACAGCGTCGCGGCGAAGGCCATCTCGGCCATCGTCTCCGCCGCCAAGACCGGAAAAATCGGCGACGGCAAGGTCTTCGTCCTCCCGCTCGACGAAGTCATCCGCATCCGCACTGACGAGCGCGGCGACACCGCGATCTAAGGTCGCGCGAAAAATTAGAGCCATCCAGCTCCCCAGCCGGCGCCGTGCAAACGGCGCCGGTTTTTTTTGTGAAGAGGAGCCTGATACCAACGGCTGGTGAAAAATTGACTTTTGAGGGTGGCGTCGGGGCCCCCCGGCCCCCCCGTTTTTGTTGGGGGGGCACCAGGTGGCCGGCCCCGGGGGGCCCGCCCCCCCCCCCACCAACAAAACTACACGAAAAAATACACCGGGGTTTTGTTTTAATC
>JANNEY010000404.1:0-5337 GCA_031379235.1 Opitutaceae bacterium | reverse complement strand
CGGAGGCGGGGTTCGGCGACCCCGCCCTACAACGAAACGTTACGCGAGACACGCCGCGAGCAAGCGGTCATGGACCGCCGTCGCCGCGATGGGCGCAGCGTTTGCACCGGTGCCGATGAGCACCGGCCACTCGTCGGAGTTTTTCGGACACGTGCCATGCGAGCCTTTCACCAGCGAGGCATCGAGCGGGATCACGTCCATGAGCATGCGGAAACCGAGTTTCTTTTTCAGCAGCTTGGCGGCGACGGTGAACTTGGATGCCCCTAGGAAGAGCTCCACCGGATCGTAGCCGTATTTACGGTGGATATCGACGCAGCGCGCGAAGTCGGGGGCCTTCGCGTCGTCGTCCCAATAGTAATAGTTGAACCACGCGTCCTCCGCCGAAAACGCCACGAGGTCGCCGGAGCGCGCATGGTCGAGGCCGGCGGCGAGCTTCTCCTCTGCGCCGAGCACGCGCGCCACGCCGTCCACCGCTTCGACGGCCGCGCGCACGGCGCCGAGCAGCGCGGGATCGTTCACGTAGATGTGCGCGATCTGGTGATCGGCGATGGCGAAGACCTTGCTCGCGCCGCAGTCGAGCAGCTCGCGGCCCAGCTCATCCTTGATCGTGAGCCAGCCTTTCGTGCGGAAGATGCGGTTGAGTGCAATCGAGCGGCGCACCGCCGTGATGCCGTATTCTGAGAGCACGATCGGGCGCACCCCGCGCTTCTGATAGAAATCGATCAACCCGCCTGCAACGCGATCGATGGCGCGGCAGTCGTCGGCGAGTTTCGGATCGTCGGGGCCGAGCCGCTGGAGGTTGTAGTCGAGGTGCGGTAGGTAGACGAGCGACAGGTCGGGCCGGTGTTTTTCTTCGATCCACTCCGCCGAGCGGGCGATCCACTCGGACGAAGCGATGCCGGCCAGCGGACCCCAGAAGGCGGGAAAGGGAAACTCGCCGAGGTCGCGCTTGATCGCGTCGCGGATCGCGAGCGGGTGCGAGTAAACGTCGAAAAACTTGCGGCCGTCGGCGGGATACATCGGCCGCGGCGTGATCGACCAGTCGGCGGTCGAATACATGTTATACCACCAAAACAATTTCGCGCAGGTGAAGCCGGGGCGCGCAGCCCGGCAGGTTTCCCAGAGCTTCTCGCCGCGCACCACGTGATTCGACTGTTTCCAAAAATGATGCTCGTCGAGCTCGCGATCATACCAACCGTTGGCGACCGCGCCGTGACCTGACGGCGCAAGACCGGTGAGGTAGGTGGATTGCGCGGTGCAGGTGACGGCGGGCAGCACTGGCTGCACGCGGATCATTCCGCCGGCATGCGCGAGCTGCGCCAGCCGCGGGGTGTTCGTCCCGATCAGCCGCGGCGTGAGGCCGACGACGTTGAGTATGGCGGTGCGGTGCGGCGTGCTCATGCCTTGAGGTGGAGCGGCTTGACCTCACGACGCTGGTTTAGGGATGGGCGCGAGCGCTGGCGCGGCCGCACGCCTTGAGGCGTCTTGAGGTCAAGCCGCTCCACCTCGGAAAAATACGAGCACTCACGCATAACGCGCGCGCAACTCGTCAAACGCCGCCTTCACCGTCGGCCCGTCCATCTCATGGACGTCGAGCCGCTCACCCGGCGCGCGAATCATCGGGATAGTGAGCCGTCCGCCGAGGTGTTCGCGAAACTCTTCCAAGCCATCGAGCATATCCTGCCGGCCGCTCGGGCCGCGGATTTGTTTGATCGGCTCAAACAGTGCGAAACCCAGCCGCTGGATGATCCCAAGGATGTGTTCCGCGATCGGCTCCGGCAGCAAGCCGATGCGCCGGGCGTAAATCAGATCGATCGCCATGCCGACGGCGACCGCTTCGCCGTGGCTGACGCGAAATTCCGAGAGCTGCTCCAGCTTGTGCGCCGCCCAGTGACCAAAATCGAGCGGTCGCGCCGAGCCGCGCTCGAAGGGATCCCCGCCGGTGGCGATGTGCTCCATGTGCTGGCGGGCGCTTTCGCGGATCACGGCCTCGTAGGCTTCGGGTTCGAAGGCCGCGAGCGCCTCAACACGAGCGGCGATGAACTCGAAAAACTTCGCGTCGCGGATCAGCGCGACCTTCAGCGCCTCGATTAATCCGGCGCGACGGTCGCGCGGCGGCAGGCCGTGGAGAAACGCGAGGTCGTTGACGACCGCGTGCGGCACCACGAACGAACCGAGCCAGTTTTTCTTCGAGAAATAATTCACGCCGTTCTTCACGCCGAGGCCGCCGTCGCCCTGGCTGAGGCTGGTCGTCGGCAGGCGCACGACGGGAATCCCGCGGTGGGCGGTCGCCGCCCCGAAGCCCACCATGTCGAGCACCGCGCCCCCGCCGACCACGATCACGAAGGAGTGGCGGCAGAGCTTCGCGGCGTTGATTGCCTGCCACACGCGTTCAAGGTGGTGGAAATCGTTTTTCACACTCTCGCCGCCCGCGAGCGCGATCGGCTCCGCCTCAAGCCGCACCCGATCCGCGCGGGCGGCAAACCAGCGGGTCATTTTGCCGGCGAGATCAGGGAAGGCGGAGGCCAAACCCGCGTCCCAGAAAACAAGGGCCCGCGCCTTGTCCCCCGGCTCGCGCGGCGGAAGCAGGTTAATGAGCGTGTCGTTGGCCGGGCCGAAGACATCGCGCGTGAAGATCAGGCGATGTTCGTGCCGGAGCGTGATGGGAAAGGAGACGAGGTCGGTGCGGGCGGACATGCGCAGATCGGAAAGCAAGGAGGAGAAACCGCTAATCTCCGCTAATCAACCAGAACTCCCACGGCAGTGGACGTGTGCAGCCTTCGCCTAATCGGCGGAGCGCGGAGCCTTGATGGGATTTCGGATGGGCGGAGAGGAGCGTTCGAACTCGCCGTTTGGTTCACGTCGAGGCGGCGAGACGTTGTGCCCAGCGTCCGAGAGGAACCGCGAGCGCGCAAGCCAGCGCTGGAATCCACTCCCCGACCAGGAGCAGCGCCACCGCGTCGATCAACGGGATGAAGGCCAGCAGCCGACCGACCGACCGGCCGATTTTCGCCGCCGGCGCCCCGGGCTTGTATTCCCAGCGTGCGATCAGGCTGAGCCCGACGATGTAAGTGAACAGTGCGCCGACCCACCAGAGGAACTCGGGTGCCGCGGTCCGCGCCGGCAGCGAAGCCACGGTGAACGCGAGCAGCACGCGGCAGCCGGCCATGAGCACGACGGAACCGATCCAGCGCTTGTGAATCCAGTCGTAGGCGAGGATGCACGCGGCCAGTGCAGCGGCCCACCATGCGGACGCACCGCCAAAAAACGCCAAGAGCACGAGCCCGCTCGCCATCTCGATGCCGCCGAGCCACGCCGCGGCTGCGCGCGTGATTAATCCGCGCGGGATCGCGCGCTCGGGCCGGTGCTGTCGGTCGAAGGCGGCGTCGAAGACGTCGTTGAGCGTCGCGCCGCCCGCATAAACGAGACAGCCGGCGATGATCACGAGCGCGAGCAGGCCCGGGGCGGGAAAGGCGTTCGCCAATCCGACCGCGGAGGAAAGCACAAGGGCCGCGAGGACGTTGCTCGCCACCGAGGGAAAATTCCCGGCGCGTGCGAGGTCGAGGGCGGCGCGGAACACCGAGCGCCGAGGCAGCTCTCCTTGTTTTGTCATTCTGAGCGAAGCGAAGAATCCAGCAGGAGATACGAAGCCGGCAAGCGGCGCGAAGATCAAAGTGGATTCTTCGCTGCGCTCAGAATGACAAACCTTGAAACTCGAATCCGGTTCGCAATCACCGGCCCGCCCCCGGGCCGCGCGCGCCGCGCGCCTCCACTCATACTCGCGCACGAGCTGTTCCTCGATGGGCAGGCGCAGTGCCGGCGGGAGCACCTCCCAGGTGTAGGTCTCCATTTCGAGATGCGTGCAGGTGCCGGGATGCGCCGCGAGCCAATCGAGCGCGCCCATCAGATGATCGCGGGTGTCGGCAAAAGGCGCGCCGGGCGTGGCGTGCAGGGGCACGTGGAAATGCACGCGCCACTCGTCGTCGGGGCGCGAGGGAGCCGGATCGGCGAGCGCGTCCGGCAGGTCGATAAAGCGACGGCGCACCTCGGACGAACCGGCGCGACCGACGACGACCTGGTGCAGGTAAGTCGGCTCGACGAACGCCGCCAGCGCGGCGCGGCCCGCGGCATCGGGTTTTACCCGCAGGGCGGAGCTGAGGTGGAGTTTGCTCAGGCGCAGGCCGGCCTGCGTGATCCGGTCGAGCGCGGCGGCGGCCGACTCGAACTCGATGGCGAGGTGGCAGCAGTCGTAGTTTACGCCCACGTGGCGGAGCAGCGGCTCGATGCCGCGATCGCTGGCGCGCCATTCGTTGAAAAACGCGACGGTTTCCTCGCTCGTCTCGATTAGGCAGCAGGGCTCCGGCTCGAGCCCGAGATGGAGATCGCGCCCGGAGGCTTCCGCCAGCGCGGCGATGCGTCGGCCGCACGCGGTCAGGTGCGTGAAGATGGCTTTCCGCCGCGCGGGCTCGGCGGCGACGAAGCCTTTGAACGACCCCGGCACGGTGCTGACACTGCCCGAGGCGCCTGGCGGGACGAGTTGCACGAGCAGTTCGAAGAGTTGCTCGGTGTAGGCCAGCCGCTCGGGCGTGGCCCAGTCGGGCGCATAGACCTGCTCCTTCACTCGCGTGCCGTGAAAGCTGCCATAGGGAAAGCCGTTGATCGTGAAAACGGTGCAGTCGTGTTTTTCGAGCCAGCGCTGAAATGCGAGCAGCTGATCGCGTTGGGCGAGTTCGGTGGCGGCGCGCTGGCCGAGACGGAGGCCGATGGCGTAGCTGCGGCCGGGCGCGACGCGGCGGCGCACGGGCAGCGTGTGCTGTTCGAGCGCGGCGAAGGTCTCCGCCCACGTTTCACCGCGGTGGACGTTGGTGCAGTAGGCGAGCTCGATGCCGTGGTTGAGCTTCATCGCGGAGCGAGGCGGATCGGGGTGGAGCGCGGTGGCCTCCACACGCAGCCGCTGCGCACGGTGAGATCGTGGCCCTCTACGAGCGGGTCGGCCGGCCGGACCGGGTGGTCCTCGCCGAGGGCTACCACGAGCACCGCTACTCGACCGAGAACCAGGCCTCGGCCTTCGCCTTCCTCGACCGCTGGAACGGGCAGCCCGTCCGTCGGGAAATTCCGGCGGTGGAGGTGCTACCCGAAGAGGCCCTGCGCTGCACGCGTTCGGGCCAGGTCCGCATGGACCTGCCCGGCCGGTCGCTCGTGGACGTGATCCGCGAGGACGGCCGCGCCCGAGGCGCTCCGGCCCTCGACCTCGCCCGACGGTACCGAGCCCAAGGCGCGCCCGACGTGCGGCGATGGCGCGTCGTGTCCCACGACCCGGCGCGCGGCCCGCAGCCG
>JANNEY010000376.1:0-8086 GCA_031379235.1 Opitutaceae bacterium | reverse complement strand
GCGCGGAGCGCACGGCCCACCTCGGCCCCGAGAAAGTGAGATACGCCCGCCCGGCGATGCCGTCTTTGGTCTCGCGCGCATAGGCTGGCCCGGTTCACTGCCCGGTGATGCTTACTCCGACGACACGGCGAGCCGTCCTCCTCTTTGCTCTGGCGGTGCATGTTTTTCCCTCGTTGCACGCGCAGATCACCGAGACGCCGCAGACGGTAGCGCCCGGCAAACTTCTCGTCGAGATGGACGGCCTGAGCCTGGGTTTCGACCGCAGTGCCACACCGGGAACAAGTTTCACCGCCCTCGGGCTCGGCTCCACGGTGCTCTCTGCCGGTCTCACCGACACCGTGGATCTGCAGGTGGGCGCGACGCTCTTTCTCCGCCAGACCTACGATCTCGGCGGTCGGCGCGATTCGCGCTCCGGACTCGGCGATCTGCGGTTTCGCGTGAAATGGATTTGCTGGCGCGATGCGTCAGTCGGGGGCGCGCTCGCGTTGATGCCCTACGTGAAGGTGCCTTCAAACACTGGCGGCACCGGCAACAAGGCGCTCGAGGGTGGCTTGATCGTGCCGTGGGCGATGGACGTTCCAGGTGGAATTCGCTTCGGCGCGATGGGGCAGTGGGACGTGGTGCGCAACGCCGCGGACAACGGCTACGATGCCCGCTGGAAAGTAACGGGACTCGCGCAGCGGAAAATCACCTCCGCGCTTTCGCTCTACGGCGAAGGCGCGGTCACCGCGATTTCCACCGGGCTCTCCAACTGGGCGGGCACCGTGGGCGTGGGTGCCCTGCTGCGGGTGACGAAATCGATCGAGCTCGACTACGAATTTCAGCGCGGCGTGAACCGCAACGCGACCGACTGGACGCACGTGTTCCGCGTGAATTGGGAATGGTGAGACGTAGCGCGGCCTCAGACAGCGCGCAGGACGAATTCAGGCCGTGGTCGCAGTTGTAGGGCGGGAGACCCCGCCCTACAACTGAAGCTCGGCGTTAGCCCAAGCCGCCGCGCCCAAATTCACGCCGTCACCGTCTCAAGCGAGCAACCGTCGGCGCTCCCGCTGGGTGTTTCGCAGTTCGGTCGCGCGATTACTCCGGGGTAGGGTTCAGCCGCGAACTCGCGCTCGGCCGCATGGTCGGCGATGAGATGACGATCACAGATCGAGAATAGTTCGGCCTCCGTTTCGGCGCGCCGCATGTCGTGCAGAAAGGCGCCGGTTCCGTCCACGCTCTGGCCGACGAAGTTTAGATATTTCTTCATCTTGTTCACGTGGTAGCGCTCGGGGAGCGTCGGTGACTGGGTGGCGCGGTAGAGGCGTTCGACATAGTCGCGCGCATCGCCGAGAGTGAGTCGCGTCACCGCTTGGTTGGCGAAACGCTCGCGGCATTGCCGGAAAATCCACGGATTCCGGATTGCGTGCCGCCCGATCATCACGCCCGCGGCCCGGGTCTCAGCGAGGATTTCCGCGGCGCGCGGCGCGGAGGTCACGTTACCGTTGGCTAGGACCGGACATTTCACGCGCGCCACCGCGTGAGCGATCCAGTCGTAGTGGACTTCACTGCGATACATCTCCTTCACGGTGCGGCCATGCACGCTGAGAAGATCGACCCGGTGTTCGTTCACCAAATCGAGAATGCGGTCAAAATTCGCCGTGTCCTCGAAGCCGATGCGCATCTTGACCGTGAAGAGACCGGGCACGGCACTGCGCAACAGCTTGAGAATCTCGCCGATCTTGGCGGGTTCGCGGAGCAGGCCGCCGCCGACGTTCTTTTTGTAAACTTTCGGGGCGGGGCACCCCAGGTTCAGGTCGATGCCGGCGACGTTGTGCCGGAGCAGCTCTTCCGTGGTGCGCGCAATGTGCCCAAGATCCTCGCCGATGAGCTGGGCGAAAACCGGCCGGCTCGTCGTGTTCTCGTCGATCGACCGCAGGATGTGCGCCTCGGGCCGCGAATGCGCGTGCACGCGAAAGAACTCCGTGAAGAAATAGTCCGGGGCGCCGTAGTGGGCGATCACGCGCATGAACGCGAGGTCGGTCACGTCCTGCATCGGCGCGAGCGCCGTGAGCGGTCCGCCCGGCTGTTGCCCGGCGGGGAGGGAAATGCGGCCGGCGGAAGTCATCCCGCTCAGCCTTTGTCGTCGTCTTCGTCCGGTTCGTCGGGCTGCTGTTTGAGCACGCGCTCGAGAATTTCCGTCATGTCTTCCACTTGCTCAAACACCGCCCGCGCCACGTGAATCGGCCGCTTTTGTTGCAGCGCGAGCACGATCGAGTCGCTCGGCCGCGCATCGATCTCGACGATTTTTTTTCCGAGTTCGTTTTCCATGCGGAGCAAAATGCGGGCGAAGAAAGTGCCCTCGCGCGCATCGTTCACGACAATGTGCTCCAATTGGGTGCCGAGTCCGAGCAACACGCTGCCAATGAGATCGTGGGTCAGCGGCCGTTCTCTTTTCACGCCGTTGAGCGTCATTTGGATCGCCCGGCCGACGTCGTGATCGACGTAGATGACGAACGTCTTGTCGTCGTTGCCCAGGAAAACGGCGCACCCATTGGCGGTGGGCATCACACCTTTGACGGTGACGAGGACGACGTCGTTTTTCATGACGCCGGGACAGTGGGGTGATCCGCCGCGGCGTGCAAGCGGGCTTACGCGAAGCGGTCCCCTTTCCTGCTTGTCATCGCGAGGTGCGCGAAGCGCGCCGTGGCGATCCAGCTGGATTGCTTTGTCGCCGTGCGGATCCTCGCAATGACAAACCAATTCTTTGATTACGTGAAACCCAGCAACTGTATGCCCCACGTCTTCGCCTGCTCCAGCACCGCGGGCTTGTCCAAGATGATCACCTTGCCGCTCTCGAGCGCCGCGGCGCCGAGGTGCGCTTCGCGCATCACCTCGAGGGTGCGCAGGCCGAAACACGGCACGTCGAAGCGCCAGTCCTGCTTCGGCTTCACCGTCTTCACGAAGAGCATTTCGTCGGCTTTGAGCCCGCCGGTGCGGCGTAGCATCTCGTCCGTGCCCTCGTAGGCCTCGACGGCGAGCACGGTGCCTTTGCGCACGACGCAGCCCTGGCCAATGTCGAGCCGCGCGCACTCGCGCGCGATCTGGATGCCATGGTCGAGGTAATCTTGCTCGATGGGAAATTTCTTGCCCGTCATGGAGCCAGCGGTGGCGAGTTGGTCGTCGAGAAACGACCGGGCGTCGAGCAGCCCGACGCCGAGCGCCTCAACCTCGCGCGCGATGGCACCGAAGATGGTCTCGGCATTGCGGCGCTTCAGCGTGGCCAAAATGCGGATTGCCTTAAGGTCGGGATGGAGGCCTTTGAACAGTCGGCGCGGCGTGATCTGACCGGCCATGAACGCGTAGCCGGCGCCGAAATCCTTCAGGGCGTCGAGCATGTGGCCGAGCTGGCCGACCTTGAGGAGCCGATGCTCGTTTTTGGGAAACGTCGCAATGAGTTCCGGCGGCGTTTCCTCCTCGAACGCGACGAGTCGCAACGGAATTCCGGCGGCGCGAATCGCACGCGCCACCAGCTGGGGGTAGAGGCCCTGACCGGCGATCAGCGCGACGGGTTTGCGCGGATCGAAGTTGGCGGGGAGGAAGGCGGAGGGCGCGGGCACAGCAGGAGGCGTTCAGGTTTGAGGGGTAGGGCCGGCGCTCGCCGCCGGGCCGTCACGCAGCGAACATGATAGCCGCGACGGCCTGCCGGCAAGCGGCAGCCCTACCACTGCGATATGAGGCTTGGGAGGCATTTCACGTCGTCGCAGTTCACTCGACCACGATGTTCAAGATTCGACCCGGGACGTAGACGATGCGCTTCACCGTTTTTCCGGCGAGATGGGGCGCGACGCCCGCGTTGGCCTGGGCGAGTTGCACGGCGGCGTCTTGCGTGGTGCCGACCGGCACGAGCTGATCGCCGCGGTGCTTGCCGTTCACTTGGAACACGAGCTTCACCTCGGTCGTCGCGAGCTTGGCGGCGTCGAACTGCGGCCATGGCGCGGCCATGATGGAACCGCTCGCGCCGAGGCGCGACCAGAGTTCCTCGGCGATGTGCGGGGAAAACGGTGCGAGCAATTGCAGCAGCGTGAGGGCGCTCGCGCGGCTGACCGCGGGTGCCTTCTGAAGGGCGTTCGCGCAGATCATCATTTGCGAGATCGCGGTGTTGAAGCGCAGGCCCTCGATGTCGTCGCCGACTTTCTTGATCGTTTCGTGCAGGAGCTTGGTGAAATCGGCGGACTCGGCGGCAGTGTCGGATATTTTGGGGTTCACGCTGCCGTCGGCGGCGATGAGTTCGCGCCAGATTTTTTGGAGGAAGCGGTGCACGCCCTCGATTTGCTGCATGCTCCACGGCTTCATCGCCTCGAGCGGGCCGAGGAACATCAGGTAGAGGCGCAGCGTGTCGGTGCCGTGCGACGCGATGATGGTGTCGGGGCTCACGACGTTGCCGCGGCTCTTGGACATCTTCTCGCCGTCTTCGCCGAGGATGATGCCTTGGTGAAACAGCTTCGTGAACGGCTCGGCCTGCGGCACGACACCGAGGTCGAACAGCACCTTGTGCCAGAAACGCGCGTAGAGCAGGTGCAGCACCGCGTGCTCCGCGCCGCCGACGTAAAGATCGGGCACGCCCCAGTATTTGAGCGCCTCGGGCGAGGCGAAGGCGTTCGCATTCTTCGGATCGAGGAAGCGCAGGTAATACCAACACGAGCCGGCCCACTGCGGCATGGTGTTGGTCTCGCGGCGGCCGCGCACCCATGCGTCGCCGGCGGGCTTGGCGGCGGTGGCAGAAACGGCCGCGCCGGTCGCGACGTTGACCCAGATTTCGAGCCACGCGGTCTCGTTGGCGAGCGCGCTCTCGCCGGTGCCGCTGGGCAGGTAGGACTGCACGTCGGGCAACGTGAGCGGGAGTGCGGCATCGGGCAGAGGCAGCGCGAATTGCGTGACGCCATTTTCGACAAACGTCACGGGCTGCGCGGGCAGATCGTTGCGGAGCGAGGCCGCCTTGCGGTAGTCCGCCTCGCTCACCCACACGATCGGGAACGGCTCGCCCCAGTAGCGCTGGCGCGAGAAGAGCCAGTCGCGGAGCTTGTAGTTGACGGTGGCCTTGCCGACGCCACGCGTGGCGAGTGCGGCGGTGATTTTCTTCTTCGCGTCGGGCCACGCCATGCCGTCGTAACCGGGCGAGTTGATCAACGTGCCGTCGCCGACGTAAGGGAGTTTCTCATCACCCTTCGGGCCGGCGATCACGCGCGGGATCGGCAGCGCAAACTGCTGCGCGAACTCAAAATCCCGCTCGTCATGCGCCGGCACGGCCATGATGGCGCCGGTGCCGTAGCCCATGAGCACGTAGTCGGCGATCCAGATGGGGACGCGCTGTTGGTTGACGGGGTTGATCGCGTAGGCGCCGCTGAAGACGCCGCTCTTGTCCTTCGCGAGATCGGTGCGCTCGAGGTCGCTTTTGCCAGCGGCCTTTTGGCGATAGGCGGCGACGGCGGCGCGCTGCTCTGGCGTCGTGAGCGCATCGACGAGCGGATGCTCGGGCGCGACGACCATGTAGGTGCAGCCGAAGAGCGTGTCGGGCCGCGTGGTGAAAACCTTTAGCGGTCCGCGCGCGCGCGTCTCGCCCTCCAGCTCGAACGAAATCTCTGCACCTTCGCTGCGGCCGATCCACGCTTCCTGCATGCGCTTGGTGGAGTCGGGCCAGTCGACGTCCTTGAGATCGGCGAGCAGGCGCTCGGCGTAGGCGGTGATGCGGAGCACCCACTGGCGGAGATTTTTCCGTTCGACGGGGAAGCCGCCGACCTCGCTCTTGCCATCGACGACCTCCTCGTTGGCGAGCACGGTGCGCAGTTCGGGGCACCACCACACGGGGCGCTCATCGACGTAGGCGAGCCCACGCTCGAACAGTTTTAGGAAAATCCACTGCGTCCACCGGAAATACTTCGGGTCCGTCGTGTCGACCTCGCGCTCCCAGTCGTAGGAGAAACCCAGCGCTTTGATCTGCCGCTTGAAATTGACGATGTTGTTCTGGGTGTTGGACGCGGGGTGGGTGCCGGTCTTAACCGCGTGCTGCTCAGCGGGCAGGCCGAAGGCATCCCAGCCGATGGGGTGGAGGACATTGAAGCCCTTGGTGCGCTTGTAGCGGGCGAGGATGTCGGTCGCCGTGTAGCCCTCGGGATGGCCGATGTGCAGGCCCGCACCCGATGGGTAGGGGAACATGTCGAGCACGTAGAATTTCGGCTTCGACGAGTGATTCTCGGCGCGAAAGGAATGGTTCTGCTCCCAGAAAGCCTGCCAATGCGGCTCAATCTGCTGGAAGTTGTAGTCGGTGCACGTGGTGGCCATCGGATGTAGCCGACCACAGTGGGGAAGGTGGCGCGGGTCGGTCAATCTTGGCGCGCGAGTGCGCGGCGTCCGGGGTAGGGCCCGGGAAATACCGCGTGCGGAGCGCACGGCCCACCACGGGCAAAAAAACAGGGCCTCAGCGAGCTGAGGCCCTGACTGCACTGAAAAATCGGCGGGCAGGGACGCCTGCCGCCACGCGGAGCCGCGCGACTCAGGAGGTGATGATCTTCCGCGCCTTCGCGTCGTAGGTGGTGCGTTTGCCGGTGTCGTAGGACATCACGGCCATGAGGACGGCGACGGCGTGCTGGTAGCCGGCATCGATGTTGGCGTGCGGGGTCTCGTTGCTGCGCATGCACTGGAGCCAGTTGAGGAAATGGTCCGGGCGCGGGACGGGCGTGACGTCGATTTTGCCGCGGATGGAGCCATCGCGCTTGCGGCCGCCCTCGGCGCTGTAGGAGGGGGCGTTCCAGTTGTCGACCGAGAGCGTGCCTTTCTCGCCGAAGAATTTCCGGGTGTTGCCGGCGCTGTTGCCAAAGTTGTTGGAGCTCGTGACGACGAAGCCCTCGGGATACATCCACGTGGCGATGACGTTGTCGGGCGTGGTGAAGTTGTTTTCGTCCTTCCAGGTCGTCACCCCGCCGAGGCACACGCACGACTGGGGCATGCCGCAGTCCATAACGTAGTGCATGAGATCGAGGAAGTGGGCGCCCCATTGCGGGACGGGGCCCTGGCAGAACTCGTAGTAGCCATACCACGCGCTGAGTTTGCGCGCGTCGAACGGCTGCTTCGGGCGGTCGCCGAGAAACTCGTTCCAGTCGACGTCCTCCTTTTTGATGTCCTTCCCGAGGTAGGAATACCAGTAGGGCTTGTCGCCGTTGCGCGACTCGTCGATGCGCATGATTTTGCCGAGCACGCCGGACTTCACGAGTTCGCGGGCGCCGGCGACGCCGGGGAGGCTGCGGAGCTGCGTGCCGACCTGGATGATGCTGCCGGCCTTTTGCGCGGCCTTGGCGGCGTCGTAGGCGCGGACGAGTTTGTCGAACTCGGTCGCGAGCGGCTTCTCAATGTAGATGTGCTTGCGGGCCTTGGCGGCGGCCTCGAGGTGCGTGGTGTGGTGGAAATCCGGCGATGCGATCATCACGGCGTCGATGCCGTCCATCGCGAGCAGGTCCTTGTAGGAAACGAAATCCTTGGCGGCGCGGCCCTGCTTCGCCTGGAGCACGGCGTTCATCTTTTCGCGCGCGCCTTTCCACACATCGGCGATGGCGACGACCTCGAAGTTGGTCTCCTTGACGTGGGGGAAGATGCCGTTGACGAAGTGCGCGTCGCGGCCGCGGCTGCCGACGCCGATCTGGGCGATGCGGATGCGGTCGTTGGCGCCGATAGAGCGGGCGCGCTCGGCGGCGGTGAGGAAACGCGGGGTGGACGCAGCCAGCGCGACACCGGCGGTGAGCTTGGCGGACGAGGTGAGGAATTCGCGACGGGGGAGGGGGGCGTTTTTCATGGGATTTAGGAGGCGAGAATTTTGTCCATGCCGGTGGTCAGGCTTTTCAGCCAGTCGGCGTCGGAGAGTTCGGGCGGGCGGTATTGTTCGGCGATGAACCAACCGGAATATTTGGTGGCGTCGAGCGCGGCCATGACGGCGGGCCAGTTGTTGTCACCGGTAAGGAGCTCAGTCCTGAAGCCGGCGTAGGGCCCCTTCTCGTCGCGCAGCTTGCGGCTGTATTCTTTCACGTGGATGGCGGCGATGCGTGAGCCGAGGATC
>JANNEY010000350.1:0-4383 GCA_031379235.1 Opitutaceae bacterium | reverse complement strand
CGGGCACAGGGACGTGCCCGCCCACCTCGACGCAGTGCGAGCGCCTCATCAATCTGGCGTCATCCTGCCCGCATGAGCCCGCCTGCGGAAACACCGTCACCTGCGCGCAATCCCGGCCCGAGCTGGGGCTATCGTTTTCTCTGTGGCTGCGACGCCGTGCTGCCCGAATGGCTGTTTCGGCCGCTGCGCTGGATCGGCACGGCCGTGGCGCTGGCGAACATGCCGGCGCAGCGCGCCCACTCGCGCACCTACCTCGCGGCCGTCACGGGTCGGGTGCCGTCACTCGGTGAAGTCTTCCGGCATTTTTTCGCGTTCGAGGAATTTCTCATGCTTCGCCTGCGCGTGGCCCGGGGCCGCGCCCACCGCGGCGATCTCGCGCCGGACGCGGACGGGTTCCGCGCGCTGCTGGCGAGCGGCGAGCCGGCGCTGCTCGGCACGTTTCACGTGGGGCATTCGGATCTCACGGGATTTTTGCTGGGGCCGCAGGAGAAACGCCGCGTGTTTATGGTCCGGCAGCGCGTGGGCAACTCGCACGACACCGAGGTGCTCGGCGCGCGTTTTGCCGAATGGGTGACTTTCATCTGGGTCAACGAGCCGGAGAATCTGCTCTTCGCCCTAAAGGAGGCGATCGCCGCCGGCGGCTCGGTGGCGCTGAAATGTGATCGGCTCGAATTCAGTGCGAAGACCGAGGCCTTTGAATTTCTTGGGGCACGGCGGCTTTTCCCGTTCACCCTCTATCACCTCGCGCTGATCTTTGGCCGGCCCGTCGTGCTGAGTGTGGGCCTGCCCGCGAGCCCGGGGCACTCGACGGTGCACAGCTCGCCGCTGTTCCGGCCCGACGGGGCGGGCAAAGCGGCGAACCTCGCCCGGGCCCGCGCGCACTTTCAGGCCTTTCTCGCGCAGATGGAAAAATTCCTGCGCGCCGATCCGACGCTCTGGTTCAATTTCACCCCGCTGAACCCGCCCGCGCCATGACGCTTTCGCGCCGATTGCTGCGGGTTTATCACTACCCCGCGAACATCGTTTCGTGGGCGATGTTCGCTGCGGTGGGCGTGACGCTCAATCTCGTCTGCACGCCGTTGCTGCTCGCGCGCGATCGTGCGCGTCACGGTCCGGCGGTGCGCGCCGCGATTCAGCGGTTGTTCACGGCCTGGTGTGGCTGGCTGCATGCGACCCGATTGATCTACGTGCGCTTTCACGGCTTCACGCCCGAAGCGATGGCGGGCCCGGCGGTTTACATCGCGAACCACCCGGGGCTGCTTGATGCGACGTTCATTCTCTCGCGCCTGCCCGACGCGATCTGCATCTTCAAGCCCGCCCTCATGCGCAATCCCGTGCTCGGCCCCGCTGCGCTCATGGCCGGCTACGCCGCCGGCACCAACGGCGTCGATCTCATCCGGGATGTCGCGGAGCGCGTCGCCGCGGGCCGCTCCCTGCTGGTGTTTCCGGAAGGCACGCGCACCGCGGCGGACGTGAACCTCAATCCGCTGCGCCCCGGTTTCGCGTTGATCGCGTCGCGGGCCCGCGTGCCGGTGCGCGTGATCGTGGTGCGCGCGCCCCGCGATTTGGTGCCCAAGGGCTGGTCATGGTGGCGCGCACCCAGTTTCCCGTCCCACGTCGAGATCACCCTGCTCGGCGAGATCGCGCCCCACGAGCGGGAGTCCGCCGCGGAATTGACGGCCCGGGTGAGCCGCGACATCTCCTCGGCCCTTGCTGCCCCATGACGCCGTCCGCGACGCACCTCGTCCTCATTCCGAGCTACAACCCCGGTCCGCGGCTCGCAACGACGGTGGCAACGGCGCTTGCGCAGTGGAGCCCCGTTTGGATCGTGGACGATGGCAGCACGGACGGCAGCGCGGCGGCCTTGGCGCGGAGCTATGCGAAGGATCCGCGCGTGCGCGTGATCGTGCGGCCAGACAATGGCGGCAAGGGTGCGGCCGTTGCGACCGGCGTCGAGGCGGCGCTCGCCGCTGGTTTCGCCCACGTGCTCACGCTTGATGCGGACGGTCAGCATCCCGTCGACCACATCGGGCCGTTCATGGCGGCGTCGCGTGCCCAACCCGCCGCGCTGATTCTCGGGCGGCCGGTGTTCGGCCCCGAAGTGCCGCTGGAGCGGTTGCACGGCAGGAAACTGAGCGTCGGGCTGGCGCGGCTCGAAATCCTTGGCCCCGGCATCGACGATCCGCTGTTTGGTTTTCGCGTCTATCCGGCAGCGGCGTTGCAGCGGGCGCTCGCCGCCACGCGCCGCGCGCGCGGCTTCGATTTCGACCCGGAGGTGGTGGTGCGAATGTTCTGGGCCGGCGTGCCGACGGTGAATCTCCCGGCGCCGTGCCGCTACTTCGCGAAGCACGAGGGCGGCGTCTCGCATTTCAATTATCTCCGCGACAACCTGAAGCTCATCTGGCTCCACACCCGGCTGCTCGCGCAACTTCTCCTCTGGCGGTGGGTCACAGTGCGTCGCGTGCGCGCGGGCCGCGCGACATGACTAACACTCTTCAGTTCTCATTTCTGGCTCCTCGCTGTTTCCGGTGGGTTGATGGTTCGTGGTTGGAAGCCCCAAAGGGGCGCGATTCGAAAGCCCAGGGCAACGCCCTGGGAATCGGATCGGGGAGATTTCTTCGCCCTGTAGGGGCGACACGGCAGCATGGTGGCGCCCCTTCAGGGCTCGGATTCTCCCGTGAGCATTCCCAGGGCGTTGCCCTGGGCTTTCAACTTTTTGCCCCTTCGGGGCTCCCATTCATGCGTCACCTGCTGTTTCTCCTTCTCCCACTCATTGCCCGTGCCGGTGAGCCGCTGGCACTCACCCCCGCGACCCTCCTCGCCGATCCGGCGAACGATCCCGCGTGGCGCGAACTCTTCGCCCAGCTCGCGCCGCACAAGACGCGGCAGTCGAAATTCGAGGAACGCCGCTTCTTCCCGTTTCGCAAGGAGGCCGTCGTCCTCACCGGTGAGGTGCGCATCGTGCCGGATCTGGGTCTGAGCCTGCGTTACCTCACTCCGGAAAAAAACACCCTGATCGCCGACGCCAAGGGACTGCTGATGCGCGACGACCAGGGCCGCGAACGCACGCCGCCCAATGACAGCCGCGCGCAGGCCGCGACCTCTGCGCTGGTGCGGGTCCTCCGCTTCGACCTCGCGGGCTTGCAGAAGGATTTTGCCGTGCATGGCCGGCGGGACGGCGCGGGGTGGACGCTGGCCTTCGTCGCGCGCGATCCCGCGTTCACGAGCTTGCTCGGCATCCTGACGGTGAGCGGGGAAAATCAAAATCTCCGGACGATCGAAATGACGAAGTCGCCGACGCAGCGCATCGAGATCGCGATTCGCGACACGGTGGAAGACGTGCTTTTCACCGGTGACACGTTGAAACGTTTCTTCCGATGATGCGCGGCCGTGGATAACGCTGCGCCCCGCTCCAAGCTCCCTGCCCGCCTCGCGCTGCTGGCCTTTGCCGCCGTGTGTGCCGGGTGGCTGGTGCGGCTTGATCACGCGCAAAAAATATCGACCAACGTCCTCGATCTCATGCCCGCGGCGGAGCAGTCGCCAGAGCTTGGGATCGTGCGCAGCTTCTCACAGGGCGCGCAGGTGCGGGTGGCGCTTTTCGCGCTTCGCGATTCGCACGCGCCCGACGCGCCACCCGCGGCGGCGGCGCAAGCGTTCGCCGCGGCGCTGCGCCGTTCCCCTGCATTTGCCGAGGCGGTGGTGATGGGTGACTCGACGGCAGAGGGTGAGTTGGGGCGGAAAATCTTCGAGCGCCGTTTCGACTGGTTGCTGCCGACGTGGCTCGGCGAGCGCGAAAGGGAATTCACGGCGTCGGGCGCAAAGCCGGAGGAGTTTCCCCGTTGGCTTGCCGCGCGGGCCGCCGCCGACCTCGAGGGTTTTCTCGCCCGGCCGGAAGCGGCGGCCATGCAGGAAATCCTGCCGCGCGATCCGTTGCTGCTCGTGCCGTCGCTCGCGGAAAAGGCGCGGCTCCTCGGAGCGCCGGGGGCCAACGCCGGCGGCCACGCGCTCGTGTGGGCGCTCACACGCGCCTCCCCGTTTGTCGAGGAAGGCCAGGCCCCTGTTTTCACCGCGGTGGACGGAGCCCTCGTCCGCGCCCGTGCGGAGAATCCGGGCATCGAGTTGCGTTGGACGGCCGTGAGCCGCTTCGCCGCCGCGAGCCGCGCGCGCATCGAGTCTGAGATCGGCCTGCTCAACACGTTCTCGTTGCTCGCCGTGCTCGGCGTGAGCGCACTGCTCGTGCGCGGTGTGCACAAGCTGCTTCATCTCGTCCCGATCGTGCTGCTCTCGATCGCGGGAGCGTGGACTCTCTCGACGCTGATTTTCGACCGCCTGCACATCCTCGTCTTCGTGATCGGATCGCTGCTCAGCGGCGTGGCGATCGAC
>JANNEY010000305.1:0-6441 GCA_031379235.1 Opitutaceae bacterium | reverse complement strand
GTTGGTCGCCAACATCGACCTCGCGCCGACGTTCCTCGCTCTCGCCGGCCTGAAAATCCCCGCCTCGATGCAGGGCCGCTCACTGGTGCCGCTGCTGCGCGGAGAATCGCCCGCCGACTGGCGCCGCTCCGTTTACTACCGCTACTATCACGACCCGGGCGATCACAACACGGCCGCGCACCTCGGCGTGCGCACGGCGACGCACAAGCTGATCTATTTTTGGAAGAAGGACGCGTATGAGATGTTCGATCTCACCCAGGATCCTGCGGAGCAGAAAAATCTCCTCCATGCCGACGGTGCCGCGAAAAATCCCGCCGTCGCCGCCCAGTTCGCCGCACTGAAAGCCGAGATCGCCCGGCTGCAAACGGAATTCCGCGACGAGGGCCAGTATGCCTCACCCACCACGTGGCCGACGGGCGGAGCCGACGGGCCGTTCAACGACAAACAGCCGCTCGGCAACAAATCCGTCGCCGAAGCCATCCTCGCCACAATTCCACGCTGAACGCGTGGCGCGTTCCGGCGTTCCGCCGCGCCGGATTTCCCGAGCCACCTACTTCGCCGCCGCGCCCACGCTCGTCGCAAAAACGGCGGCGGGAAAATCTGCGGGCGGTGTTGGCCGCCCGGTGGCAGCGAGCGCCGGCAACGCCGCGCTGAGTTCCGCTTCGCGTTTCGTGGTGCCGCCGGTCGCGAGGAAAAATCCCGGCGCGGCGGCACCGGCGTTGATGTTGTCGCGCGCCTCCCAGTCGGCGCGGGACGCGGTGAACTTCGCCTGTGTCACCGCCGTCCACTCGCCCGCCGCAGGCTTCATCCAGGTATTGGCAAACCGCGCGCGCCGCACGTCGTCCACGCTCTTGGTGTCGCGCCGGAAGTCCTCCACGAAGGAGTAAAGCCCGCGCAGGAGTTTACCGCTGTTGCGGGTGCGAAAAGTCACCAAGTGCCGCCACGCCTGCTGCGCCGGATCAAAAATCCACCCGGAGTAGGCGGACTTTTTCTCCGTCTCACCCGCGGCGCCGCTCGCTTCATGCGCCTCGGCGCGCACCAGAAACCGCACCGGCTCGCCCACCGTCCACGGAAAATCCACCATGCATTGCCCGCCCGTGCCTTCGCCACCGAAGCGTTTGATCCGCACGCCTTCGCCTTCGTGCAGCAGCTCCACGCGATCTTCCGGGCGCACTGCTTTCGGGTCGTCGCCCTTGGTCGGATCCCACACGGAAAAAATCGCGACTTTTTTGCCGTCGCGCCCTTCCTGAATTCCAAAATATCCGCCGCCCCAGCCACAGGCCATGAAGTAGCTGCCCGGCGTCGATTGTTCGACCGTGGCCTCGACGTAGAACGCCTCGGCTTCCGCCGCGCTCCACTGAAGATGGACGGAGCGCGCGGCTCGCGCCGGCGCCTTGCCGCCGATGCTCTCAGCGGCATGAGCGGACGCGCCAGCAAGGCACACGACGGGAATCAGCCAGAAATAGTTCTTCATGGGATGTTCAGCGGCTCCATTTGCCGCTCCCATGAAGAGAAATTCCGTTGGTGCAGCCAGACCCGATTGACGGCCCCGTCCACCCGGGCAGTCGCCTCGAACGAGCGGCCCCAATCGCGAGGCTCGCTGCGTTGCAAAGACGGCCCATGGTGGCAGGGAGCGTTCTCCCGGTTATCCTCACCGACTCAATAGATGCACCCTGCCCCAAGGTCGGGTTCCCCGTCGTGGGCCGGCTTAAAACCGATACGTCGCCGAGACGCGGAGGTTGATGCGGGGACCGGCATAGACCGCGTTGCGCGAGAGCGAGGCCAGCAGGTATTTTTTGTCGAAGACGTTGTCGACGTTGGCCTGCAGGGACCAGGCGGCGCGGGTGTAGCCGAAGGAGGCATCGACGAGCGTGCGGGCCGGGAGATAGAACGTCGGCTGATTGGGAATCAGGTTGGTCGGGGTGCTCGCGGCGGTGAGCCCGGAGGCGGAGTCACCGGGGCGTTTGTCGGTCCAGTTGGTGCCGAGGGAAACGTGGAAGCCTTTGAGGTCGCCGGTGAGGAATTCATAGCGGGCCCAGGCGGCGGAGGATTTTTCGGCGGTGCCGCGGAACGGGATGTTGTTCGGGTCGCGGTTGGTGAAGTCGGTGAGGTTGCCGATGAGGGTGAAGCCCTTGACGATCTCAAACGTGGCCTCGAATTCCCAGCCCTTGGCCTCGCGGTCCGAGTAGAGGAGCGGGGCGGGGGGAATCGGGGCCGGCACGGTGAGGTTGGCGGGGTTCGGGACGGAGAACGCGTTTTGCGCGATCTTGAAATACGTGAGGCCGGCTTGGAGACGGCCGTTGAGCAGGCGGACGCGGCCACCGAACTCGTCCTGACTGCCGACGGAGAAATCGGGGGTGCCCGCCGGCGTGAGGTTGGTGGCGACTGGCGAGGCGTTTTCCGAGTGGCCGTAGAAGAGGGAGACGTCCTTCACGGGTTTCGCGACGATGCCGTAGTTGACCGTGTTCTTTTTGTTTTTGATCACGACGTGATTGGTCGCTCCGGGGAGGAGGCGGCGGGTGGAATTGCTCACGTCGAGCTTCGAGACGCCGCCAGAGACGATGACGCGGCCGTCGAAGGCGGTGACGCTTTCGTTGGCGTAGAATTGGCGGGAGAGCTCGCTGGTGAAGTCGCGGGTGTTGATGACGCCGGTGTGGGTGAGCGGGCTGATGATGACGCCGTCGAAGTTGAGCGGCGTGTGGGTGAGGTTCTCGTTGATGACGAACTGCTCGCCATCGGGCTGGCGGCGGTTGTAGGCGAAGCCGGCGTTGGTGACGGCTTGCACATCGCCGACTTTCGCGCGGTAAACCCAGTCGTTTTGGAAATTCTGCGCCTTGGCGGTGACGGTGGAGCGCTGGCCGCCGCGGTTGAAGATGCGGCTCTGGGCGGGCGCGGGCGAAGCGGTGAAGGTCGGGCCGGGGCCGTAAACGAGGCCCGGCGTGTAGAGGCCGGTGCGCGGATCGCGGGCGCCGCCGGGGATCGGGGCCGCGAAGTTCAGCCCCTGGTTGTCCATCTCAAAAAAAGTCTGGCGGGCGGCGACACGGACGGAGAGTTCGTCGGTGACGTCGCTGGTGAAGATGGCGCGGTAGGTGGAGCGCTTGTCCGTGCGATAAAGATCGTCCGCATAGATGGCGCGCGTGAAGGGCACACCGGCGAGGAGGGTGGCGGTGTTGGTGGATCCGGACGAGGGGTCGATGGGGATGCCGAGGTAGGCGCCGGCCTTCCAGTCGGAGAACTCGGCCTGCACCGTGACGCGGCTCTTGGGGTTGAACTGGTAGGTGAGCGACGGCGCGAGGGTGTGGCGCTTCGTCGAGGTGTTGCCGTAGTAGCTGTCGAAATCGCGATACGCGGCGAGGATGCGGTAGGCGAACTTGGAGTTGGCGTCACCGAGCCGGCCGGTGGAATCGAACTCAATGCTGCCCGCTTCGAAGGCGCCGTATTCGAGGCGCACGCTGTGGCGCGGAGCGACGAAGAGGGGCTTGCGGGTGACGTTATTAATCGTGCCGCCGGGGCTGCCCGACGGGGAGAGAATGGCGTTCGGCCCTTTCACGACCTCGATGCGCTCGATCGTGAGTGGGTCGATGTTACCCTGCGTAATGTCGTAAAAACCATCGACGGTCGCGCCGTCGATTTGGAAGCCGCGCACCGTGATGCGATCGAGGCCGTTGGGCAGCGTGGATTCGGTGACGCCGGGGACATACTTCAACGCATCGAGGATGCGCACGGCGCCGACATCTTTGAGGAGCGCATCGGTGACGACATTGATCGTCTGCGGGGAATCGAAGATGGCGGTGCGAAGGCGACCGCCGCTGGTCACCTCGGCGGCCTGGTAGCGGTTGGGGGCGGCGGCGGAGACCTCGAAGACGGATAGTTGGACCACTTCGCTGGCGGGCGCAGTGGCGGGTCGGGCGGCGGGCTGGCCGAGGAGTGCAGCGGAGGCGAAGAGCGCCGCGATGGTCGCGAAGGCGACACGGGCGGAAACGATGGATCGGGGAGCAGGTGACACGTTCATGGGAGAGGTTTTCGAGACAGGCAGGTTTGTGGGCTGACGGGGAGGAACGGGTGGGTCGTGGGGTAACGCGTCGCGCTCAATGAAAAAAGCGGCGGCGAGCGCGCTCCCAATTCCAGCCGGTTTGGATTCGAGACATCCGGTCTACTCAGAAGCCGTAGTGAACGCTCAGCTTCGGGTTGAAGGGCGTGCCGGGGAACACGGTGTTGCGCGCCGTGCTGGCCGCGAGGTATGCCTTGTCGAAGACGTTGTCGATGTTCAGCTGCGCCCGCCACTGCGCGTCGATGCGGTAGCCGATCTTGGCGTTCACGAGCGTGCGCTCCGGCAGGTAGAACGAGGGCTGCTGGCGGATGATGCGCGTCGGCGTGCTGAGCGAGGTGAAGGCCTGCGCGAGATCGCCGGGGCGCTTGGCGAGGTAGTCGATGCCGAGGCCAAAGGACCAGCCCTGGAGCGTGTCGCCCTTGCTGGCATTGTAATTGATCCACGTCGCCCAGGATTTCTCGGCGGTGCCGCGGAAGGGCACGCCGTCGATGTCGCGGTTTTTCATCACGGTGGCGTTGCCGACGATCGAGAGGTTTTTCGAGGCGACGAAGGTGAGCTCAAACTCGACGCCGTGCGCGAGCCGGTTGGTCAGCAGGGGCGGCAGCGCGGGGACGGGCGTGGGCACGAACGCGTTGGCGGGATTGGGCACGCCGAAATTGTTCTGCTTGATGTCGAAATAGGTGAGCGTGGAGAAGAGGCGCTGGTCGAGGAGCTGCGCGCGGACGCCCACTTCCCACTGCTTGCTGTCCTGCGTGGGCGTGACGGGCGTGAACGTCGAGGAGATGAACTGCGCGGTCGCCTGCTTGGAGAAGCCGGCGAAGACCGCGAAGCCCGGCATCGGTTTGAACAGCGCGCCGAACGACGGCAGGGTCGCCTGCGGGGTGAGCGACGCGGTGCGGGTGCGGCCGGGGAAGAGGTCGCTCACGTAGTTCGTATAGCGGCTGCGCGCGACGCCGGCATTGAGCTTCAGGCGATCCTCGACGAGGGAGAGTGTCTGGCTGAGGTAGAGCTGGTGGGTCTTGGCGTAGTTGATCTGGTTGGAGGTGCGCGTCGTGAGCGTGTAGGGCTGGAAGGTGAAGCTGCGGATCTTGAAGTTCGGGATCGTGAGGCCGACATTGTAGTTCGGGTTTTTCAGGACATCGATCGAGAAGCCGGCGACGGTGGTCGCCTTGATGCCGTCGAGCTTCACGTCGTAAACGTAGTCGTTCTGGACGTTGTAGGAATCGCGGGTCTGGAAGCCGACGTTGCCGCTGCGGGGGAACTCGGGGTCGTCGTTGCGGACGGTGCCGTTCCAGGCGAAGGCGCCGGTCTGCTCGTTGCGCGTGACGAGGAGGCCGGTGCCGACGGGGTTGCCGTTGCCGATGCCGACGCTGGAGAGCTTCGAGTAGGCGACGTTGGCCGCGAGGCGCACGGACAACTGCGGCGTGATCGCCGAGGTGAACAGCAGGCGGAAAATCTGCGCCGAGGAGTGGCGCGCGAAGCCCTTGCCGTAGAGGTCGAGCTCGGGCGAGATGGTGGAGATGAGGCGCGCCTTGTCGTTGGTGCCGACGTAGAGATCGACCGGGAGGCCGCCGTAGGCGCCGCCCCAGGTGTTGTAGAACTGGCCTTGCACGGTGACCTCGGTGCCGGGCTTGAGGCGATAGGTGAACATCGGCATCACGACGGTCGAACTCTTGTAGTTGCCGGGGGCGATGTTCTCGGAGCGTTCCTCGGAACCGACCACGCGGATGGCGGCCTTGCCGCCGAGGAGGACGCGGTTCACGTCGAGCTCGACGCGGTTGGCGTCGTAGCGGCCGACCTGGGCGGAGATGCTGCCACGGTCGCTGAAGAACGGTTTCCGGCTCACGAGGTTGATCGTGCCGCCGGGGACGCCTTGGGGAGCGAGGATGGCGTTGGGGCCTTTGACGACCTCGATGCGCTCGATGATGACGGGATCGACGTTGGCGAAGCTGATGTAGTTAAAGCCATCGACGGTCGCGCCATCGGCCTGGAAGCCGCGCAGCGTGGCGCGATCGAGGGAATTGGGGATGGTGGATTCTTTGATGCCCGCGACATATTTGGCCGCGTCCATGATGCGGCCCGCGCCGATGTCCTCGATCAGATCGCGCGTGACGACGGAGACGCTTTGGGTCGAGTCCATCAGGGAGACGCGCACGCGGCTGCCGGAGGTGGCCTCGGTCGCCTGATAGCGGCCGGTGGCGGTGGAGGAGACGCTGAAGGCGGAGAGCACGACGGGCTCTTCCTTGGCGGCGGCGGCCGGAGTTTGAGCCACAAGGTTGGTGGCGACGGTGGCAAGCACGGCGATGAGCCGGGCGGGGAGGGATTTCTTCATGGGCTGAGGCGGGGTGCGGTTTGGGATCGGGACGACCTCCGTGGGCGACCTCGGCGGG
>JANNEY010000289.1:0-26518 GCA_031379235.1 Opitutaceae bacterium | reverse complement strand
CATCCTGAGCGCAGCGAAGAGTGACAATCTGGGGAGGCCGGCATCGCTGGACTACAAGCAAACGCTCGAGAGATTGAGACATTGTCGGGCTGCCGCTGATCGGTCCCGCAGGCGCGGGATCGCGAGTTTGGCGTGAGGGTTAAGACCGACGTTCACCTGCGCGACGGCCCGCGACAACTGCCGGTCCCACCGTCCAGAAATCAAGGGACGTTGGGATCAGACTGCCCCGGCCTCCTTCGGTCGCATTCTCCGGCGTCAGCCAAAAAAAAGGCCCGCCGAAGCGGGCCTGAATGTTTTGCTGAGGCACGAAGCGGTGACTTACCACACGCCGCGGACGCCGAGCTCGTAGATCGGGTCGCCGTATTCGGCGCGGTTGGAGGGGAGGACCGCGGTCGAAGTCACGATGCCGCGGCCGAAGACGTTTCGCGCCTGGAAGTAGGGCGTGAATTTCCGGTTGTGCTTGTAGTCGATCCGGAGGTCGACGAGTTCGCGCGGTGCCTGCGATAGGTATTCGAAGGCGTAGCGGTTTACCGGCTCATTGCTGTATTTTACGGTGAGGCGGTTGGCGGCCTTGAGGACCTTGCCCGTGTAGTTCGAGGTGACGGTGAAGCCGAACTTGCCGACGCTGTAGTTGAGCACGACGTTGAAAGCGCGCTTCACCGCGGCGATCTCGAGGTTCTTGTTCACCGTGTTGAGGAGCGCGGCGTTGAGGTTCGGGTCGGTGACGCTGTTGTTGAGCACGCGGTTGGTCTTGATCGGATCGACGCTGAGGAGCGTGGCGTTCATCTGGAGGCCGATCGTGTTGAACGGTTTCGGCAGGAAGGTGAAACGCTGCGCGTAGCTGAGTTCGATGCCGTTGTAGTGGCCGGTGTCGGGGATATTGAACTTATAGCTGGCATCGTATTGGTCGTAGGACGAGTTGAGCTGCGACTGCGCGATGCCGAGGTTGGCGGCGGTGCCGGCATCGAGCGTCTGGGTGGCATCGACGATGGAGTTCTTGAACGTCTTGCGGAAAATCGAGGCGGAGAGAAGACCGCTCTGGCCGAAGAAGTATTCCACACTAGCGTCGTAGTTGGTGACGGAAAAGGCCTCGAGATTGGGGTTGAAAATCGCCACGCGGCCGCGGGCAGTCGAGGTGGGATCCGTGATCACGGGCAGGCCGGGCGTGAGGTCGCCGTAGTCAGGCAAGCCGATGGATTTCGCCGCGCCGAAACGGAGCTGAAGATTGCGCGTGAGGTTGTATTTTAGGTTAAGCGAGGGGAACCAGCTCTTGTCCTCGAACTTGCCCGTGAGGATGCGCGGGAGCGTCGACAACCGGTTTTCGATGTCGACCGCGCGATCTTCGTAGCGGGCGCCGGCGACGATGAGGAAGTTGGTCGTGGGCTTTACGTCGAAACGCGCGTAGGTGGACTTGGTTTCCTCGTCGAAGCGGGCGATCAAATCACTCGCGGGCGTGTAGGGCAGGTAGTTGTTGCCGCCGAACTGGGTGAAGGCGGAGTAAACACTCAGGAAATTATACGCGGGCAGACCGTAGCCGATGCCGTGGTTGGAGAAACCCTGATCGACGAGGCCGGCGAGTTGCGCACCGGTCACGGCCGAGGTGCCGCCGAACCCGGTGGCCGCGGAGGTGCCCGTGCGGTTGAAGACGCGGTTGTCGATATTACGACCGGTTTCATCGACCCGGGCGCCGACTTTCACGGTGGCAGGGAGCGAGCCCAGCGGAGTCTTGAAATCGAGCGAAGCGCCGTCCTTGGTGTCCACGCCGGTCTGCGGACGGCTGCGGATCTGGGTCATGCTGAATTTCGAGACGTCCCGGAGGTCGGCCACGGCGCCGGTGCTGTCCGTGAGGACGTAAGTGGGAACGGTTTCGCCGAGGTCGGTGAATTTCACGGTGAGGCCGGTGCGCGTCATCGTCGCGTCGGAATACCACGAGCGCGAGGTGTCGCGGTATTTGCTGTAGGCCTGGCTCCAGTAAGTGCTGCCGTCGAGTTTCGCGCCGCCGGCAAATTCATGGCTGAGGCTGGCGCCGCTGCTCCACGTGACACCGGACTTGGAGCGGTTGATCGTTTGGATCGCTGCGCTGCCGCCGCCGGTCGGACCGGTGAACGTGTTGCCGGAGTAACCGAGCGTGGAGGTGGTGCTCTGCGCGGGCAGGGCGCCGGGCGTGATCGTGAGCACGCGGTCGGTGAAGAGCAGATCGTAGTAATTCCACTGGCCGTTCACGGAGAGCTTGGTGCGCTCCGCGAGACGGTAGTCGACCTGACCGGAGAAGGACTGGCGGCGGGTGTTTTTCTGCTCGTTCTGGAGATTCCAGTTATTGATGGCGGGCCGGTCGGGATTACCGCCGCTCGCGGGATTGTATTGGTAGGAATACGAGGAACGCGGGTAATTGTTGAAGAGCTGGGAATTCTTGTAGGCGAAATTATAGCCGAGATTTTCCGTGAGACGGGAAGCGTAGTTGAGATCAAGGCCGGGCAAAATCTTGCGGGTCTGCTCCTGGCCCCAGCCCTCCGTCTTGCGCAGATAGAGATCGCTGTCGGTGGCTTGGATGTAGGCGCGGTAGGTCAGAAGACTGCCCTGGCGGTCGAAAGCGCTTTTCGTGACGAGGTTGATAGAACCGCCGGTGCTGGTGGCCTGCATTTCGGGCGTGAGGGTCTTGAAGACCTCGACGCTCTCGACGTTATTGATCGCGACCTGTTCGAACTCGAAGCGACGGTTGGCGTTGCCGGATGTCGCGCTGGCAATCGGGTTGCCGTTCATCGTGACGTTAGTGAACGCGGTGTTCATGCCGCGGAGCGTGGCGGCGCGGGCGTCGTTGGCGTTGTAGTCGATGCCGACGCCGGGAAGGAACTTCAGGTATTCAGCGGCGTTGCCCTCGGCGATGTCACCGTATTGGTCACCCGCAGCGACGACCTTGATTTGATCCGAGGCTTTTTGCATGGCAATGGCCTGGGCCATGCCTTCCTTGGTGCCGGCGACTTTGAATTCACCAAGCGTGATGATCTCGGTGCAGCCGAGGCGGACGGCCAGGTTGGCGGTCTGGCCAGCCGGCACGGTGACGGGGGACGATTTGGATTCGAGGCCGGGATAAGTCACACTGACATTGCGTGGACCGGAGGGAACTCCGGTCACGGAGAACGATCCGTCACGAGCAGTGACAGCACGCAGCGTTGTGCCATCGATCGTGATTTCGGCGCCTTCGAGATATTTTCCCGTCGTGGAATCGATTACGGTGCCAGTGATCGTGCCGGCGGCGGCCTGCGCGCGCGCCGGCTGGGCGGCGAAGACGAGGGCGAAGGCTGAGATAACTAACGCGGCCAGCGCCCGAAAATGGGCGCGTGGAGCGGAAGCGGGATGGGACTTGGCGGGTGTGTTCATCGAGGTTTGGGTCAAAAATGACATCCGGCCGAGCGAGTCAGCGCACGCGTGGTGACTGATAGCCGGGAATGAGTGAAGGGGTTTAGGCGACAGAGGAATCGGGCCGTGGAAAACAGCCTAATCCTCCTACAGCATAGAATACCGCCGTCACCGTCGGTGAACGCACAATTTGGGCCTGACAGTCCAGCCGACGGCGACGATTGCCGAGGAGAACGGGCCCGACGTCCCGCTTACTGCTTCTTCTTCTGGTTCTGCTTCCCCGGCGGCTGATCCCAGCCCTGGGTCTTCACAATCTGTTCGAGCGCGGTGGTGGGCGCGAAATCCTTGGGCATGAGGCTGAACTTCGCGAGATACTGGAACGCTTTGGTGACGTTCGTGATTTCGCCTTTCTTGTTTTCGAGTTCGGTGGCCGCGAGTGACTGCACGCTTGTGACGTAGCTCGCGGCCATCTGCTCGACCTGCTGCGCGACCGCGGGGTCCCGCTCGTAGCAGAGCGACTCGGCGTAGCGCAGCATCGCGGCGGTTGAACCGGCGACGAGGTCGGCGGCCTCCGTGCGCAGGGTGGCGGCGATTTCCATGCGCTTGGCGGTCGTGGCTTCAGCGGTGAGCGCACCGTCGGTGCCGCCCTCGATTGAGCGCGGCGGGAGCGGGCGATACCAGATATTGCGGAAGCGGACGGGATTGCCGTGGTCTTGCAGCTTCAGCGGCCCCACTTCGGGAAACGGCTGCATCGGAAAACGCCGCATGTGTCCGCCGGGTCCCTCGATTGGCGTGTGGTCCTGCATGAGGACACCGTTGCAGAAAACCGTGATGTAGCCCGCATCGACCAGCTTGCCCTCGCGGTAAACGGGGCGGCGAAAAATGATGTCGTAAACCTGAAATTCACCCGGCGCGTGCAGCGCGTTCGCGAGCGGTGGATTGATCCCGTAAACGGAGGCGGCGAAACCGTCGGCGTAGGTCGGGTTGTTGTAGTTGTCGAGCACCTGCACCTCGAGGATACCCATGAGAAACACCCCGCTGTTGCCCCGGCCCTGGCTGTCGCCCTGCACATTTTTCGGCGCGGCCCATTCGACGTGCAGCTGGCAGTCCGCGAATTTTTCCTTGCTGCGGATTTGACCGGACCGCGGCACGCACTCCAGCGCGCCGTCGTTCACGATCCACTTGGTCAGTGTGCTCGGATCACCGGGTTTCGTGTCGGCTTCCCATTTCGCGAGTGATGCGGCCGTGCCGTCGAAGAGAATGATGGCGTCAGACGGTGGCTGGCCCGGTTGCGCGGGCGTGCTGAACGTGCCCGGTTCGACGCGCTTTGGCTGCGGCCGATTGCGATCGTGGATTGCCCACGGGTGGGTGGCGTCGGGCGCGTCGCCGTAAAATGGATTGCCCGTGGAAACGGCGCCGGGCACAGGCAGTGCCAGCAACAGGAACGGCGAAAGCGTGAACAGGGGAGAGCGGAGTTTCATGTGGACGGGGGAGTTTGTAGGGGAAGAGATTTCATGGCCGAAATCAGATCCCTCTCATGCAAGCGGCCGCCCGCACGCTGGCAAACGGTATTCGTTTCCGGCGCGCCGCGTGGCGCGTGTTTTGCGTTGAGCCTCGGCGGGCGCACTCTGGACTCGTGGCGTGCGCGACCCACGGCCCAACATCCTCTGGATTGTCACCACACAGTGGCGCGCCTCGGCCTGTGGCTACGCGGGCGATCTCAATGCGCGCACGCCGTGCCTTGATGCGCTCGCGGCCGAAAGTGTGAACTACACGCAGGCGGTGACGCCGCATCCCTTCGGACCGTTCGCGCGCGCCGCGCTGCTCACGGGCGTGCCCTCGCCGGAGAACGGCCTCCGCAACTACTTTGACTCGTTGCCGCTCGGCGCCCGCACGATCGCACATCAACTTCGTGATTGCGGCTACGCGACGGCGTTCTTCGGCAAATGGGGCGTGGGGAAACGCGACCCGCGAGTGCCCCTCGTGAGTGAAGAAGCGGCGAAGGTGATCGTGCCCGCCGGCGAACGCGGCGGTTTCGAGTTCTGGGAAGGCTTCGAGGGCGGGTTTCAGCTCAACGATCCATGGTTGCATGGTTCGCGTTTGCCCGAGCCGGTGAAGTTTGAAGGCTATCAGGCCGAAGTGCTGGCCAATCGTGCGGAGGGTGGGTGGTTGGGTGGCCGTGACGATGCTCGGCCCTGGTTTTGCATGGTGAGTCTCGAGGCACCGCATCCGCCTTACGATGCGCCGCCCGGACCACTGGAGTTTCGAAAACCGGCTGAAATCATATTGCCAGCGAACGTGCCGCGAGGAGGCGAAGTTGAAGCGAAAGCCAGAGCCGAGCTGGCGGGATACTATGCGCACGTTGAAGCGACCGATTGGTGCGTGGGCGTGCTGCTGAGCAATCTGCGCTGCGGTGAGACTCGGGTTCGCGACGACACCATCGTCGTCTTCACCAGCGTCCACGGCGACATGCACGGAGCGCACGGGCTTTTCCGCAAAGGTTGGCCGCACGAGGAGAGCGTGCGCGTGCCGCTGCTCGTGCGCACGCCCGGTGAGTCTCCGCGGCGCGACGATGCGCCGGTCTCGCTCCTCGATTTGCCCGCGCTCACGCGCGCGAAAATCGAAAACCCCAAATCGAAAATCGAAAATTCCTTCGCGCGGATCTCGATGCCGAGCGTGGTCGCCCTCCCGCACCAATGCGACCGTGCGTGGCGCGGCGTGCGCACGCCGACGCGCAAGCTCGTGCTCGACGCCGGTGGCGTGCCTTGGCTGTTTTTCGATCTGGAACGCGATCCGCACGAGCAAGCCAACCTGGTCTCCGATCCGGCGCGCGCGCCAGAAATCAAGGCGCTGAGCGCGCAGGTGTGAACGGTTGCAGGCGCGACGGTGAAGCGCGGCCGCCACTCCGCGGCCTCAACCGATCGTTTGCTGTGAGGGATCGGGGGCTTCAGGTTTGCCGAAGAGCTTGCGAATCATCTCCGAGATTTCGTGCATCTTCACGGGCTTCGAGATGTAGCCGTCCATGCCGGCAGCGAGACAGGCATCGCGGTCGCCCTGCATCGCGTTGGCGGTGAGCGCGACAATCTTGGGCTGGCGATCAGACGGGATGCGGGTGCGAATCTGGCGCGTGGCCTCGAAGCCGTCCATCTCCGGCATCTGCAGATCCATCAAAACGAGATCGTAGCAGCGGTGCTCGAGCGTGTTGACCGCCTCCAGTCCGTTGGCGACTGCATCGGCGCGATAGCCGAGCCGCTCCAGAAAACGCAGGGCGACTTTCTGGTTCACTGCGTTGTCCTCGGCGAGGAGGATTTCGATGGGAAAATCCTCCGCGACCGATCGGCCGGCGTCTTTGGAGACTGCGGTGACTTCGCTGGCTTTCGGGGCGAAGAGACTTTGGATGGCGTGCACGAGCGCACTCGTGCGCAGCGGAATCGTGGTGGATGCAAACGGCTGCCCATCGGCCGGTCCGGTCGGCACGGCCTGCCCGAAGGGATGGAGCAGAAGTCGCGGGCATTTCAGCGCGGTCAGGATATCCAGCGTTACCGGGGCGCGCATATCGCCACCATCGATGACGACGAGACTGGGCGGCCGCGGCAGCTTCTCCGCGGTCGCGAGCGCGACCGCGGCGTCGGGCACCACGACGCAGGCCGCGCCCCAGCGTTCGAACACAGTGTGCAGCCGGGCGGCCGTGATCTTACTCGCTCCGACGCAGAGCACGAGTCCGCCGCCGATTGGGCCGGCCGTGCGCCAGCCTTCCGCTTCCGCTTCAGCTTCGGCGGCGTGTGAATCGATGGTGAAGACAAACGCCGAACCCTGGCCTACGCCGCTCTCGACGCGAATCTGGCCGCCCATGAGCTGGCACAACCGTTGGCAGATCGCGAGGCCCAGGCCGGTGCCGCCGTATTTGCGCGTGGTGGAGGAGTCCACTTGGCTAAACGCCTTGAAGAGCCGGTCGACGCGGTCCGGCGGGATGCCGATCCCGGTGTCGCGCACCGTGAACTCCAGTTTGATTTTTATCGGCATCGGCGCCCGGCTTGGGGGGAAGCTCACGGGCACGGGCTCGGAGGTGGCGCGGCGCACCTCGAGCGCGATGCTGCCGCTGGGAGTGAATTTCACCGCGTTGTTCACGAGGTTTACGATCACCTGGCGCAGGCGGGTGACATCGCCACGAATCCACGCGGGGACGTCCGCAGCGATAAAGTAACCCAGCTCCACTTTTTTGGCGGAGGCCTGCAGCGCGAAAAGATCGAGCGCATCCTCGAGGCAAACGGCGAGGTCGAAGGGAGTTTGTTCCAGCTCCATCTTGCCCGACTCGATTTTGGAAAAATCGAGGATGTCGTTGATGATCGTGAGCAGCGCTTCGCCGGAGGTGCGGATGGTGTTTACGAAGTCGCTCTGCTCGGCATTGAGCGGCGTTTCCATCAGGAGACTGGTCATACCGATCACCCCGTTCATTGGGGTGCGGATCTCGTGCGACATCGAGGCGAGGAAATCGCTCTTGGCCCGCGAGGTGTCGTCGGCCTCGGCCTTGGCGCGGCGCAATTGCTGCTCGACGTCGACGCGGGCGGTGATGTCGGTTTCGACGGCGATGAAATTCTCGACTTTCCCATTGGCACCGCGCACCGGCTGGATTTCGAGATGCAGGTGGTATTTCCGGCCCGACTTGGAGTAGTTGACGACGTCGGTGCTGATGCCCTGGCCGCGCGCCATGGCCGCGCGGATGCGCGCGGTGGTGCGCGGATTGGTCTCGGGCCCGATCAAAAATTCCGCGGGGTTGCGGCCGATGACTTCCTCCAGCGAATATTCCATCACGCGGCAAAACGCCTCGTTGGCCCACTCGATCAATCCGTCGGCCGTGCCGATCAATACGGGGCTGTCGGTCTTGGACGCCACGAGTGAGAGCTTGCGCGCTTCGGACTGGCTCTCGCGCAGGGCCGCCTCAGCTTCGCGGCGCGCCGTGATATCCTGCACCGTGCCGATAATCTGCGTGGGGCGTCCGTCGGCGCCGGCGGCGACCGATTTCGAGCGACTATAGACCCAACACGATTCGCCGTTGCGCTTGCGCACGCGATACTCCGACTCAATGAACAAAGCTGTGCCCTCGAGCTGCGATTCAATCCGGCGGCGATAAATGGGGAGGTCATTCGCATGAACGAGCGCTTGCCACGCCTCTACGGTCGACGGCATGAGCGTGTGATCGTAGCCGAGCATCGCCCATAATCCCGGGCTAAAGTAAACGTGGCCCGAAGCGACACTCCACTCGAAGATACCGATCTGCGTGGAGTCGAGGGCGAGGCGCAGGCGTTCATCGGCCACCTTGAGGCGGGCCTCGACCCGGCGGCGTTCCTCGTTTTCGGCCGAGAGCTTTTGGCTCGAAAGCTCGGCGGCGCGCTGGCCGGCGCGGGAGCGGCGCGCGAGATGCACACTGAGCCCCAGCAGTCCCGTGATGCCGAGACCCGCGGCGCAGGCGAACTCCGGCAGATACCGGCGATTCTGCGCCAGCGTGGCCGCGGAAGGCGTGAAACTCAGCCGCAGGCGCCGTTCGGCGAGCAGGTAAGTGCGCTCGATGGTGAAGATCGGACTACGCGCGGGATCGGCGGCGGCCTTTTCAAAGACCGCGTCGCCCCCGATCGTGACGGCAATGTGATATTCGTGGTGGCGCTTCGCCTGCGCCGTCGCGATGTGGTGGAAAAAAGCGCGGTAGAAAAATTCCGCGGTGAGGAATCCCGCCGGCTGGCCGTTGCGAATTACCGGCGCGTAAATGATCAAGCCCTTGGCCTCGGGCGCAGTGGCGGTGAGCGGCAGGCCCATCACGATGACCGGGCGGGCACCGCGGCGGCTTACCTGTGCGATGGCGTCTCGCACTTCCTCCGCCAGAGCGGGGGCGATGACCCGGGGGCGTTCAGGCGTTCCGATCGGAACCGACCAAAGTGGCGACGATTGGCCATCACTAACGCCGACGGTCCGGCAACCGAGCGCGGCGGCTCCCTGCTGCATCTGGCGCGCGGCGTCTTTCCACTCGTCCGCGAGGTTACTCGGTCCGTCGCCCCAAGCCCGTGCCAGCCGCTCGAATTCACCGACCTGCTTTTCGAGCGCGTCCTTGGTCTGCGCGGCGAACAAGTCCATTTGCGCCTGCGTGGTCTGGGCCGTGAAGGCCCGTTCACTGGCGCTCAGCCCGATCCAGAGGGCGAGCGTGAGCATTGCGCAACCAATGACGACGGGGAGCGGGGACCAGACCGGGGCATCGCCGTTCGCGTTGGTGCTTTCGCGCCAAGCGCGCAGCAGCAGCACCAGGCCCAGGAGTGTCAGCGCGATCCCGCCCACCGGGGCGACGGCCTGCTGCAAACCCCAGGTGTAGATCGGGCGGAGCTCGGTGATGTAACCGAGCAGTGTAAACAATCCCGCCGAAGCGATCACCGATCCGATGGAGGCACCGACAAGTTGCCGCCCGTTCGCGGCCCGATCACTGAGGTTTAGGAGCAACACGCCGCTGCCGAGCACGAGACCGAGCGGGCCAAGCTGAGAGCCCCGGCCGGTCGTGCCCGCGAGCATCAACCATTGATCGGTGCCAAAAAATCGGTCGAACGGTATCCCCAGGCCGAAACTGATTTGCGCAATCGCGAGCAGCCCGAACGCGGCACTCACACTGGTGGCGAGGAGGAACAATTTCTGCCGTCCGGCTTCGAGGGCAAAGAAGGCGAGGCTCAGCGCGAGGAAGCCAAGGGCGGTTTCCACCGAGAGGGGGGCGTGCGGACCGAAGGGCTGGATCAACTCGTCGATTCGCATCCACCAACCGGCGAGTGTCGCCGTGCCAACGAGGGCGAGGGCGCCGGCACAGCCAAGCGATAATTGCTCTGGCCACGTGCGCTGCAGCGACGCGGAGGGGTGGGTCATCGGGATCTTAGGCCGAAACCAAAACGAACGACCCGCACGGGAGCAACGTGTTTCCCCGCGTCCGGGCAAACATTCCCGAGGCCGCTATTCCACCGGTTTAACCGGCACTGGAGCGGCGTTTGTTTTCTCGCCTGCGGGCCGGGGCGGGACCTCGCCGGCGGGCGTGTCGATTTTCCCGTTGGCCTCACCCGGCCCCGTCAGCGCCCGCAGAAAATTCGTGGGCCCGATCACGAAATTCCACTCGGGTTTTGCAAACGAGCCCGTGAGTTTGACCTCAAACGCGTTCGACAAGGGGGAAAGCACCGCGCCGACGACCGACTTGAGCAGGCTTTCGCTCTCCTGAAACGGGAAGAGCTTGGCGTTGAAGTCGAGTTGCTGCCGATCCAGCGCGTAGGTGCCGTGGGCATCGACGGCGGAGTTTGCCCCCCGGAGTGTGACTTCGGGGAAGACCAGCTTCGGCCCCTCGATCTTAAAGTTTCCGCGGGCCTCGGTGAAGCGGAGCGACGTGAAGCGCAAAAGTTCCGAGAGCGCGCCGAGCAAGGGCACTTCGCCAATCTCGGCGCCACGCAGCACGGCGCTACCCGCCCCCCGGTAGCTGAACGTGTCGGTGAAACTGCCCTCGGCTGAGGCGGCCAGGCTAATCCGGACATTGGCTTTTTGCTGGATGAATTTGCCCGGCGTGGGGGGAGGCTCGTTCTTCCGCGCGGCGAAAAAATCTCCCAGCGCGCCCGCCGCTGGTCCCAGGCCGGCCTCTTCTAACGCGAGATCGAAACCAAGCCGGCGGTTGGGGTTGGCGCCCCAGACGCGCGCGTGGCCGGTGACGGCCCCGCCTGCAAATGTGCCGGTGATATTGTTGAGGGCGATCTCTTCGCGATCAATCTTGGCGGCAAAGGCCACGTCTTGCAGCGGGAAGCCGTGAAAGCGGAAATCGCCATTCGTCCGCGCCTCGATGCGTAGTCGCACGTTGGCCCCGCCGGCCGCGGCGGCACTGGCAAACTGGCCCGCAATTTTGAGTTCGGGCGGTTGCGCGATCTGGAACGGTTCGATAAACGCCCTGCTTACGGGGCCGATGATCTGACCCGCGGTCTTGAGATCAAAGTTCGACTCAAGATCGAGATCGAGGGTGTGCCACTCCTGGGTGAAGCGGTCGGCGCGGTAGACAAACGTCCCCGTGGCTTCCTGCTCGCCGCGCGTGGCGAGGAGTTCGAGTCCGTCGACAAAGCCTGGTCGAATGAAAAGTCGCGTGCGCACCCGCTCGAGGGCGGCGCCACGCACCACGGGCCGATCGGTGTCGGCGAAAACAAAGACGTTGGATCTTCCCCCATCGCGCCAGGTGCCGGCCACGTCGACCTCGGCCTCGGGTGGCCCGGAGGGAAATTCAAATTGCTGGAAAAAATTTGGCCACCACTCCCGAAACCAACCGGAGATGGCGAGTGGCTTGAGTTGTCCGGCGAGCAGGAAGCGGTAGCGGTTGGTGCGGAAATCCTGTTCGTAACTGCCCCGCGCGAAATTATCGCCGATGCGGGCAAAGGCCTCGGGGGCGGAGAAAAAAGTGGGTGTAAGCTCCACCGCGGTGCGGGCGTCGGTGAGCGTGACGCCGTAGGCATCGGCCTGCGGGACGATGACGCGGGCGGCGAGCCGCTCGAAGGCGAATCCGGTCCCAAACCGGGCTTCGCCTTGCTCGACGAAAAGCGATTTAAAATTGAAGAAGCGCCGCACGTCGGTGCCGACGCGCGCGCTTACCATGTTGAGAACTTTCGGCGAAAGATCACCGCGGAAGCGCACCGTGGCGCGCCGGGCGCCGAGATCGGTTTCAGCGTGGAGGGCGAGTGGCGCGCCGAAAATTGTGGCGACAATCGTGCTTTCAATCACGGGCAAAGGGCGCGGAAAAATTTGGGCCGACAAAGTCCGGACCTCGACGCCCGCCGCGGCCACTGCCGCCGCCGTCAGATTGATCTCGCGCAGGTCGAAGGCAGAGCCGGCGAATTCGAAACGCCCGAGGACGCGAGCGTGCAGGTCGGTAATGACGGTCTCCTGGGGCAGGCGCACGCGTGCGGCGGTGATTTCGAGATCGGCCGAAGGCGTGTCCCCAAAAAGCAGCACGCGGGTGGTGAGACGCACGTCCTCCGCTTCGACCTCGACGGGGCCGGGCACCCGGATGGTGCGGGCGGCTGCCCGGACCTCGATCGTGGCGGCACCAGAGGCCGAGGGGGAGAACTCCAAGTGGACGGACGGCGCGTTGAGTTGGTCGAGGCGGGCAGAGAAATCCAGTGCCTGCCGGCAAAGAAGGGGGAAGCGATGGGCGATGAAGTCGGCGATCACGGCGGACGCCGCGCGTTTTTCGGTCGACGGGACGAGCACCACCGTGCCGTGCGCGGTCAGGGTCAGGTTGGCGAAGCGGCCCGTCAGCTGACGGAGCACGACGGTTTTTGCCCTTGGTTCGACAGTGGCGTCGAAATCGCGCAGTAGTTCCTCAGCCCGGCCGGTCGGTGAGAGCATGGCCGGTGCGGATATGGTCACACCGCTGAGCCGCACTTCGCGCGGTTCAATCCGCCCTGCAAGGAGCGCCACGGGGTTCACGCGCACAAAGACGGTGCGGGCCGTCAAGACCGGTTCGGCAAATGCCGGCAGCGACAAACGCATGCTCTCGATCAGAATCTGCCCGGTGGGATCAAACGCGGCGCGACCAAACGTGGCGCGCAGGCCCGACTCCGCGAGCTGGGCCTCGATCTGCCGCAGTGCAAATCCGGGCAGGGTGAGCTCATGCGAGGAAAGGATGTAGAGTTGCGCGGCCAGCACGATGGCCAGGGCGAGCCAGCAGCTCCACAACACGAACGACCCAAGCCACGAAAGTCCGGTGCCTGCGAGTTCGAGGCAGAACTTGAGCCAGGGTTTCATGCTGTGGTGAGGGTGGCGGAAGGGTCAGGCCCGGTCTGCTGCGCCCCGGGGTCGGGTGGACCGCGAACTCACTTCTTTGAGTCAGGACGAGGGCCGGGATCGCGGACGCCGTAGGCGAGCGACCAGAGCGCGTCGACGAGCGTTTGTTCGAGGGAAAATACGAGGTTGAGTTCCTTGGAACCGGCGAACTGCGTGGAGCCGCCGAGCCTTTCGGTCAGCAGCAGGGAAAAGGGACTGGTTTGCTCGGCCCCGCCGGCCGTCGCCACGGCGATGGTCGCATCAAGCTGGAACCGCCAGGAACGCTCGGCCCCGGCCGCGGCGATTTTTTCGGCGAAACCGCCGGGCAGAAATTCCTTGGCGCGCAGCGCGCGGAGCGCGTTGACGATGACGCCGGCCGCCTTGGGGTCGCGCGGCAGGGGAGCGGCTTCGCCGGTGGCGTTGAACGTCGCTTCAAACAGCACGGCCTTCGATTCGAGGTCGGTGAGTTTGAGGGCCGCGATCCGGGTCGAGGGCGGGAGTGGCTCGGCCACGGCTCGGTCGCGAAACGTGAGCGCGGAAAGCGAGAGTTCCCGTTCGATCTCGGGTGTGACTTGGTAGATCGATGCGCCGGGCTCAGTCGCGGTGCCGACGCGGGCGTAGTAAGTGGTGCGATTGGCGTCGGTGCCGATCCGCAGGACGATCGGGGTATTGCTGCCGGTCACGGTGAGCGTCACTTCGCGCAAGGGCCGGTTGAAACCCCAGTCTTCCAAGTCCGCGCCGGTAGGGTTTTCGCTCTTAAATTTTTCCGCCATGAGGAGCGAGAGTTGCTCGAGCAGGCGCTGCACGGCTCCGCGATCAGCCGCGAGTGTTTGCGACCCTTGGCCGCTCTCGCTGCGCAGCACGATTTGCCACGGGGGCGCCGGGTTTGCGGTCTGACCGGCGGGAAGCTCCAGGCGCTGCAGCGTCAGCGGGGCGAGCATCGGCTGGGCGGGGGCGGTGAGCGTGACCGCGGTTACCGTCGCCGGCTCGAGATCGAGCACGCGTTTTTCGCGGAGACTTTCCTGCGCGTTGCGCAGAGTGGCGACGACATCTTCAAGACCGGTGGGAATGGCGACCGTGAAGACGGCGGTGCGGCCTTCGATCTGGGCGTAATATTCGGTGGGCGCGCTGGTGGCGGGTTTGGCGCCGGCGGGCGGGGGCACGGGCTCGCCGAGGAACAGCGTTTCGTGCCGGCCGTTGCCTTCAAGCGTTACCCGCAACGTGGGCGCGGTGGCCGGCGTGGGCGTCGGCGCCGCGGCAGGAAACGATTTCACCCGGAGGGCAGTGAGCTGGTTGATCGTGTTTTCGATGGCGGTGCGGCCGGCGCGGGCGAGGATGGGGGTCTCGAAAGTCCAGCGCGTGCCGTCGCGCCGGATGCGCACACGGGCGCCGGTGGCACTCGCCGTCTGGACGAGGAGCGAACGCGCTTCGAATACCTGCACCGAGAGCAGCGTGTCAGACCGCAATTGATCAATGGGCACGGACAGCGTGTCGAGCAGGCTGCGGTTGACGACATGCACCCGCTCGCGATCCGGCGAGAGCACGTAGAGGCGTTTGCCATCCTTCGTGGTGTCGCCGATGCGCAGCTCGGTGAGGGGCCGGTCCGCGCTGCCGGGCACGGATGGATCGGCGGAGGAGAACGCGGCGGTCAGTGTGGCCGGTTTGTCGAGCGCGAGGCCGTAGTCGGCGAGGGAGAGATTGTTCTTCGGGAGATCGGCGACGCTGAAGACCGTCTCGTGATCGAGGAGCTGAAGCTCGCTCACGATGCTGTTGACGGCCCTCAGATTGGCGGGCCACTCGAGCGGCTTGGTGAGGAACCAAGTGTCGCGCTGGCGCACGAGGCTGAAGGAGCCGCCGGCAGGGTTGGTGATCTCGAGCGTGCGGATATCGGCGGCCTCGGGCCCGAGCACCCGCTTGCGGATTTCCGTGAGTTTGCCCCGGGCGATCCAGGGGTGCTCGAAACGGAAAATGAAAAAGAACAGCGCCAGGTTCAGGAAAATCAGGACGAGGGTGACTTTGGTTCTCACGGGCAGGCCGAGTTGAAAGGTGAAGGTTGAAAGTTGAAAGACATCTTGGGCGGTCGATGGGTTGCAGATCTTTCAACCTTCAACTTTCATCTCTCAACTACGCGCTTTACGCGCGTCGCGTCCAATAGACGATGAGCCCGAGCAGCATCGCGGCCCCGGGCAGACCGAGCAGGAGGGCGAGGCGGAGGCGCGAGAAATCGGCGGTGCTGAGCGCCAGCTCAAATCGCTCGACGGGCCGGGGTGGGATGCTGAGTTGGGTGTCGCGATCGACCGTCCAGTTCACGCTGTTGAGCGCGAGCATGAGCCCGGCCGTGTCGAGCCGAGCGTTGGCAAAGAGGTCGCCGGTGCCAAAGACAACGAGTTTGCCGCCCCGCACGCTGAACGGGAGGTTGTCTCTGACGGCGAGTCGTTCGGAGGCGACGATCAGGCCGAGGCGATCGGGCGGGTCCATGCCCGGGATCGGGCGCGTGTCGATGCCCGGGTCGTAACGTGGGATGACGCCGGGGCGCAAGCCGCGCTCACCCCACGCCGTGGGCGAGGTCGCGGCGAGCGTCACGGTCTTGAGCCCGTTGCCGAGGGTCCGGCCGGGATCGGGCACGACGGTGCGCGCCATGCCAAGCCGGAGTTTCTGGCCCGCATCGATCAGGGTTTTTGTGATCGGGTGCGGAGCGTAGGCCCAAATGAGAAGATCGAAGGTGTCGGTGACGTTTTCCGGCCCGGTGTCTAGGATCACATCGTTGTGCACGAGGACGCCCCAGTCGAGCAGCAGGTCATCGAGGCCGAGCGCCGTGGTGCTCAGGTTGTTGTTGGCGGCGAGCATCAGAATCATCCGACCGGCGTTGGCACCGAGATATTGGCGAAGCAGCTCCTGCTCGGCGCGCGAGTAGGCGCTTTGCGGAGCAACGGCGACCAGCAGGGCGGCGTCGGGCGGCACCTTGCGCGTGACGGTGAGGTCAACCTCCTCAATTTCAAAATTCCGCAGCTTGAGTTGATCCCGCAGGCCGGACAGGCCGCGGGTGGCTTCGGAGTCGCTGGGCTTCAGTTCGGAGTGCCCGGTGAGAAAATAGATCCGGCGCCGCGTGGCGGAGGAGACGTCGAGAATGGCGGCGGTCAGCGTCTGCTCCCCATGGAAGCTGTCGCGTTTTTTATTTTTCAGCGTGTAGAGTTCGTCGATCGTCACGACGCGGGTGCGATCGCCGGAGCGGAGCACGATGATGCCGGCCTGATCGATGCCGAGTTCCTCGGCGCGTTTGCGATTCTGGTAAACGTCGAGCGTCTCCTTCGAAATCCGGCCGGCCGGGCGATCTTCGGAGGCGTAAACGTATTCGTCGATCAGGCCCTTGACCTCGGTGTTTTCCACCTCGGGCGACATCGTCATGATGATGTGGACGGGCCGCTCGAGGTTCTTGAGGTAGGAGAGCGACTCGGGCGAGATGGAGAATTTTCGCTGGGCGGTCAGATCGAAACGCGACGGATGGTTCTTCGCGACGTAGTTGAGCCCGCCGAAAAATGTGAGGAACAGCACGGCCTGCAGCACGAGATTGAGCGTGCGGACCCAGCGGACAGCGCGAAAAGATTCGATGAGGGCCATGGCTCTTTAGCTGAGAGCTGAGAGTTGAGAGCTGAGAGCCAGAGGAAGTGGCGATCGTGGCATGGTGGGTGGTTCGGGCTCCGGGTTCTTCGCCCTCAGCTAGCTGTGCAGCTGTTTCGTTTCGACGCTCAGGATGCTGAAGATCAGCGCGAGCACCGTGCCGCTGACGTAGAAGAGCACGTGGCGCGTGTCGATGACGCCGCGGGTGAAGTCGTCGCGGTGCGCGAAGACGTGGGCATACTCGACCACGGATTTCGCCGTTTGAAACGGACCCTGGCCAAGCCAGGCCAAATCAGCGAGCGCGTTGCCGCCGATGATCAGCGTGCCGAGCATGACGAGGCTGATGATGGCGGCGACGGATTGGTTGCGCGTCAGGGAGCTGGCGAACACGCCGATGGCGACAAAGAACAAACCGGAGATGGCGATGAAAAGAAAGCCGCCGAACAGTGGGCCGGAGTCGAGGAAGCGGGCGTCGCCCGAAAATTTCCGGAGGATGTAGAAGAACCCGCCGGTCGAGGCCCACAGGGCGGAGTAGAGCAGGTAGGCGGCGCCGAATTTGGCGAGGACGACTTCGGTGGTGGTGACCGGCGTCGTGAGCAGGGTTTCGATCGTGCCGAGGCGGCGCTCCTCGGCGAGACACTTCATGGTGAGCAGCGGAACCATCACGCACGCGGGCAGCCAGAACAGTTGGAAATAGACGGTCGCGGGCGAGGCCTCCTGCGGCGTGCCGCTATACATTTCCAAAATCTGCGTGAAGATGAACCCCATGAACGCGAGGAACAGCGTCGCCGCGACGTAGGTCGCCGGGCTCACCAGCAGCATGCGAATTTCGTGACTGAGGAGAGTGGGGAAGTGCTTCATTTTCCTGCGGAGAAACGAGCGGCGGAGTTGAAGAAAGAAAATGGCATGCTGGAAAGCGTCATGACGTAGACCCATCTGGCGCCTTCTTGCTCCCTGGCCCGGTGCGCGTCGGGGGTGTGACGACATCCCAACTGCGGCGCGTAGCTGCGAGGAAGACGTCTTCGAGCGTGGGTTGCTTGCGGTTGAGCGCACGCACGCGCAGACCCGACGCGACCAGCGTCGCGAGGAGGGCTTCGCCGAGTTCGTCGTTGCGACTGGTGGACAGCGTGAGACGGCGGAAGCCGGCGGCGTCGGGCCCTGCCTGTTCGGTGACCCGCAGCTCCGGATCGACGGCGAGGAGGGTGTGCTCCAGCAGCTCGACGGCACCAGCGACCTCGAGTTTGTAAGTCGAAAGCCCCAGAATCTCCCGGCGCAAATCCGCCGGCGTCCCCTGCGCGACCACGCGCCCCTGATTGATGATCAGCACGCGATCACACGTCATCTCGATTTCGGGGAGAATGTGCGACGAGATGATTACCGACATCCGGCCCCGCAGGCTCGCGATGAGATCGCGGACAATCAGAATCTGATGCGGGTCGAGGCCGATGGTGGGCTCGTCCATGATGATGACGGGCGGCTCGGCGAGAATCGCCTCGGCGATGCCGACCCGCTGGCGAAACCCTTTCGAGAGCTGGCCGATGATTTTGTGGCGGACGCGTTTCAGGTCGCAAAGCTCCAGCACCTCATCGATGCGTGGCCCGAGATTGCGCCGGGCGACTTCCTTCAACCGGCCGCGGAAATACAAATACTCCGAGACGCGCATGTCCTCCGGCAGCGGATTGTTTTCCGGCATGTAGCCGATGCGGCGCTTGATTTCGTCGGGCTGCGTGGCGACGGGGATGCCGCAAATATTCACACTGCCCGAAGTGGCGGGCAGGTAGCCCGTCAGGATCCGCATGGTGGTCGACTTACCCGCCCCATTGGGTCCGAGAAAGCCGACGATCTCGCCTTGGGCCACGGTGAAGCTGATATCGCTGACGGCGGTCACACCACCATAGGTTTTCACCAGATGGGAGGCTTCGATGGCGGGCGGCGTTTCGGTCATGCGTTCGTGAGAGCAAGGGACGATCAATACATTGGGCGGAACTCTCAACGTTCAACTTGGAGGCTTCTCAAGGGTGACTTCGCCGGCGCGAAAGCGCTGGGTCTTCCCGCGATCGTCGCGCAACAGCAGTGCGCCTTCGTCATCGAGCCCGGTGACAATGCCCTGATGCCGCCGCCCGCCCTCCAGCAGCGTGATGGGCCGGCCGCGCAGCACGTCGTAACGGTGCCAGAGATCGGCGAAGGTCTTGAGATGTGCGCCCTCGACAAACGTTTCGTAGGCGAGCAGCACGCGGCCGACGAGCGCCGCCGCGAGCCGATTGAGATCGAGGGGCGAGCCGGTGACCTCGGCGAGCGCGACTGCGCGCCGGACAAGATCGGCGGGCCAGCCGTTGGCGGGACTGTTGACGTTGAGCCCGAGGCCGAAAACCAAATCGCGGATCTGGTCGGCGTCGACGCGCGCTTCCGTGAGCATCCCGCCGGCCTTGCGCCCGTCGAAGAGAATGTCGTTGGGCCATTTGATGCCCGGCGTGACGCCGGCGAATTTTGCGAGCAGTTCGCAAACGTTGAGGCCCATCCAAAGCGTGAACGTCGGCATCCGTTCCGGTGCGACATGCGGGCGGAAGGCGAAACTCGCGTAGAGGTTGGCCGAGGAGTCGCTGTGCCAGACGCGCCCGAAGCGGCCGCGGCCCCGCGTCTGCCGGCGGGCGAGCACGGCGAAAGGCGTGGGCCGGCCGGCGGAAAGCTGGCGCGCGGCCTCGTCATTGGTGCTGTCGACCCCGTCGAGCACGAGCAGGGAGAAATTCCGCGGGCGCACCTTGAGCTGGGTTTCAATCAGCGGCGGATAGAGGCTGGGCGGACGGGCGGCGATCCGGTAGCCGCGCGAGCGTTGGGCTTCGAATGTGAAACCCGCGGCGCGCAATTTTTCCATGTGCTGCCAGACGGCGACGCGGCTGACGCCGAGCTTGGTCGCCAGCGTGGTCCCTGAAACCCAATTCGGATCACAGGCGAGGAGTTCGCGGAGGATGGTGTGTTCGACAGTCGGCATGAACGGGGCGTGGCTGATGTCACGCACGGCGGAGAAGTTGATTTGAAATCAGAGACGGGGAGCGCACGCTGGCGCAAATGTCATTTGCAGAATTTCAACAGGCGATCGCGCGGGAGACGTCACCGGCGGGGGACTGGAGCGGAGCGGTGCAGGCGCTGTGGCACGATGCGCGCGGCGACTGGGGGAAGGCGCACGATTGCGCGCAGGCGGACCACGGTCGCGCGGGCTCGTGGGTCCACGCCTACCTGCATCGGAAGGAGGGCGATTTTGGCAATGCGGGCTATTGGTATGCGCGGGCCGGTCGGTCGAAGCCGACCCAGGACGTTGCGCTCGAAACCGAGTGGGCCGCGATCGCGCGGGAGTTGGTGGGGGAGTAACGCCGCGAATTCCCGCCGGCGATCCGCACGGCTCAACGCGATCCGCTGGCGCTGCGGCTCCACCCGAAATCGCTCGAGCGCAGGTAGGTTTGCTGCGCCTCTTTGAGGATGTAGCTACCCGTGGCGGGATCGGTCTTGGTGGCGTCGATTCCGTTGTCACGCAGATCGGTCATGTTCTTCAGGCGTTCATCCTCAGCATACATCGCCATCGCGCGGGCCTCGGTGGTCGCGGTGAGAAACGGAATACGGAGGAAATTGAGCACGCGATCCGTTTCCGTGATGTAGCGCTTCATCGCGATATCGACCAAACCTTTCTGGGTGTGAATCGCACGCTCGGTGAAAATCACGGGCTTTTTTTCCTGCACGATAAATTTGGGCAGGCGCACGATCCCGTTCTTGGGTTTGTCGATGTCGCGGAGGTCGGGCAGATCTTCCTCGGCTTTCGGCGGCGGCGGGGGCGGCTTGGGCGCCGGCGGAGTGTATTTTGGCGTCGCGGCGGCGAGCGCGGCGGCGACTTCGGGCGAGATTACGCGTGGGCGTTTCGGGGCGGCGGCCGCCGTCGGTTTTTCCGCCGGAGTTTCAGCGAGAATCACGGGTTTCTCGTTTGCTGGCGTGGGCTGCGCGGCGGAATGAGTGCAACACCACGCGCTAACGAGGGTGACGGCGATTAACGAGCGGGAAGCGGGACGGGCCATGGCGGGGTAAGAGAACCGTGGAAGCGCGGGCGGTTCCGCGCAAGACTGCGAATATCGCCACCGCGCCCTTTGGCGGAGCGGCCGAAAATCTCGCTTAACGCCGGCGCCGCCGCAGGGCAGTCACAGCCATCACGATTCCACCGATGGAAAGCAGCGCATAGGTCGAAGGCTCCGGCACGGCCAGTGGCGGGCCGGCGGCGAACAACGAGGTAACCTCGCCCTGCGTAAGTGCGCCGTTGTAGAAGCGCATGTAGTTCACGGTGCCGCCCGACGCCTCGGTTTGATTTGTAATCAGATCGTCGACGAAAAATCGGAAGCCGCTGGCGGCGGTGGCGGCCAAAGCCGTGTCGGTAAAAGAAAAACTAAGCTGCCCGTTGACATAGCCGCTGACAACGCCGGTAGCGCTGTTGCGGGTGATCACAACGTGGACGTTGGTCCCGGCCGCAATAATTTGCGAACCACTTGAGGCGTTGGGTGGGAAGCTGACGACCCCGCTCGTATCATAGACGCCTAAATTCGAAGCGAGGGCGGTGAAGTCGACCAACTTCCGGTTGCCTGCGACCGTATCGAGTCGGAACGAAAATTCGAGGGAGTAGTTGATCGGACTCAGGCTCGGACTGGAAAACGCGAGGCCTTGGTTGGCGGCGAAGACATAGCCGAGTGCGGTGATCTGACCGCCGAGGGAAGTGAGCGGCGTGGTGCCGACGGTGTCGTTCAGGGTTCCGCGCAGCGCGAATTCGTGGACCAACACGGCCGCACGAGCGGGGACAAACGCAAGGGTCGCCGCACAGGCGAGCAGGAGGAGCCAACGGGGAGCGTTCACGGTGGCAGACATTGCAGGGAAAAGACCGTTTGGCAACCTCCCAGTCGAAGTGATCGCCGGGCCGATCGACGGGTCACGCCGGGGGGCATTTGAGCTGACGATCGCGCTCGGTCAGCAGTTGGGCGGCGATACTCAGCGCGATCTCGTGCGGGTGGTTGGTGCCGAAATCGAGTCCAGCGGGGCAGTGAAATTTTTCCACCCGTGCCAGCGGGAGGCCGCTGGCCAGCAGTTCACGGCGGAGGACCGCGGCCTTGGCCTCGCTACCGATGACGGCGATGAAGGGAAAATCACGTTCCGCCAGCGCGCGTTGAAGAATCGGTCGGTCCGTCGCGTGGCCTTTGGTCAGGCAAAGCAGAAACGCATGCGCGGGCAGGGCGGGCACGAGTTCGGCGGGGTTTGCGTGGTGCACGACACGGAGGTTCGGTGCGCGAGGCAGTTGCTCCAGCCATTCTGGCCGCGAATCATAAACGGTGATTGAGCAGGGAAGTGGTAGCAGCACGGGCACGAGGGCCTGCGCGATGTGGCCGGCCCCAAAAATCGCGATGGGCCAAGTGGCATCGCGGGCCGGATGGGGCTCGAAGTAGAGTTTCACCGAGCCGCCGCAAGTCATGCCCACATCGCCTTTGAGACTCCAGTTCACGAAGCGTGGCTTGGCCGCGCCCGCATTTTTTGTGGCCAGTAATTCCTGGGCAAAGGTGATCGCCTGCGCTTCGACACGACCGCCGCCGACGGTCCCGGTGTGGCGGCCCGCGACCGTGACCAGCATCTTTGCCCCCGCGTCCTGCGGGGTGCTGCCGACCGCGTCGATGAGTGTCACGAAGACGAACCCCAGACCTTCGCGCTCCAGTGCGACGACGTGTTCGTAGATCGAACGTGCTTCTTGTGGCGGCGTGGAGCTAGTGGTGGCTGGCATTGAGCTGCGGATTAAACGCCATCATAGGGGATGACACGGATGAAAATACGCCCGTGCCCCGCCGATGAGGCGCGGAGCCGGCGCGATGGTTATGCCCGTTGCAGTTTTGGGCGGCCGGACTCGACCACGTAGCTGGCGCGAGTGTGCAACGGGGCGCCGGGCGAATCCGTCGCGCCCAGGGCCTTCGTAGATGTAGTCGCCCAGGTGAACGACGAGATCGACATCTTCCCGGGCGAGGTGCTGATAGGCGGTGAAGTGGCCGGCTTCGTAGTGCTGGCACGAGGCGAAGGCGAAGCGGAGGCGTTCGGGCAACACGTCGGCGGGCGGCGCGGTGCGCGTGCGGCCCTTGGGGCTGACTTCGCCACCGACTCTGAACTGATACCAATACCACCGATCGGGCCGCAGAACCTCGACTTCAACGTGGACGGAGTGGGACCACTCGGGCGTGGCGGCGGTGGTGCCGGATTTGACGACACGCGTCATGGCTTCGTCGTCGCAGAGTTGCCATGCGACTTCGACGGGTTCGGGCGAAATGCCGCCACCCACTTCGAAAGGCTTGGGCGCGAGGCGGGTCCAAAGGACGACGCCATCGGGGAGGCGATCCCGAGAGCAAACGGATAGCTGGAAAATTTCGGCGTGCTTGCGATGGCCCGACGCGCGCGCGTGGAAAAAAATGCGGCTGTGGCGAAGGCGGCCGCCCCGAGGATGAAAGAACGGCGGGTGAGCGGCTGTGCGCCGGGCAGCGGAAAGAGCGGCTGGGACATGGCGAGAAAGGGAGAGACGACAAGCAGGGCGCGTCAAGAGGTGGCCGGTGCCAAGACGAGGGAGGTTTTCCAGCCAATGATAGATCGAGCGAATGTCCCCTTCTGGAAATTTGCCGCGATCGGAAAATAAGCGCCGTGCTGGACAGCGGCTCGCACGGATCGCTACAACTCGCCCATGCGAATTCCCCAGCTCCTCCCGTGTCGGGTGGCGTCATGGTTTTTTGTGGCCGCCGTGGTGACGGCGAGTGTCCGCGCGGCGGCCTACGATGTCGTGATCTACGGCGGCACGTCGGCCGCAGTGACCGCGGCGGTGCAAGTGAAGACGATGGGCAAGTCCGTCGTGATTGTCTGCCCGGACCGCCACCTCGGCGGTTTGTCCAGCGGTGGCCTCGGCTACACCGACACGGGCAACAAAGCCGTGATTGGCGGGCTGGCGCGGGAATTTTATCATCGCGTGTGGCGGCACTATGACACCGAAACGGCGTGGCGCTGGCAGAAGAAAACCGAGTATGGCAACAAGGGGCAGGGCACGCCGGCCATCGACGGAGTGCAGCGCACGATGTGGATTTTCGAGCCCCATGTGGCCGAGCAGGTGTTTGAGGACTTGGTGCGGGAGCACGGGATTCCCGTGGTCCGCAACGAATGGCTCGATCGCGCGAAAGGCGTGAAGAAAAACGGCGCGCGCCTTACGTCGATCACGATGCTGAGCGGCAAGACCTACACGGGGAAAATGTTCGTCGACACCACCTACGAGGGCGACCTCATGGCGGCGGCAGGCGTGAGCTATCACGTCGGTCGGGAGGCCAACCGGGTTTACGGCGAGGAGCACAACGGCGTGCAGACCGGCGTGCTCCACCACCGCCATCACTTCGGCGTGCTGCAGGAAAAAATCAGTCCCTACGTCGTGCCCGGGGATCCGAAAAGCGGCGTGCTGCCGCGGGTAAGCGCAGCGCACCCCGGGGAATTTGGCGAGGGCGACAACAAGGTGCAGGCCTACTGCTACCGGATGTGCCTGACTGATCACGCGGCGAACCGCATCCCCTTCGCCAAACCGGCCGGTTACGATCCGAAGCAGTATGAACTGCTCGCGCGCGTTTATGGCGCGGGTTGGACCGAGACGTTTGGCAAATTCGATCCGATTCCAAATCACAAGACGGATACGAACAATCACGGGCCGTTCAGCACTGACAACATCGGCCTGAGCTACGACTACCCGGAGGCGAGCTACGAACGGCGGCGTGAGATTTTGCGCGAGCACGAGCGCTACCAGAAGGGCTGGCTCTACTTCATCACCACCGATCCGCGCGTGCCGGCGGAGGTGCGCGCGGCGATGAACAAATGGGGGCTGCCGAAAGACGAGTTCAAGGACAACGGCGGCTGGCCCCACCAAATTTATGTGCGCGAGGCGCGGCGTATGATTGGCACGTATGTGATGACGGAAAACGAACTCCGCAAAAAAAAGCCGACGCCCGATTCCGTCGGCATGGGCAGCTACACGATCGATTCACACAATGTGCAGCGCTACATCACCCCCGAGGGCCACGTGCAGAACGAAGGTGACATCGGCGTCCCGACGGCCGGCCCCTACGAAATCGCCTACGGCGCGCTGGTGCCGAAACGGAGCGAGCTGGAAAATCTTTTTGTGCCGGTGTGCCTCTCCAGTTCGCACATCGCCTTCGGGTCAATCCGCATGGAACCCGTCTTTATGATTCTCGGGCAGTCGGCCGCGACCGCCGCGGTGCTGGCGATCGATGCGAATAGCGCGGTGCAAGATGTGCCGTATGCCAAGCTCCGCGAGCGACTGGCGAAGGATGGGCAAATCCTCGCCTATGCGATGGCAGATGTCGAGCCGGCCGCCACGCCGAAAAAAGCGCAGAAATAACGCCGTGCGGCCACCGACCCTTACGATGAACACCCAATCGTTTTCTCCCTGGATTTGCGCAGTGGCGGCGGCGCTCGTGCTGGCTCTGCGCCTTGGTAGCGCGGATAAACCCGCGGCCGATACGGAAAAGAATCTCTTCGATGAACGCACCCTCAGTGGTTGGGCGCAGTCCGGCTTTGAGGGTGAGGGAGCCGTCGCGGTTGATCCGGCGTTTCGCGAAGGCCGTGCGGCCATCGTGATCGAAGCGGGCACCACGCTCTCCGGGATCACGTGGACCCGCGGCGCCACGCTGCCGCGCACGAACTACGAAATCTCGTGCGAGGCGATGCGACTTAAGGGCGACGATTTTTTCTGCGCGCTCACAATTCCCGTGGGTAAATCCGCCTGCACTTTCGTCGTCGGCGGCTGGGGCGGAGCCATCACGGGTATTTCCAGCATCGACTATTCCGACGCCTCGGACAACGAGACCACGAAGGCGATCGAGTATGCGGACAACCGTTGGTATAAAATTCGCGTGCGCGTGACCGACGAAAAAATCGAGGCCTGGATCGATGCCGAGCAGGTGGTGGATTTCGAGATCGGCGCGCGCAAGCTCACGCTCCGCCCCGGTGACATCCAAAAATCACTGCCGCTCGGGATCGCGACCTTCATGACCCGCGCGGCGGTGCGCGAAATCAAACTGCGGACTTTGCCGACGAAAAACTAGGCGCCGGTCTTCCCCTGCAGGGGCGCGTGTTCTTTCGCAAAGGATCGCGCGGCGAGGGTGAGGGCGGTCAGGGCGAGCGCAGCGGCGATGAAAAACGGCAGCCCGGACCACCACGTCGGCTGGCCGGATTGCACGGCCCAGCCAAAACTCCACGTCGCAATCAACGGACCGGGAATGCCGGCGAGGCTGGCGAGACCGGAGTAGATGCCTTGCACGGCACCCTGTTCGTTGGGCGGGACGTGTTTCGAGATGTAGCTCTGCATCGCCGGACCCGCGATGCCGGCGCACGAGCCGATGACGATGATGCCGTAAACCATCCAGCCTTCCGGCGCGAGGCCGTAGAGCATTTGGGCCGTCGCGGACAGGAGCAGCCCGAGAATGACACCACGGGTGTCACCGAGCCGGCCAATGATTTTTTTTGCCAGCACCGCCTGCACGAACGCCGACATCACGCCGACGATCATGAGCGAGAGACCTACGTGCTTCGGGTCCCACCCGTAACGGTGGCCCGTGTAGAGTGCCCAGATCGAAAACAACATCATCTGACCGAGCGTTAAAATGAAATACGCCTCGGCCAACCCGAG
>JANNEY010000272.1:0-10002 GCA_031379235.1 Opitutaceae bacterium | reverse complement strand
CGTGGACCGAACACCGGCGGGGTTCGGCGACCCCGCCCTGCAACGATCTCGCTCATGCGGAAGCCTCCTTCACGCCCGCCATCATCAAGCCGATCTTCTCTTCGGTCGCTTCAGCGGCGGGAACTTCTCCCACGATCTCGCCGCCGTTCATGACGAGGATGCGATCGGCGAGTCCGAGGATCTCCTCGAGCTCGACCGATACGAGCAGCAGCGCTTTGCCCGCGTCCCGCAGGGCCACGAGCCGCTTGTGAATGAATTCGATCGCCCCGATGTCCACGCCGCGCGTCGGTTGGCCGATGAGCAGCACGCGCGGCTCGCAGTCGATTTCGCGCGCCAGCACGAGCTTCTGCTGGTTGCCGCCGGAGAACGCCGTGATCCGCAAAGTCGGGATGGGCGGACGCACGTCGTGCTCGGCCATTTTCTTTTCGCACTCGACGCGAATGCGTGCGCCATCGCGCAGCACGCCGCGGTTGTAGATCGGCCGATCATGATAGCCGAGAATGGCGTTATCCTCAGCGGAGAAGCTCGCGACCACGCCCATCCGCAGCCGGTCCTCGGGCACGTGGGCGAGGCCAAGTGTGCGCCGCGCGCGCGGGTCGAGTCGCTCCGCCACGAGATCGCGGCCGGCCATGGTAATCGCGCCGCGTGCGGGCATGCGGATGCCCGCGAGCGTTTCCAAAAGTTCGGACTGGCCGTTGCCCGAGACCCCCGCGATGCCGACGATTTCGCCCGCGCGCAAATCGAAGCTGACACCTTTCACGCGCGCCACGCCCAAACGATCGCGCACTTCGAGATCGCGGACGGCCAGCAGCGTTTCCCGCGGGCGGGCCGGGGCCTTTTCGACGCGCAACAACACCGCGCGGCCCACCATTTTTTCCGCGAGGTCACGGGGCGAGGTTTGGGCCGTCGCAAATTCGCCCACGATCGCGCCCTGGCGCATGACGGTCACGCGATCGGTGATGGCCATGATCTCGCGGAGCTTGTGCGTGACGAGAATCACCGACTTTCCCTCATCCCGTAGCCGGCGTAACATGGCGAAGAGCGCGTCGGCCTCCTGCGGAGTGAGCACCGCCGTGGGTTCGTCGAGAATCAAAATCTCCGCGCGCCGATAAAGCGCCTTCAGGATTTCCACCCGCTGCTGCAGCCCGACAGGCAGCTCGGAGACCACGGTATCGAGCGGCACTTCGAGCGCATAGTCGCGGGCGAGCTTTTCGAGTTCGGCGCGCGCATGCGCGAGTCCGCCCGCGAGCAAGGCCCCGCCTTCGACGCCCAACACGACGTTTTCAAGCACCGTGAAATTTTCCACGAGCATGAAGTGCTGATGCACCATGCCGATGCCCGCCGCGATCGCGTCGTGCGGGGCCTGAATCTCCGCGCGCCGGCCCTGCACGTAAATCTCGCCGGCATCCGCGCGATGAAACCCATAGACGATGTTCATGACGGTGGACTTCCCCGCGCCGTTCTCGCCGATGAGGCCGTGCACACTCCCGCGGGCTACGTTCAGCGTGATGGCTTTGTTCGCGTGCACCGCGCCAAAGCGTTTGTCGATGCCGCGCAGCTCAAGCGCGGGAACCGCTGGATCGCTGCGGTCAGCCACGGCGCGGAGGAGTTGTTGCGGGCACGGAAAGCACGGGGATCACGAGGAACGCTCGCAATCTTTGTGCCGCCCGCCGTCGCCGCTTCAATCCTTCACTGCGCCTTGTATTCCGAAACCTTGATCTTCCCGGCAATGATGTCGGCCTTCGCCTGCACGAGTTTCCGCTCCATTTCCGCCGTGATCAGCTTCCGGTTGTTTTCATCGATCGAGTAGCCAACGGCATTCTCCAAGAGGCCAAGCACCTGCTGGCCCGGTTTCCACGTGTCGTCTTTCGCCGATTTGAACGCGTTGTAGACCGCGACATCGACGCCCTTCACCGCTGAGGTCAGCACGCTGCCGGGGTGAAGGTAGTTCTGGTTGCTGTCGCAGCCGATGCTGAGCTTGCCGGCGTCTTTCGCCGCCTGCATCACGCCGATGCCCGTCGCACCGGCCGCGTGGAAAATCACATCCGCACCGCGCCCGAACTGGCTCTTCGCCAGCTCCGCGCCCTTCGTCGGATCGCCCCACGCGGCGGGCGTCGTGCCCGTCATGTTCTGGAAAACCTCGGCCTGCGGGTTCACGTATTTCGCGCCTTCGGTGTAGCCGAGCGCGAACTTGCGGATCAGCGGAATGTCCATGCCGCCGACAAAGCCGATCTTACCCGACTTGGAGGCCATCGCCGCCGCCATCCCGCAGAGAAACGAGGACTCCTGCTCGCGGAAATTCACCGACTGCACATTCGGCAAATCCACGACGGCATCGATGATGGTGAATTTGATCTTCGGAAATTGCTTTGCGACTTTCTCCACCGCCGAAGCCTGCGTGAACCCGATCGCGACGATGATCGTGGCCCCACGGCGCACCATCTGCACCAGCGCCTGTTCCCGCTGCGCAGCGTTGCTGATTTCGAATTCACGGTAGGCGATGCCCGTGTCCTTCTTGAAGCGCTCGGCGCCCTCGGCCGCCGCCTGATTGAACGAGCGGTCAAACTTGCCCCCAAAATCGAAGAGGATGGCCGGGGAAAAGTCGCTCGCCGCGCGCGCGACCACGCAACCGACAAGCAGGAGGGAAATCACCGAGGGCAGACGAACGATAAATTTCATGAAATGGGGAATGACGTAGGTCCTACCATGGTTCGGAACGATGGAAAGCAACATCCCAAGTGCCAGCGCGCCACCCGCCCGCCCGGGACCGCGCTCGAACCACCTTGGGTTCTTTTGATCCAGCGCCAGTCGCGCCCGCGCTATTTCTTCACCCAAGAACCATCTTCGCGCTGAATCCAAACGCCACGCGCGCTCGCCGCGGCAATCTGCTTGGCGAAGGCGCGGCCCACCGCGTCGGCCGTGCTGCCCGTGCGCGCCCCAGTGTCGGCAAACACCGTGGCCCGATCCTGATTCTCCGCACTCACGGCGGCGGAGCCCGCGGGATCACCCGCTTTGCGGAGGTCGAGAAACCCACGGTTGTTTTCACCCACGACCTCGGCAAGTTTCAACTGATCGATGGCCGCTACGCGCTCGCGCATCCGGGTCTTGGCGCCCGCGGCATCGGCCGCATGGACGTAAAGCGCCCCTGCGAGGCAGGCGACGGTGGCAAACAGGGCGAGAAAAGTGCGGCGTTTCATTTGGCGACGGTAGGGTTGGCGGCGATGGTGGCAGAGTTGCCGTAAATATCGCTGAGGAGGCCGGCGACTTCGCGCTCCACCTTCAGGTTCACATCCACGACGGCGTTTACTTGGATCGGATCCATCTTCACGTGGATGCAGCCGCCCAGTGCGGCGGCAAGGGCAAGGGCGATGAGGCGACGGGACATGTTGGCGAGAGGATGCTTCATGGACTGGCGATTACAACCAATGTTTCCTCAGCGCAGATTAAGATTCACGCGGCCCCCGGCGAGCAAACGCACCAGGTCGGCGAGCGGACCCGTGACGTTGAATTCAAACCGCACGCTATCCACGACCGTGCCCCGCACGGTCGGCCGGGTCATGGCCACAATATGCGCCGACCGTCCGCGCGCATCACCATCAAGGCTCAGCCCAATTTCGAACTCGGTGACGTCGAGCGAACTCTCCCCCAGCTCAATCGCCCGCAAAATGGGATAAGCGGGATTCGCCGGTGCGAAGAGCTTGCGCATCGGCCCCAGCCACTCCGGCAGGAGACTGATGCGCTCGCGCATATTGAGAGGCAGACGCTCGGTCAGAAACCCCGGCGCCGGCGTGAGCTTGATCGCGGCGGATTTCCCGCCGCCGGGCCGCAGCGCGCCACTCGCCACGGTCAGGCCGCGGCTCAAATCCCAGCCCAGCTCCATCCGGCCGCTCACCAGACCGCGCGCATCCGCCAGCGCTGACGGGAGGAATTTCCCCAAGCTGCCGAGATCCACGGCCGTGAACTCAACCGTGGTGCGAACCTCCCGCTGCCCCGGTTTGAGCTCGAAAGGTGTGAGTGTGATCCGGCCCTCGAGCACACCGCACTCAGCCCGCGTAACGCGCACGGTGCCATCAGCGGCGAGCGCAACCTCCACCGTCCCGTCGCGCAATGCTACGCCCGCAATCACCGCCTCGCGAAACTGCACCCGCACGGGCTCATCCAGCGCGAACGAAGGCAGGTGTCCAAACTGACCGCGGACCGCAATGCCCGTGACCGACCAAACCTTGGCCGCATCGCCCAGCGCAGCGTCCCGCACGTCGAGCTCAAGTCGCCCGGCAATCTGGCCGTCACGCATCGTCCCCTCCGCGGCGACTTGCACCGCGCCACGGACATCCCACGCGGCCTGCGCGGGAAAAAATTGCGCCGCGAGCACCGGCCACCACACCGCGAGATCGAGCTGGGCCTCGCTTGAGCGCCAAGCGCCGTCACCCTGCGGATCGAGCGTCGCTTCGACGCGCAACTTCACCCCGGAGCCGTCAACGCCCAGGGCAAGCGCGCGTTCACGTGAGCGCGGCGCGGTGGCGGTGATCGACCAATGCAGCGCCGGGCCACCAGGAGAGATCGCCTCGGACCAGTCGCCCTCCAGCCTGCCCTCGATGACCGGTAGTTTCCACGATCCCGGCAACGGCTGCGCCGCGCCCATCCGGGCAGCGAGGCAAAGCACGACGACAGAAACCAAAAGCCGGAGCATGGAACTCAGACTCCAATCCGCCCCCGCGGTTGCGATCCAAAACGTGAACGACGCCACGGGCGAAACCGTCGCGTCGTGCGCTGCCATCAAGCGACGGGCACCGGCTTTAGATTCCAAATCTCGTTCGCATATTCCCGAATCGTGCGGTCGCTGGAGAATTTGCCCATCCGCGCGGTGTTGATGATCGCCATGCGCGCCCACTTCGCCTGATCGCGATACGCGGCATCAACCCGGGCCTGACATTCGCAGTAGCTGCGGAAATCCGCGAGCGCCATGTAAGGGTCGCCACCGTGCGTGAGGCTGCCATGCACCAGGCCGAAGGCCCCATGCTCGCCGGGCGTGAAGTAATCGCTGCCCAACCAATCGACGACCGCCCGCAATTCCTCGTCCTGATTGTAGAGATCCCAAGGATTGTAGCCGCCCGCCCGCAGGGCCTCCACTTCCTCCACGGTCATGCCGAAGATGAAGATATTTTCATCGCCGACCTCTTCCTTGATTTCGACGTTGGCCCCATCGAGCGTGCCGATGGTCAGCGCGCCGTTGAGCGAGAGCTTCATGTTGCCGGTGCCGGACGCTTCCTTGCCCGCGGTGGAAATCTGCTCCGAGAGGTCGGCGGCCGGAATGATTTTCTCGGCAAGCGAGACCCGGTAATTGGGGAGGAACGCGACCTTCAGCTTGCCGCCCAGACGGGTGTCGGCGTTGATCCGAGTGCCGATGACGTTGATCGCTCGAATAATGTTTTTCGCGAGGTCGTAGCCGGGCGCGGCCTTGGCGGCGAAGACGAAGACGCGCGGCACGATGTCGAGCCCCGGATTTTGCAACAACCGGCGGTAAAGTGCGAGGATGTGCAGCAGGTTCAGATGCTGCCGCTTGTATTCGTGGAGCCGCTTGATCTGCACGTCGAAGAGCGCGTCGGGGGAAACCTCCACCCCGCACTCGGCCTTGATCACCGCCGCGAGGTCGACCTTGTTGGCGCGCTTGATCGCCATGAACTCCTTTTGAAACGCAGCATCGCCGGCGAATTTTTCCAACCCACGCAACTGATCGAGATCACGCGGCCAGCCCTTGCCAATCCTGGCGGTAATCGCGGCGGCAAGCCGGGGATTCGATTTGAGCAGCCAGCGACGGGGCGTGATGCCGTTGGTCTTGTTCTGAAATTTGCCCGGATAGAGCGAATCGAATTCGGGAAAGAGGTGCTTCTTCAGCAACGCCGTGTGCAGCGCGGCGACGCCATTCACGGCGTGCGAACCCGCGACGGCGAGATTCGCCATGCGCACGCCTTTGCCATGGTTTTCCTCGATAATGGAGCAGATGCGCTTCTTCTCGTCGTCACCGGGCCAGTGCGCCTCGACGATCTGCATGAGTCGCGCGTTGATGTCGTAGATGATCTGCAGATGGCGCGGCAGCACGCGCTCGAAGAGCCCCACGCCCCATTTCTCCAGCGCCTCCGGGAGGAGCGTGTGATTTGTGTAGGCAAAGGTCTTGGTGACAATGCCCCACGCCGTATCCCAGTTGACGTGATATTCATCGAGCAGAATACGCATCAGCTCCACGATCGAGATCGCGGGATGCGTGTCGTTCAGCTGCACGGCGACCTTGTCAGAAAAATTATCCCAAGTGTTGCCCGGTTGGCGGAAATGCCGGCGCAAGATATCGCGCAGCGAGCAGGCAACGAAGAAATACTGCTGCACCAGCCGGAGTTCTTTGCCCGCCTCGCTCTTGTCGTTCGGGTAAAGGACCTTTGAGACCGTCTCGCCGACGGCCTTCTCGCGCACCGCCTCGACGTAACCGCCGCTGTTGAACGCCGCGAGATCGAAGTCCTCCGTGGCCTTCGACGCCCAGAGGCGCAGGAGGTTCACCGTCTTCGTGCCGTAGCCCGCAATCGGAATGTCGTGCGGCACCCCGAGGATCGTCTTGGTATCGACCCAGCGCGGGTGATAGTTGCCGCGATCATCGAAGACGTTTTCGACGCGACCGTAGAGCGGGATTTCCTGCGCATACTCCGGGCGAATCACTTCCCACGGATCGCCGAACTTCATCCAGTTGTCGGGATGCTCAATCTGGTGACCGTTGACGAACGCCTGCTTGAAGAGGCCGAACTCGTAGTAAATGCCGTAGCCGAGCGCGGGGTAATCGAGCGTCGCGAGCGAATCGAGGAAACACGCCGCCAGCCGGCCGAGGCCGCCATTGCCGAGGCCCATGTCGACCTCCGACTCACGAATAAGATCGAAATCCTGGCCGAGGGAGGCGAGCGCGGTCTTCGCATGCTCATGAAGCCCGGTCGCCATCAGGTTGCTGCCGAAGAGCCGGCCCATCAGATATTCGAGCGAGAAATAATAAATGCGGCGGACATTCTGCGCGTTGTGGACCGCCTGCGTCTCAATCATGCGCTCGTGAATCGTATCGCGGAGCGCCAGCACCGTCGCGATCCACCAGTCGCGCGGCGTCGCTGAAGCCGTGTGCCGCGCCAAAGTGGAGACCAGATGCCGCTGGATCAGGGAGCGCATCACCTCGCTCGGCTTATCCTTCAACCCGTGCGGGTGATGGATCGCCGGCATCGCGGACGGGGCCACGAAGGGCGCGGTGCTCGCAGGACCGACAACGATGGGCGGCTTGGTGTTACGGGAGGGATTACGACGGGAAGCGGACGGCATGGGAAATAGGATCAGGCGTAGAGAACGATTCGTGCCAGTGCGAGCGCAGCTTGAGGATTATTTATGAAAGCGACGGGCCAATTCACCATGGTTTAGCTCGATAAACGTGGGCCGGCCGGAGGGATTCGTCAGCGGCGTGCGGGTCGAGAAGAGCTGCGTCACCAGCGCCCGCAACTCGGCCTCACCGCGGCTCTCCGGCAAGCGCACCGCCTTGGCCGCGGCCAACCGCGCCAACTCGTCGCGCGCCAGTTCGGTATCCTGATCCGGAATCGTGCCGTCCCGAAACGCACCGAGCAAATCGCGGAGAAACGGCTCGGCGTCGGCGGGCTCCATCCAAGCGGGCAACGCCTCCAAGCGGAAAAAATTCCGCCCGAACTCCGCAATCTCGAAACCGTGGGCTTGCAGAAATTTCAACCGCTCCAGCAGCAGCGCCGTCGCGATCGCATCGAGTTCGATGGGCACGGGCAGCAACAAACGCTGGCTCGGCACTTCGCCGGCGCGGAACTGTTCGCGCAGGCGTTCGAACCAGACGCGCTCGTGCGCCGCGCGCCGATCGAGCAGCACCAGGCCCGAAGCGGTTTCGAACAAAGCATAGTTACCATGCGCCAAACCGACGAACCGCCATTCGACCGATACCGGGCCGGGCAAACCGGAAGCCGGCGCGGGTGCCATGGCGGGCGCGGGCCGGATCGCGCGGCTTTCTAGGTGCGCCCCTTCAAGTGCAGCTGGCCGTGAGTGACCGGGCATCGCCGCCAGCGGCACCGCCACCCTGCTCTGCGGTTGAGCCAGCGCCATCGGACCGGATTGAAAACTATCCGGTTTGCGGCTGGCGGAATCCGCTGTCGGTAGCACGGCCGGGGCGCCGAGTTCCCGCAGCCGCTGCAACACGGCCCGAATCACGAAACCGCGGACCTGCGGTTCACTGCGGAAGCGCACTTCGCGTTTCGCCGGGTGCACATTCACATCCACGGCCGCCGGATCGCATTCGAGGAAAACGAACGCCAGCGGATAGCGGCCCCGCGGGAGCGACTCTTGGTAACTCTCAATCAGCGCGTAGTTGAGCGTGCGGCTGTCCACCGGGCGCGCATTCACGAACACGATCATCTCGTGCCGCGTCGCGCGTCCCGTGCCCGGCCGGCCGATGAGCCCGCTCAAACGCAAACCCGGTTCCGCGACCTCGATCGCCACCAGCGACTCCGCGATCTGGCGGCCGAAGATTTCCGCGATGCGCTCGGCGAGCGTGCTGCACTCGGGGGAGCGAAAGACGACGCGCCCATCTTCGATCAACGTGAACGCCGTGCGCGGACAAGCCAGCGCGTAGAGCCGCACCCCGTGGACGATGTGGGCCGCCTCGGTCTGATCGCTTTTGAGAAATTTGCGCCGCGCGGGCACGGAATTGAAAAGATGCGTCACCTCGATCCGCGTGCCCACGGGCCGGCCACAGTCGCGCACGTGCACAAACTTGCCGCCGTTCACGAGGATTTCCGTGCCGACGTCGCTTCCCTGCTCCCGCGTCTGCAATTCAAACCGCGACACACTCGCGATCGACGGCAGCGCCTCGCCCCGAAACCCGTAGCTCGCCAGCCGGTCGAGATCAGACGCCTCGGCGATCTTGCTCGTGGCGTGGCGTTCCAAAGCGAGGAGCGCATCGTCGCGGGACATCCCGTGCCCATTGTCCTCGATGCGCATCAGCGAGCGGCCACCGTGGCGAAATTCCACTTCAATGCGGGTCGCACCAGCGTCGAGCGCGTTTTCGACCAACTCCTTCACCACCGCCGCCGGGCGCTCAATCACCTCGCCTGCGGCGATCTGGTTGGCAACCCGGTCGGAAAGAATGCGGACTTTGGCCATGCGCCGTGCCAGTAGGTCGGCGTTTCGCGTGATGCGTCAACTCCGCGCCGCAGCGGGCCAGCCGGGCGCGGCTGTTCCCGCCCTCGCATCGTCACTGCGCAAAAGGCGCGGGGCCGCGCCCCGCCCTACTTGCCCTCGTCTTTCTTCGGCGCGCTCGGCTCAACGAGGTTCACGAGGTAGGTCATCGCGCGAAACGGCCGTAGGATCGCGTTGCCGATCATGATCGGATCGGCGGACTCGCCTTTCTCTTCGTCCAGCCGCGCCATGCGCCACGACAAGACCGCCGTGCCCGCGATCACGCAGATGAAAAACCACTCGAAGGCCGCGACGTTCAGCCCGCTCGTCTCGATGTCGCCGCGCCGCAGCAGCAGCCCCCATAGCACCGGCGAGATGCCACCGATGGTAGCGGTCACAGCGCCATGCACGGCAACCGCCAGCGTGCGGTCCTCGGCGGAGACAATTTTCGGGAGGTAGTTCAAGTTGGCGACCGCCCACATCACGGCCCCGAGACCGAGCCCAAAATAGGCAACCGCAATTCCCACGGCTCCGCCGAAATGAGTCTGCAAAAACAACAGCCAATACGCACCGACAGCGAGATAGAGCACGAGTGCCGCGAGAAAAAACGGCCGCGCGCCCGTCTTATCGATGCGGCGCCGAATGATCCACGCGCCTGCCATGACTCCGAGGTAGCGCGCGACCTCAAACATCATGATCTGCCCCGCGGAGAGCTTCGGCCCGACCTTCAGGTAGTAGGCGCAGAACGGCGGAATCGGCGTCACCACCACCGCGCACAGCACCGCGAGCCAA
>JANNEY010000267.1:0-4777 GCA_031379235.1 Opitutaceae bacterium | reverse complement strand
ACGCCGTAGTCCTTGCCCTCGCCCTGCGGGTTGGGGAGGAGATCGCCATACACGTTGAGGTTGGCGTCGTTCACCTTGAAGTTACTGGAAGTGTTGTAGGTGAAGCTCACCCAGGGCGCGGCGTGAAACACGAGGCCGTGTGTGCGCGTCTGGCCGCCACGCTCGCGGCGGGCGCCGGGGACAAATTTTTTCACGTCGATGCCGTCGCCTCGCGGCGCAATGCCGTTGGCGTCGCGCAGCGGCGCGAAGTCGTTCGGCGTGCCGCGCCACGCGACGTTGTCGTCCTGCCGCAGGCCGTTGGTGACGACGATGCGGTCCTTCCAGAAAAAGCTCTGCGTCGCGAGGGCCTTGGTCTTCACGAGCCCGGCGGAGAGGTTGAGCCCCTGCTGTGCAACGAAGCCCGGTGTAACCACGCCCGCGCCGGCACCGGCCGGCAGCGCGTCGCCCGCGTAGAGATCGGGGAAATTCAGGAAACTGGCGCCGGAGCTCGTGCCGATTTTCCCCTTCGCCGGCTCGAGATAGTAGCGGAAATTGAGGATGTTCGCACCGTTGGTGATCGCGGCGGCCGCGCCGGTGGCGGCGAGCGGCGTGACATTGCGAATCTGGTTGTTGCTGCTCCAACTGTTGGTGTGCGCCTGCTCAGTGTAGAGAGCGGCCTGATGCCGGCCGAGCCAAGTGAGCCACGTGCGCTTCGCGCGAGTGAAGTCGAGCGTGTAGGAGGCGGTGACGCGCAGGTTGTCGGTGCGGCTGGGCGCGTCGATGCGCGTGGGGACGAGCTCGGTGTAGAGCTTGCCCACGTTGGGATTGGGCGAGCCGTTCGGCATCTGCGCGTTGGGATCGACGAAGATGTAGTCCTGCTGGCCAACGACGCCGTTGAGCGCGATGAGCCGGTTGTCCAATTTGTTGTAGGCGACCTCGACAAAGAGATCGCGGGTGATCTGCTGCTCGAGGAAGATCGAGTAGGTCTTGTAGTCGTGCCGCCGCAGCGCGGTGTTGCCGAAGTTGGACGCGAACGTGGGGTAGATGGCCTCGTTGATGAGCGAGCGGAAATTGGCGCCGTTGACGGCGAAGGTGTTGGTCGGGAACCCGGCCAAGGTGAAACTGGGCTTCGCGCTCTGCGCGGTGTTGTTGAGGCTCTGCGTGGGAATCTGCACGCCGCCGGAGGAAAACTGTGTCGAGACGAGGCCGTTGGAGGTGTAGTTGACCGTGCCGGTGGGCTTGCCCGCGGCGGTGTTGGTGAAGGTCGCGACGATCGGCGCGCCGGCGGCGTAGTAGGGCGTGACCGCGTCGTAGTCGGGCCACGGGCGCACGGCGGGCGTGTTGATGATGCCCTGTTCGTAGTTGGCGCGCAGGGTGGTCCGCGCGAACGGCGTGACCGTGAGCGTCGCGTAGTGGCGGCGTTGGAAATTTTGCGTCGGCGGCCGGAACGTGTGGAGCGTCTCGTAGACGCCGGAATAGCGGAGCGCGGCGAAATCTTTTTTAATGACCTGATTATGATCGAAAGTGCCGCGGAACGAGCCCCGGTTATCGACCATGTAGTCCGCCTTGGTGGCGTTACGGTTGGTTTTCGCGCGCTTGCTGGAGGAGACGAAGGCGCCGGACGCGTTGCCGAGGCCGAAGAGGATCGAGTTGGGGCCGCGTGTGAATGTGAGCGCCTCGGTGTTGAAGCGATCATTTGGGACGTTGGTGCCGAAAAAATCTTGGCTCACCACGGCGGTGCTGCCGCCGCGGGTGACATACTGCTGGTTGCCGACGTTGATGAAGTCGTTGCCGCTGCCGCCCGTGTCGCCGGTCGTCGCGACGAACAGGTCGGTGTTCGGCGTGAACGCGACCAGGTCGCTGATGCTCGTGGCGCCGAGGTCGTCCATCAACTGCTCGGTAAAAATCGAGATGGCGGAGCCGATGTCTTTGATGTCGGTGCGCAGGCGCGTGCCGTTGAGCGTCTGCGTGGCGAGGTAGCCCTTGTCGGAGGCGGCATCAACTTGGAAGGGTGAGAGGACGATGGCCTCGTCAGCGGGCGTGGCGGCGGGTGGCTTCGCGGGCGATTGCGCGAAGACGGACGACGCCGAGACGGAGAGAAAGAGGGACAGGCCGAGCGGGAGAAAACGCGGTTGCGGCGACAAGGTGGCGGGTTTCATGGGGACGTGGGGTTAACCGCGAGAATGGGCACTCGACGGGGTTGAACAAAATTCGGGACTTCCTGAAGCGCGCACTTCAGGCGGTTGGAGGCATCACTGCAGCACGCTCACGCGAAGAGCTCGCGCACCACGTGGCCGTGGACGTCGGTCAGGCGGAAATCGCGGCCGGCGTAGCGGTAGGTCAGGCGCGTGTGGTCGAGGCCGAGCGCGTAGAGCAGGGTCGCATGGAGATCGTGCATGTGGACGGGGTTCTCCACGGGCCGGTAGCCGAAATCATCCGTCGCGCCGTAGGTGAGCCCGCCGCGCACGCCGCCGCCGGCCATCCACATGGTGAACGCCTGCGGGTGGTGGTTGCGGCCGTCTTCACCCTCGACCGTCGGTGTGCGGCCGAATTCGCCGCCCCACAAAACCAACGTGTCTTCCAACAGTCCGCGTTGGGCTAGATCTTCGAGCAATCCGGCGATGGGTTTGTCGACCTTCGCGCACTCCTCAACGGTGCCGGACTTCACTTTTTTGTGATGGTCCCACGTGTAGTTCGTCGAGACTTGGATGTAGCGCATGCCGCGTTCGGCAAATTTCCGCGCGAGCAGACACTGGCGGCCGAAATTGTCGGTCGGCTCCGCGCCGATGCCGTAGGACTCGAGCATCGCCTTCGACTCGTCGCCCAGATCCATGATCGCGGGCATCGTGGACTGCATACGAAATGCCAGCTCGTAGTTCGCGATGAGGCCCTCGATGCGCGGGTCGCGGCCGACGGCGTCGAGGTGCCGGCGGTTGAGCGCCTGGATGAGTGCGAGTTGCTCGCGTTGGTCGACGGAGGCGAGCTGCGGGTGGCCGAGGTTGGGCACGACGGCCTTGGCGATCGGGATCTCGGCCGAGCCGATGGCCATGCCTTGGTGGTTCGCGGGCAGAAAACCGTTGCCGTAATTCTGCACTCCGCCGTGGCCGCGCGGCGGGGAGATCGTGATGAACGCGGGAAGATTTTCGTTTTCCCGGCCGAGGCCGTAGCTGATCCAGGAGCCGACGCTCGGGCGGACGAGATTGGCCTGGCCGGTGTGCAGGCGGAGCAGCGCTTCGCCGTGCGCATTGCCCTCAGTGTGCAGCGAGCGAACGACGCACATCCGATCGGCGTGGCGGGAAAGATGGGGTAGGAGGTCGTTCATCACGACGCCGCTTTGCCCGTGCGGCTTGAAGGTGAACGGCGACCCGAGCACGGCGCCGAGTTTTTCCTTTTTGCTGCCGACAGTTGCGCCGAGCAGCTCCTTGCCCGCCTCGGTGTTCAGGCGCGGCTTCGGGTCGAACATGTCCACGTGGCTGGGGCCGCCCCACATGAAGAGAAAGATGATCCGTTTCGCGCGCGCGGGAATCGGCGTGGCGGCCGGGGTCGCGCCAAGGAGGGTTTTCCCGGCCATCGCCGCGAGCGCGAGTTGGCCAAAGCCGCCGGCGCTGGCGCGCAGCATTTCCCGCCGGGTGATTGCGTGGGTGAAATGATGGCAGTTCATAGGTTAGTCCAAGGTTTGGAAACGGCTCGACGCAAAGAGCGCTTGGCAAGCGAGGGACCACGCCTGGAGGTTCGGATCCTTCGCGTCGCCCGACGCCAGCCGGGATTTTTGGCGCTCGATGAAGGACAGCAGGTCGGCGCGCTCGGCTTCCGACGGCGCGGCGCCGAGCGCCAACTGGTAGAGGATGTCGATCATTTCACGCGGGCCGGCCAACCAGTTCTCCACCGACAGGCGGCGCGCCAACGCCTCGGCGGCCGCCGTGACGGACGGATCGTTAAGCATGAACAAGCCCTGCGTCGCCACCATCGTCTCGGGTCTCAGCCCGGTGCTCGTCTGTGGATTCGCGAAATCGAAAACGTCGAAAAGTTCAGGGAGGTCGTTGCGGATTACGGGCAGGTAGATGCTGCGATTGGGGAAATCCGTGCGCCGGCGATTCTTGTTGGCGCCGACTCCGGTGGCCTGGTCGTCCAAGTAGGCGACCGTAGAGTCGAGCGGCTTGAGGTCCAGTTTGCCCGCGACCGCGAGCATGGCGTCGCGCATGGCCTCCGGCTCGAGGCGACGGCGCGGGGCGCGCCACAGCAGCGCGTTGTCGGGGTCGACGGCGCTGGCCGCGGCGTGGTCGCGGCTGCTCATCACAAAGGTGCGGGTCAGCACGATCTCGCGCACGAGGTGTTTGATCGACCAGCCCGAATCGACCAGCCGACGCGCGAGGTAGTCGAGCAACTCGGGGTGGCTCGGCAGCTCGCCGGTGCGCCCGAAATTGTCCGTTGTGCGAACGAGGCCGCGGCCAAACAGATAGTGCCAGACGCGATTGGCCATGACGCGCGCGGCGAGGTGGCCGGCGCCGTGCTTGGTGTCGGTGAGCCAACGGGCCAGCTCGAGCCGGCCGCTGCGGTCTTCCGGAATCTCCGGCGGGGTGTCGCTGATCACGCGGAGGAAGCCGCGCGGGACTTTTTTCCCGAGGCGATCATACTGACCCGACACGCGGATGGCCTCGTCGGCCGGTTTCTCGGCGTCAGCCGGGATCATCGCGCGCGGCGGGATCTTCGGAGCGGCGGCGACAATTGCCTGAAATTTCGCGAGCAGTTCCTTCTGCGCGGCGATGCGATCGGCCTTGGGCTGGGCGGGATCGGCGGC
>JANNEY010000232.1:0-6012 GCA_031379235.1 Opitutaceae bacterium | reverse complement strand
AATCCTGCCCCCGCACCTTTCGTTTCGCGTTGCCGCACTGCTGCTGGCCGCGCCGTTCGCCGGCTTCGGTCAAACTCCCGTTCCCGCCACCGCCGTGAAGGACACGCCGGCCGTTACGCTCGAGGAATTCAACGTCTCCAGCTCGCGCGTGCAGAGCTATCAGTCCGACAAGGTGCAGGTCGGCTCTTTCCGCGACGTGAACCCCGTCGATGTGCCGCTCACCGTCAACGTCATGACCCGCGAGGTGATCGAGGCGCAGGGCGGACGCACGCTCTTCGACGCACTGAAGAACGCCGCGGGCGTCACGCGCGCGCAGACCGGCGGCGGCTCCGTTGCCGACAACATCGCCATCCGCGGCATCACCGTCGAGAACCGCGGCAACTTCCGCCTCAACGGTTCGCTGCCCGTCGTCAACCTCGCCGACCTCTCGCTCGAGAACATCGAGCGCGTCGAAGTGCTCAAGGGCGCCACTTCGCTCTTCTACGGCTTCGTGCCGCCGAGCGGCGTCGTCAATCTCGTGACCAAGCGCCCGACCAAGAAACCGCTGACCTCGGTCACCGTGCTCGCGAACAGCTTCGGCGCCTTCACCGGCCAGATCGATGTCTCGCGCCGCTTCGCGAAGGACGAGCAGGTCGGCGTGCGGGTGAACCTCGCGCGCGGCCAGGAGGATCTCGGCATCGACAACTTCTCCGGCAAGCGCTCGCTCGAGGCGCTGTCCGCCGATTGGAAAATCAGCGACCAACTCCTCCTCCGCTATGATGTCGTGAACACCAACAAGCAGGCTTCCGAGCAGTCCATTTTCACGTTGCTCCCGGTTGTCGCCGGCGCCGTGCCGCTCCCGCCGATGCCGCCCAACACCCGCAACCTCGCCGGCGAGTGGCAGAAATTCGACACCCGCGCCCTCGCGCAACTCCTCCGCGTCGATGTGCTGATTTCGCGCAACTGGACGATCGTCGCCGAGGCCGGCCATGCGCTCACCTTCCGCTCGCGCCTCTCCTCGCAGTTCCAAAATTACAATCTCACCACGGGCAACGGCACGCTCCAGGTCACGTTCAACCCCGCCATGCGCTACACCAACGACAATTACCGCGTGGAACTCTACGGCCGCTTCAAGACCCTCGGCTTCCAGCACAACCTCTCCGTCGGCGAGACCTCCAACGAGCGCGATCAGGACGTCTATCTCCGTGGCAACGCCACCACGCCGCAGAATCTCTACAACCCGCTTCAGGTGCCCGTGCTGAATCAGCCCACCGCCACGACCACGCGCACGCTCAACCACCTTCGCGACACCGGGAGCTACGTCTATGACCGCGTGACGGGCTTCGATGATCACGTGCAGGTGATCGCCGGCGTGCGCTCGACGAATTTCCGCAGCAACACCTACGTCTTCACGACCAACAACACGACCGGCGTCACCACCACGACCTCGGCCCTCTATGCCGTGAAGCACAAGATCAGCCCGATGGCCACGGCCACCTACAAGCCCACCGCGGGCACCTCGATTTACGTCAGCTACCTCAAGGCCCTCGAGGCCGGCGCCACCGCCGGCAACGCGCAGGCCAACGCCGGCACCGTGCTCGCCCCGCTCGAATCGCGCCAGTATGAGATCGGCGCCAAGGCCGACTTCCGCGGCGTGCTCTACCAGATCGGCTACTTCGACATCGAGCGCCCCGCGACTTTCATCGATGCGCGAAATTTTCTCACCGCCAACGGCAAGGCCGGCTACAAGGGCACCGAGTTCTTCGCGTCCGGCGAGATCATGCCGAACGTTTCGCTCATCACCTCCGGCACCGTGCTCGACGCCAAGCAGCTCAATGCCGCCACGCCGCTCACCTACCAGAAGACCCCCGAGGGCACCGCGCGCTACACCGGCTCGCTTTTCGCCGAGTGGCGCGTGCCGCAGGCCAAGGGCCTCGCGCTGTCCGCCGGCGCGTTTTACATCGGCCGCCGGCCGCTCAACAACAATGCGCAGGGCAACGTCGGCGGCTACACCACGTTCTCCGCCGGTGCCTCGTATGCCTGCAAAATTTCCAACGCCGACGTGACGTTCCGCGTCAATGGCGATAACCTCTCCGACAAAGTCGCGTGGGCCGGCGTCGGCAGTAATCTCCTTTCGGTCAACCTCCCGCGCGTGATCAAGTTCTCGGTCAGGACAAATTTCTGAGTTTCCCCTCGGCCCAGTTGAAGCCCTTCTAGCCCGCCGCCCAGGCAGCTCACGAGCAAACAGCCACCCGCGAAACGCAGCGCGGCGGGAATGGGCGTGAGAAACATCACTTGGAAATTGCCGGCCCGTGCGTGCCGGAGGAATGCCAAACTTGCCGGAATTCGCTGAAAAAAATTCAGGCCGGCGCTTCGGAACCTGGCGCAAGCTGAACCGCAATTCAGGATAAATTCAGGACAAATGGCTCGAACGCACGGACGAGTGATGGTCTGCTAACCGCAGTGCATTCCCCCTTAGCTTCGCACCCCATGAAAACAATCCTGCCCCCGCACCTTTCGTTTCGCGTTGCCGCACTGCTGCTGGCCGCGCCGTTCGCCGGCTTCGGTCAAACTCCCGTTCCCGCCGCCGCTGCGAGGGACATGCCGGCGGTCACGCTCGAGAGTTTCAATGTCTCTGCCGGCCGCGCCACCAGCTATCAGGCCGACAGCGTGCAGCTGGGCGCCTTTCGCGATCTCGATCCGGTGGATGTCCCGCTGACCGTCAACGTCCTTACCCGCGAGGTGCTCGAGGCCCAGTCCGCGCGCAGCCTCTTCGACGCGCTGAAAAACACCGCCGGTGTCACCCGCGCGCAGATCACTGGCTCCGCCTACGACAACCTCGCCATCCGCGGCATCATCGTCGAGAACCGCGGCAATTTCCGCCTCAACGGCTCCCTCCCTATTATCAACCTCGCCGACATCTCGCTTGAGAACAAGGAGCGCGTCGAGGTGCTGAAGGGCACGTCGTCGCTCTACTACGGCTTCATCCCGCCGAGCGGCGTCATCAACCTCGTCACCAAGCGCCCCACGCCCGGCCCGCTCACCACCGTCACCATCAACGCCAATTCCGCCGGCGGCTACGGCGGCGCACTCGATTTCTCCCGCCGCTTTGCCCCCGGTGGCGCCGTCGGCCTCCGCCTGAACGCCGCCGCCAGCAAGGAAGAGACCGGTATCGACAACTATGCGGGTGATCGGAAATTCGTCGCGCTCGCCGGCGACTGGAAAATCGCCCCGCAGCTCATCCTCCGCGCCGACTTCGAGCACCTCGAGAAAAACGTCACTGAGCAGAGCGCCCTCACGCTCCCTGCCGCCATCGCCGGCGTCGTCACGCCGCCGCCGCTCCCGCCCAACTCCCGCAACCTCGGCGGCGAGTGGCAGCGCTACGACGCCTTCATGACCAACTGGTGGACGCGCGCCGACTACATCATCAACCCGCAGTGGACCGTCTTCGTCGAGGCGGGCAACGCCCACACCAACCGCGACCGCATCTACGTGCCGTTCACATTTGCCGCGCCGCAGGCCACGACCGTCGGCACCGGCGCGGGCAACCTCAGCGTGCAATTCTTTCCCGGCCAGGACTACCGCAACTCCAACTACCGCGCGGAAACCTTCGGCCGCTTCCGCACCGGCAATCTGCGGCACGACGTCTCGCTCGGCGTGACCCGCAACATCCGCCGCGCCAACGCGCCGAGCCGCGGCACCGTCGCCTTCCCGCAAAATTATTACGCGCCCGTCGCCGTCCCGGTGTTCACGCCGCCGACCACCGTCATCACGCAGGTGCCGACGCGCATCAAGGATTTCGGCTACTACGTTTCTGATCGTGTGTCGGCATTCGAAGACAAGGTGCAGGTCATCGTCGGCGCACGCTCCACCGACTACACGAGCACTACGCTCACGACCAACTACGAGGTCACGGGCAAGGTGCAGCCGATGTTCTCCGCCGTCTTCAAGCCTACGCCCAACTCCTCGATCTACGGCAGCTATTTGAAGGGCCTCGAGGCCGGCGGCAACGCCCCCGCCGGCACCGTCAACGCCGGCTCCATCCTTCCGCCGCTCAATTCCACGCAAAAGGAAATCGGCGCCAAGGCCCGGCTCTTCGGCGGCCTCCTCGCGCAGCTCGGCTTCTACGAGATCGAGCGCCCCAGCACGTTCACCGATCCGGCGAACAATATTTTTGCGGCCAACGGCCTCGCCCGCTTCCGCGGCCTCGAGCTCTTCCTCTCCGGCGAGGTCACGAAGGATTTCTCCCTCATCGCGTCGCTACAAAATCTCGACGCGCGCCAAGTCAAGGCGCTCAACGCCACCACGCTCAACAAGACCCCCGAGGGCCTGCCGCGTTACACCGGCTCGCTCTTCGGCGAATGGCGCACCTCCGTCAAGGGCCTCGGTCTCACGGCCGGCAGCTACTACGTCGGCCGCCGCGCCGTGAACAACACCAACCAGGGCTACATCGGCGGCTTCACCACTCTGTCGGCCGGCGCGAGCTACCGTTTCAAATCCGGCGAGATTCCGCTCACCGCGCGTATCACCGCCGACAACCTCACCAACAAAAACGCGTGGGCCGTCTCCGGCTCCAGCCTCCTCGGCGTCACGGCGCCCCGCCTCGTGAAGTTCAGCCTCATGGCGAGTTTCTGAAGTCGTGTTCCGCTCGCACCGCTGCTGACAAGCCCTCTCGGTTCATGGGCGGCTGAAAAGCCGCCCCTCCGTCGGAGCGGCGACTTTCCAGCCGCCGGCAGCCATCACCCGCCCCAACTTTCCCCCATGAAAAATCGTTTCCCTTTCGCCGCCACGCTTGGCCTTTCTCTCATCGCCCTCGCCGTTCCGCTCCTCGCGCAGGACGCGCCCAAGGCCCCCGCCGAGGGCACGCTCACGGCCTTCACCAATCGCAACGCCCGCGATGTCGAGACCCAGGTCAACCGTCTCACGCAGGAAGTCTTCATGCTGAAGACCGAGCTCAACGTCCTCACCTTCCGGCAGGAATACGGCGACAAGATTAAAATGCAGCGCGTGTCGTATCCCGCGACCACCGCCGACAAGGAGGCCATCCCCGGCTACATCTTCACGCCGGCCGGACTCGCCGCCGGTAAAAAACTTCCCGCGCTCGTGCTCGTGCACGGCGGCAACCACATCCAGCTTACGAACGAATGGTTCCCGTGGATCGCCGAGGCGATCAAGCGTGGCTACACGGTCATCTACCCCGAGTATCGCGGCAGCTCCGGCCACGACGAGACGATCTACGAGAACAACTATGGCGTGACCGATCTCGCCGACGTGCTCGCGGCCGCAGCGTATTTTTCCAAGAAGGAGTTCGTGGACGCCTCGCGCATGGGCATCTTCGGCCACAGCCGCGGCGGCATGATCACGCTGCGCTCGCTGCAGGTGGAGCCGAAGCGTTTCAAGGCCGCGGTCGATGTCGCCGGCCTCGCCGACCTCGTCGCGTTCATGGGCTACAAGTCCGAGGCCCGCCGCGCCGACATCGCGAGCCAGAAAAATTTCGGCGGCAAGCTGCCCGACAAAAACCTCCCTGCCTACGTCGAGGTCTCGCCCGCCTTCCATGTCGAAAAGATCGAGACGCCTGTGCTCCTGCTCTCCACCACCGGCGACAAGACCGTGCCCTATCAGCTCCACAACAAGCGCGTGATCGAGTCGCTCAAGGCCTATGGCAAGGTCCATGACTCGCACCTCTACGAACTCGCTCCCGGCGGCCACGAGTTCCTCAACGTGGACAGCGACGAGGGCCGCGACTGCATGCGGCGCACGTTTGAGTGGTTCGCGAAATATCTCACGCCGTGAGGTGGAGCACGTTGCCCCCAACGCGCTTTTAGGATGCCTGCCCGCCCCGGCGTGTTGAGGTCAACGTGCGCCCCCGCGAAGGCCGGCAAAAATTTACGCGCCCTCCCCATGAATCCTTGCCGCCGTCTCGCCACCGTCCTCGCGCTCCTTGCCGGCGCCCACGTCTTGCTCGCCCAGCCCAAGGACGGCGCGCTCCAAGCCTCCCGCGATCTCGAGCCCTCCGAACTCGGCGCCCAGCTC
>JANNEY010000227.1:0-7580 GCA_031379235.1 Opitutaceae bacterium | reverse complement strand
GCCGCCGATGTTGTAGGTCTCGCCGAGGCGGCCTTTTTGGAGGACGAGCCAAATGGCGGCAGCGTGGTCTTCGACGTAGAGCCAGTCGCGGATGTTTTCGCCCTTGCCGTAAACGGGGATCGGGTCGCCGCGCAGAGCCTTGAGGATGACGACGGGGATCAGTTTTTCGGGGAACTGGTAGGGGCCGTAGTTGTTGGAGCAGTTGGTCACCAGCACGGGCAGCTTGTAGGTGTCGGCCCAGGCGCGCGCGAGGTGATCAGACGCGGCCTTGCTGGCGGAGTAGGGCGAGTGCGGATCGTAGGGCGTGTGCTCGGTGAAGAGTCCGGTGTCGCCCAGCGAGCCATAGACCTCGTCGGTTGAGACGTGGAGGAAACGGAAGCGGTCCTTGGCGGGGCCGGTGAGCTTTTCGAAGTGCGCGCGGGCGGCCTGCAACAGCGTGAAGGTGCCGACGACGTTGGTCTGGATGAATGCGCCCGGCCCGTCGATCGAGCGATCGACGTGGCTCTCGGCGGCGAGGTGCATGACCCAGTCGGGGCGAAATTCGGTGAAGAGCTTCGCCATTGCCGCGGCGTCGCAAATATCGGCCTGCTCGAAGCGGTAGCGAGGATTGGCCGCGAGGTCGTCGAGGGAGTGGCGGTTGCCGGCGTAGGTGAGGGCGTCCAAGTTGAGCACGGTGTGATCCGTGGTCGTGACGAGGAGGCGGACGAGGTTGCTGCCGATGAAGCCGGCGCCGCCGGTGACTAAAATTTTCATGCTGAAAATTTTCGCAGTTGAAGTTGGAAGTTTAGGTTGAAGGGAGCGGGAGAGGCGCACGGATCACGACTTAAACTTAAACTCTCAACTTCAACTCGCGTTGGCAGCTCGCTGCCAACGCGCGAGGTCGCGGGCGATGGCTTCGTGAACTTCGGTCATGCGGATGCCGACGCCGGCGAGTTTGGCTGAATCCATGACGCAATTGGAGCGCGGCGTTTTGGCCGCCTTTTTCATGAACTCGGTCTCGTCTTTGAAGAAGACGAATTCCTTTTTGGCGACGCCGCTCTTTTTGATCAGGTCGACGACTTCGTGGGTCGTGACGTGGCCGGGATTGGTGACGTTGTAGAGGCCGAAGGGCACGCGCTGCTCCCAGCAGGCGAAGGTGGCGGTGACAAATTCTTCAAGCTGCGAAACGGAGTTTTCGGCGGCGAGAAGGGTCTGATAGCGGATGAGCTTGGTCAGGTAGTTGCGCGGACTTTCGTGCTGATCGAAGGGGATGCGCAGGCGCCAGAGATAAAGGTTCGGTTTGCCGGTGAGCACCTCTTCGCCGATTGCCTTGGTGCCGCTGTAGAAGGAACAGTTGTTGGTGCGGAAGGTGAAGTTCGGGGTGTCGGTTTCGGTGAAACCGGAACCATCGGGGCGCGCGCCGGTGTAGATGCAGCCCGAAGAGACGTGACCCCACGGCACACCGGCGTCGGCGCAGGCATCGGCGACGATGCCGGGCAGCACGGCATTGCCGAACAGGCAGTCGTGCTTGTGGAGTTCACAGGCGTCGACGTTGGGCTTGCCGGTGTAACCGGCGGCGTTGATCAAGAACGCGGGTTTGTCGCGCAGCAGCGCGGTGCGCAGGACGTCGCGGTTGGTGTAGTCGACCTCGGCGCGGCGAAGATTGCGAAAAGCGATGCCCTTGCGGGTGAGCAAGGCCTGATATGCGGTGCCGACGTAGCCGGAGCCTCCGAGCAGATAGATCATGGAAAGGGGCAAGGGAAACGGGGGATGGCCGCGGAAACAAGGGGTTTGTTGCGGGGCCCGCTCTTCACTTTCGGCGGTAGTCGCCGCGACTGAAATATTTCTCGAGCCACACGTAGGCGCAGATGAAAAAATAACGGCTACCCATTTCTTTGATCTTCAGTTTCGCGACGCCGAATTTCCGGTTGCGCCAAGAAATCGGGGTGACCGCAAAACTGTAGCCGCGGACGATGGCTTTCAGCGGCAGTTCGACCGTGAGGTTGAAATGCGGGGCGAGAAACGGCCGGCAACCATCGATCACCGTGCGGCGGTAGGCTTTGAACGCGTTGGTCGTGTCGTTCAGCGGAATGTTGAAGCCGACGCGCACGAGAAAATTCGCTATCCGGTTTACGAAGAGTTTCACGCGCGGATAGTCGACAACCTCGCCGCCCTCGACGAAGCGGCTGCCAAACGCACAGTCGTAGCCTTCGTTGAGCAGGCGCCAGTAACGTGCCGCGTCAGCGGGCGAATCCGAGGCGTCCGCCATCATGATGACGATGGCATCGCCGCGGCTCTGCTCCATCCCCCACGTTACGGCGCGACCGAAGCCGTGCGTGCCGCTGGCGTTCTGCGTGGGAGCGAGCGTGGGAAATTTTTGGCGGAGCGCCTGCAGGACGGTCCAGGTGCGGTCGTTGCTCCCATCATCTACGACGACGATTTCGTGCGGGATGCCCTCGACGGTCAAAGTGTCGAAAATGTCCTGGAGCGTCGAAGGCAGCGACTCCTCCTCGTCGCGGGCGGGGATGACGACGGAGAAAAGTTGGAGCGGGGTGGACGCGGCGGGCATGTTCTTTTGAACAGGAAGATCGGGAATTACGGAAAGGAATGGAAAGGCGGAAGTCCATGCTTCCCGAACTTTCCGGCCTTCCGGTTCAATTCTGTCTCAGAGGGGTGCGGAGACATCCAGCCACTGCGGGTTCGCCCGGGCATGTGCGGCGATTTCGGTAAGAATCGCGGTGGTGGACGCAGCCGGGCGCCATTGCCACAGGCGGGCGGCTTTCGCGGAGTCGAGCACCAGCCATGGGATGTCAAAGGCCCGCGGCGTGGCGTCGGCGCCGACGGTGTGCGCGCCGAGGTTGGCGGCGCACCAGTTGCTCAACTGGCGCAGCGAGATAGCCGACGCCGCGCCGCCGGAGAAATTCGCCACGCGATCCTCGGTGCCGAGCTTGGGGGCGCGGAGCTGCTGCACCAGCACCGGCACCAGATCGCGCGGATGCAGGCAGTCGCGGACTTGATGACCTTGGCCGCCAAAACCGATGTATTTCAGCGGCCGTTGCCGGAGCCACGCGTTAATCCAGTAGGCAAAGATTCCCTGATCGGCGCGACCGAACTGACCCGCGCCGGCGAGCACGCCGCAGCGGTTGATGAAGACAGGCAGACTGAAGGTCTCGCCGTATTCGAGCGCCAGGGCCTCGCTGGCGAGCTTGGTCGCGCCGTAGAGCGAGACCGGCGCTTGCGTGGAAAAATTCTCCGCCACTCCTGCTTCGCTCACGCCGACGGGCAGGCCCGGGGCACGGGTGGAAAGGTGAAACGCGTTCTCTTTCACCTCGGTTGGCAGCGCGGCCAGCGGCGCAATGGCGTAAACGCGACTCGTGCTGAGCAACGTGAAGCCGGCGCGATGCTGTTTGCAGAACTCCAGCAGGTTCACCGTGCCGCCGAGGTTGTGCTCGACGAGTTGGCGGGAGCTCGTGCGGCCATCCACGCCGGCGAGCACGCTCGGATTTGCCGCCGCATCGATCACCCAGTCAGCGGCGGGCAGCGTCTCCAGATCGCTGGGCGCGCGGAGGTCGCCGTGAAAAAGTTTTACGCCGCGGAGCTTGAGGTCGGCGCGGTTGGTCTCGCTGCCCGGCCGGATAAAATTATCAAACCCCGCGATCTCGTGGCCGCCGGCCTCGGCGAGGGCGCGCGCGAGCGTGCTGCCCACGAAGCCGCAGACGCCGGAGATGAGGATGCGCATCGCGCGCAGCATGCGAAAATCCCCCCGAGCGGGAAGCGCGATCTTTGGTGGAGCGGCTTGCCGCCAAGACGCTGGTGCGCGCGCGGGCGTGCGTCCTGAAAGCGCGTTGGGTGCAACGCGCTCCACCTTGACGCGGCGTGGCGCGCGGCGTTGTCTCGGCCGCGATGAGCCAATTGCGCGGCGACTACAAAGCGGTGTGGAATTCCCTCTCGGGTTCCAAGCGGGACGCGTATCTCGTCGTCTCGGGCTACACCGACGAGGATAAATTTCACGCCGACGCGGAGGACACCATCGATATCCTGCGCGACACGGTCGGCGTCAAACCGACCGACACGTTTCTCGAAATCGGCTGCGGCGTGGGCCGCGTGGGCCGCGTGCTGTCGCCGTTCGTCAAGGAGTGGATTGGCTGCGATGTGTCGGCCAACATGCTGCGGCTCGCCGGCCGGCGGCTGCTCGGGCTGACCAACATCCGGCTCCAGGAAATCTCGGGCTACGACCTGCAGCCGATTCCCGATGCCTCGGTCGACGTCGTCTACACGACCGTCGTCTTCATGCACCTCGAGGAATGGGACCGCTACAACTATGTGCTCGAGGCGAAACGCGTGCTGAAGCCCGGCGGCCGATTCTACTGCGACAACGTCGACCTCGCGTCATCCGTGGGCTGGACGGTGTTCGAGGAGAGCCGGAAAAATTTCAAACCGAAGGAGCGCCCCGCGCAAATCTCCAAGGCCTCCACGCAGCCCGAAATCGACGCCTTCCTGCGCCACGCGGGCTTCGCCGACATTCACGTCGCGGGACGGCTGAATTTTTGGGTTTACGGCTGGGGCAAAAAGCCGGGGGCGTGATGAGACAGCGGTTAGTCGCGTTCAAGGCAGTTCCCCTGCCGTGGCCGCGAACCGGTCCTTGGTCATTTCTCGGACTGCTGCCTTATCAGGATGCGGCGCAATTTCGATTCTCGGATCACCCGATGGCTCCTCGCCTGGGGCTCCTGAGCGAAAACCCGCATTCCATACGCTTGAAGCTCTGCTTTGGAATGCCGCTGTGACCAAGCCGGGGGATCGATCTTGGAAGCCGGATCAGCAGCCGCAGCGGGGCTTAAGAATTGCGCGCAGGCCACTACCAGAAAGCTCGTGAACGTCCGGAACCGAGACAGCCGCCGCTGCACGTTTTTGACCGCAAAAGCCATGGTCGCGAAATCTTTTTCCCGCCGCACAAATTCAGCTGAGAAACGCCGGCCGATTCGAGGTCTCAGCCTAGTTCAGAAGCCGAGGCATTCACCCACCCGTTTTCGGCGGCGTGGTTCCGGCCTGCTCGGCGGGAGCCGTATTTGCCGCGGTCGGGTTGGTGCCGGCCTGCTTTAACTTTTCTTCGTAGGCCTTGCGCTGGGCCATGCCGATTTCGAGCAAATCGCTGACGAGCATCCGGGCTTCCGTTTCCTGCTGGGTTTGCGTGAGTGGTGCGGCCGGAACGGCGGGCGTCGGATTCGTCGGCGCGGGAGCCGCGGAAAGCCCCGCGGGCGTCGGCGCGGACGAAGGGGAATTCGCGGGCGCCGCGACGTTGAAACCGGTGGGCACAGCCGCAACCACACGGTTCGCGCCAGCCGGACCGTGAGATTTGCGAAGGGTGAGCGTCTTTTCCGTGCCGTTGATTTTCACTACGACCTGCTCGCGCTTGTCGTCGTAGTTCAGGAGGGCGATGCCGTTCTTAGTTTCGCCCTTGGCGATCCAGTGGCTCTTCTTGGCGACCTTGTCGTAGAAAATAAAATCGGTCTTTCGGCCGATGGTGCTCACCCCGGTGAACTCGATGGATTCATTGGCCGCTTCGGCCGGGCCGCCGACCCCGCGGGTGGAACCGAAAGGCGTCTTGCTGGAAAGGACCGTCCCCGGCTCCGCCCCGAACAGGACCGCGGCGAGCAGCGGCAGCAGGGTGGTGAGGGCAAGGGTTCTCATCGGCGTGACGACAGTAAGACGGTGCTGCCGGTGCCACGCCACGTCAAATTTGAGTGAGATTCTCCTTCGTTCCCGGTGCGCCCAGCCCCCACGCGGTCCTGCAACACTCACGCCCGCCGGGCCGCCAGCATCAGGGCGCTGCCATGGACGTTCGGGTGCACCTCGGTGCGGAAATCGGTGAACCCAAACGTGCGGAGCGCGGCCTCGATTTCATGCTTTTCCATCCAGTAGCTGTAAACCTCGCCGCCGCCGCAGAAGCCCTTCCAGTCCAGCGACGGCCCGTAGTTGAAACGGTGCACCGTGTGTTTGAACCCGGCCGTCTCCATGCTCAGCGCCTCGGAGAATTTTGCGCCGGGCACGGGATTTTTCGCCACGAAGTCGGCATCGTAGAAGACGGTCCAGAGAAACAGCGCGTCGCACCGGCGCGCGAGCAGCTCGAGTAATTCGACCGGATTGGTCAGATGGTAGAGAATGCCGCAGGCGATGCCGACCTCGTAGCGGCGCTCGTTGGTGCGGAGAAATTCGAGGCAATCGCCGAGGAGAAAGCGTGCGTGCGGCATCCCGAAGGTTTCCTTCGCAATCAGGCATTTCAGGTAGGCGCGGGCGTTGGCCTCAATGGCGGTCACCGACTTCGCGCCGAGCCGGTCGAGGAGAAAGGTGTGGCCACCCTCCAGCGGCCCGAGCTCCAGCACGTCGCGATCCTGCACGCCGCCCACGAGGCCCATCTCGATCAAGCGGTGGTTGGCCCACGCGATCCGCGGATCGTCGAAGAGCGGCGTGACGCCGGCCTTCAACTCCGGCCGGGCCGACGGCGGCTGCGACGACCATTCGCCCGAGAAAAGATCGAGCGCATTTTGATCGGACGGCGCGACGCCGAAGAAGTGTTTGAACTCGGACATGCCCCGTGAGTGGAGGGAAGCGCGGCCGATTTCAATTCGGCATCTCGTAAATCTCAATCAGCGCCAAGCCGGTCGCGTCGCGGAAACCGGCGACCTGGGCCGTGTAGTTGCCCGGCGCGAGCGTAACGAGCATCACGGAGTCGAGGCCGGCGCTCGTCTCGTGGTCGCGTTTCTCCACGAGGCTAAAGGCGCCGACGCGCACGGCCGCGGCGCGGAAGGCGGGCATGCCACCGTAGGGCGTGTCCCAGTCGTCGTTGTAGCGCAGTTGGGCACCCTTGGCGTCGTGCAGTGTGAGCACCGGATCAATCAACGCGTTGGCGAGGCCAAAACGGTTGAGCGTGGGGCCGATGGCACGGATCAGGAATGTGCGCGCATCGGGGCCGCGGACGACGAGGCCGGCGATGAGGATGGCGCCGTTCGGTCCGATGGTGCCGCGGGTGGAGAGATTGCCGAGCTTGCGCGTGACGGCGAGCGCGGTGCTCGCGTCAGCATCGTAAACTTCCACGAGGGCGACGCCCGTGGTGGCGTTGCCACCCGCGACCTGCGCGGTGTAACTGCCCGGCGCGAGGGTGATGAGAAGCGCGGCATCGGTGCTGCCGTTGGGTAATGCGAACGCGCCGAGTCGGAGCGAAGCCGCGGCGATCGCGGTGACCGAGGGCGCGCTCCAATCGTCGTTTTGCGCGATGGTTTTGCCACCGGCATCGAAGAGCGTGAGCTGTGGATCGGAAAGAGTGTTGGCGACACCGAAGCCGCCGAGCGTGGTGCTGCCGATGGCGCGGATAAGCACTTCCTTTGGCGTCGTGCCGCCAATAACGAACCCTGAGATGAGCACGCCCGAGCCGGTGCCAACGAAACCGCGCGTGGAAAGATTCGCGAGCCGCGTGGCCGGAGAAATAATCGTGGGGCGCACTGTGAGCGTGCTAGGTGCGCTCAGGGCGGCGCCGTTGGCCGTGTAGACGAGGGCTTGGTAAGTCCCCGCGTCGGCGGTCTGCGCGCCGCCGAGGGTGAACGTGG
>JANNEY010000176.1:0-12142 GCA_031379235.1 Opitutaceae bacterium | reverse complement strand
GCGCCGTTTCGCGGATGGTCGCCTCGACGCCCGGATGATTGTCGAGACTGAAGCCTACGACGGTGAACGCGACCTCGCCTGTCATGCGCGCGTCGGTCGCACCGCGCGCACGGCGGTCATGTATGCGGCCGGTGGCGTCTGGTATGTCTATCTCTGCTATGGCGTCCACGAGATGCTGAACCTCGTCGTCGGTCCCGCCGAGTGGCCGGCGGCGGTGTTAATTCGGGGCGTCGAGGGTGTCAGTGGTCCCGGGCGCGTCACTAAAACGCTGGCCATCGATCGTAAGTTGAACGGTCGGTGTGCAACTGACGCGGAGTGCGGTCTGTGGCTCGAAGATCGCGGCGAACGCGTGCCGCGGGGGCGGGTAAAGGCGACTCCGCGGATTGGCGTGGACTACGCGGGGCCGGTTTGGGCGGGGAAGCGGTGGCGGTTTGTGCTGGGCATGAGCGCGGTGCCGCCGTCCGCGGTGGAACGTGTCCGGGCGCGGGCTAAAGCATAGCGCTACTCCGGAGAGCCGCCGTTACGTGTTCGACCGAAATCGAAGTCAGCGTTTCACCACACTTGATCACGCGCACGTGCGGCGCGGGCGGTGCCCACATGGCCGGATCGGTCGGGCCGAAAAGGAGGAGGCTCGGCACCCCGCACGCCGCGGCAAGATGACTGATGCCGGAATCGTGACCGAGGAAAAGCCGGCAAGTGCTCAGTTGGGTGACGAGATCTTCCAGCGGCAGATCAACAGCAAGGTGGACCGTCTTACCCCCAACGCGCTGCTCGGACACGCCGCGAACGAGGCGTGCTGAAGTCAATGCGCTCCACCGCTCGATTTCTGCCTCACCGAGGATGAGCAAAACCCGGCCGGGCAGCATTGCGATGACGGCGAGCCAGTTTTCCAGCGGCCAATTTTTATTTGGCGAACCGCTGCCGGGATGAACCGCGATGCCGTAGGGCGGGGTCACCTGACTCCGCCGCTGCGATGGCGGGTATGCTGGCGGCGAAATCGGCGGGGACGGGAGACCGCGCTCTACACCGGAAGTCGCGAGCAAGTGAAAATGGGACTCCGCTTCCACGCCCAGCGCACGCAGTGGGACGCAATAGTGCGCCGCCGCCGGCGCCTGAGTCGGGTGCGCGTCTGCGGTGAGAAACGCTTGCTCGCTCCGCCGGGGAAACCGCCGCGCGATCGCGCCATCGGGATCCGGCCAGTAATTCATCACGAGGTCGAAGGTCGCGAGCCACGTTGCTAGTTCCTGGGGCAGCGGCCCGGCGCCAAACAGCGCACTCCAGCGCGCCTCATGCTGCGAGTGCACGGCGTCGATCAATCCGCGCGAGCCCGCGAGTTGCGCGGCGGTGGCGTTGCCCACGAGTTCGATGCGTGCGTCCGGCCAACGCCGGCGCAGTGCCGCGAGCGCAGGTAGCGTGACGACGAAGTCGCCCAGCGCGCCCCCTCTAAGGACGAGAATTTTTCGCATCCGCTGACGCTGGAACTTTGGCGGCGGGCTTGCCCTCTGCCACTTTGACGGGGGCTGGCGGGTCATAGCGGGTGAGGGTGGCGACACCGGTGCCGACCTTGAATTCGACTTCAAATTTCACGGGCAGCCGGCGTTCGTCCTGCGAAATCCAAACCCGTGCGGTCGAGCCACGTTTGAACATTCCCTTCGGGGCCGTTTTGTCCATGCGCGGTTCCAGCACGAGCGCCTGAAACTTACCGAGCGACGTGCGCACCTCCTCAAAGCGGGCCGCGTGGATGGTCAGTTCATAAAAATCATCGTCAAACAGCACGAGGGCGTCGCGTTTCTCGCCGGGCTTGAGATCCCAGGCGCGCGTTTGCACAAGGCTCGTGATCAAATCCATCGGATCTCCGGCGGGCATCGGCAAGGCACGGGGTGCGTCGCTTCCACCCGGCACGGAATAAAGGGCCTGTGCCGTCGTGTAGTCGAACGTCACCGCGTGCTCCGATTTCTTGCCGCGCTGAGTGCTCGATTCGGCGAGCGACAGGAGATGGCCGCGGGCGAGATCGAAGAGCGACTCGGCCGTGGCATCGAAGGGAAAAAGCACACTGGCGAGACCGCGCGTCCGCGTCGTGGTGGTGACGCGCAACCGCGGCGTGGAGCCGGTGGTGTCGGCCGCGGCGGAAATTTTGATTTCCCCCGCGCCCGGAAGGACGGCCCACGAAACCTTGTAGGTGAACATCTCGCCCTCGCGCACGGCCAGCTTGGTCTCAGCCGCGAGCGGCAGCGCGGCGAGCAGGAGCAAAGGCAGTTTGGTGAGCATGCGAACGCGCACAAAAAATGATCCGACGGGGGAGCGCGATGACGAAGTGCGTTAACTGGGGAGCGGAAACTCCAACTGGTTCGCATGGCCGAGCGCGAGGGCCTCGATGCCGCGCGCGCGCAGCGTCGCCGCAAACTCGCGCGCGAAACCGTGCAGCGTGAGCACGCGCTTCGGCTGCACGAGTTCGACAAACTTGAGCAGGCTCGGATAATCGGCGTGATCGGAAAGCGGGAAAGCGGCGGTGCAGCGATGGCGGTAGATGGCGCCACTATCGAGCGCCCAACCGGTAATCACGGCGGTGCGCGCGCCCGGCAGCCGGCTCAAGAGGCCTTGAGCATGCGGCGGGCAAATCACGACGTGGCCGGCGACGGCGCGGGCGTCGTAGTCGCGGAACGGCGGAAACGTGACCCCAAGTTTTTCGTAGATGCGCGTGAGGCGCAGCGTGTCGGCGTGGAGCATCACCGGCAGGCCGGCCGGCGCGAGGGCGCGTAGCACTTCCTGACTTTTGCCGAGGCTGTAGCAGAGCAGCACGGGCGTCGCGCCATCGGCGAGCGATTGATGGCAGAACGCGATGATCTGGGCAATCACCTCGGCCTCGGGTGGCATGACGTAACGCGGCAGCGCAAACGTCGTTTCCATGATCAGCGTGTCGGCGCGCGGCGTGGCGCACGGCTCGGCGGCGAGACCGGGGCGCAATTTGAAGTCGCCGGTATAGAGCAACGAGCCGTGCGCTTCTGACTCCAGCAGAATCTGGCTCGAACCGAGGATATGTCCGGCGGGATGGAGCGTGGCGGTGACGCCGAACTCCAGCGCGTGCGGCTGGCCGAACTCCAATTCCGTCGTGATGCGTTTCCCCGGCAACCGCGCCTGTAGAAACCGCGCCGTGCCCGGCGTGCAGAGCACCTCCTTGTGCCGGGCGATGTGGTCGCCGTGCGCGTGGGAGATAAAGGCGCGCTCGGTGCGCGCCTGCGCGTCGAGCCACCAACCGATTTGCGGGAGGTGGACGCCTTTGCGGAAAACGATTTCCCACGGCGTGGCCATCAGCGAAAGCGGACGACACCAAAGATGAGCGCACCGACGAGCAACGCCGCTACGACGAGCCAATACCACCGCAGACCCGGGCGAAGCGGACGACGGGGCGCGACCCCAAGCTCCGGCTCGTCGGCAAACGCCGCGGCGGGCAGATCGAGGCCGTCGTAGCGTGTCGCATCGGTTTCTCTCCAGCCGGTGCGCTCGTCGGCCCCGCAGCCGGGACAGGCGCGAGCGGAGCGGGGAATGTCCGCATCGCAATTCGCGCAAGTTTTCGGGGCCTGAGGGTTCTTCGACATGAAGCTTTGAACCGGAAAATCAGGAAGGAATTTCTTCCCTTTGTTTCCGACCTTCCGGTTCAAGTCAGGCGGTGAAATATTTCCGCTTCGCGAGCCGCCACGCCGTCACGAAAAACGCCGTCAGCGGCACCGCGAGCAACATGCCAAGGATGCCGCCGAACGCCGTGCCCCAGAAAAATACCGCGACGATGATCGCGACGGGATGCAGGCCCGTGTGGTGGCCCATGATCTTCGGCGTGAGGAACCAGCCCTCGACACACTGCACGATGATTTTCACCAACAGCACGAAACCGAGGAGCTGCCAACCGCCGCCGGGTTGGAAAAATGCGAGCGGCAGCGCGATGGCGAGGCCGAGGATGGTGCCGAGGTAGGGGATGATGTTCAGCAGGCCGAACGCGAGGCCGATGAAGAGACCGAATTTCAAGCCCACGATGGTGAAACCGGTCGCGAGGAGCACTCCCATGCACAGTCCGATGAGCAGCTGGCCGCGGAAAAACGACTCGATAATAGTGACGAATTCGCTGACGAGAAAAACCACGTCGTCGCGCACGCCATCCGCCAGGAAAGGCAGTTGGTTGCCCAGATTCCGCGTCGAGGCGCCGCGCATCAGCAGGAAGAAAAACAGATACACCGGCACGATCGCCATGTGGGTGAAGAAGGCGAAAATATCGAGGAAGCCGCCGAACGCCGCCTTGAGCGACGGCACGGCGTGGCTGAAGAGGGCCTTGCTCTCGCTCATCAGGCTGTCGGCGACGGATTTCACGCTGGGGTTGGCCAGTTGTTTCTTCCCCAGCTCGATCCAGTCGGGATAGTGCAACGCGACGTAGTCGGAGACTTTCTCCCAGAGTGTCGGCAAGTAGCCGATGAAATCCACGAGTTGAGTAATGAGCGGCGGGAGGAGCAGCCCGAGCGCGCCCATGGCGACGATTACCACAGCACCATAGAGCACGATGACCGAGGTCGCGCGGCGGATCTTAAGCCGGCGCTCGAGCGCATCGACGAGCGGACGCAGCAAGAGCGCGAGCACGCCCGCCAGCGCGAGCGGCCACAGCACGCCGGAGAAAAACGCCATGAGCCGCCCCAGCACAAACACCGCGACAATGATGAGCGCGAGCGACCCGAGAAAGGCGAACAACGTGAGCGCGAAGCCGATGACGCTGCGTTGGCTGTCGGTCAGGATGGGAAGGCGAGGCTCGGCAGACACAAGAGAAGACGAGAGAACTCAGGCGTCGGTGGCCAGACAGAACCTCACTTCCGCGGAATCGGAAACGGAGCCGCGGTCCGCCCGGTGTGATGGCGCCAGAACCAGCGCGCCATCGCCGGCAGCAGAAAGATCGCGCCGGCCATGTTGACGAGGAACATGAAGGTGAGCAGCAGCCCCATGTCGGCTTGGAATTTTAAGTCGGAAAAAACCCACAGGCTTACGCCAATCGCAAGGGTGAGGCCGGTGAAGACGACCGCGGCCCCGGCATCCTTCAGTGCGCCATACATCGCATCCTCGAAATATTCGCCGGCATTTAGTTCCGCCTGCAGCCGCGCGAAAATATAAATGCCGTAGTCGACACCGATGCCGACACCGAGGGCGACCATGGGCAGCGTGGATGTTTTCAATCCGATCCCGAGATAAACCATCAGCGCGTAGGCGAGGTAGTTCACGATCGCGAGCGGGACGACGATGCAGAGCGTGGCGCGCAGCGAGCGGAACGTGATCAGGCAAAGCGCAATCACCGCGCCGAAGACCCAGTAGAGAATCGGATGTTCGGCGGCGCGCACGACCTCGTTGGTCGCGGCCATGACGCCGGCATTGCCGCTCGCGAGGAGGAATTTCGCCTTGGGTGAGGGATGCTCGATCGCGAATGCTTTTACGGCGGACGTCACCGCGAGCAGCGTCTCCGCCTTGTGATCGGCGAGGAAGATCATGACGGGCATCACGCTGCCATCGGCGTTGAGCAGGCCGGTCGCGGTTTCGATGGGCGACACCGCCTGCGCGAGCGCCTGCTGGTTGCGCGGGAGAATGCGCCATTTGAGCGAACCCTCGCTGTAACCGGCATTCACAAGCTTCGCCATCGCGGGCAGCGAGACGACCGACTGCACGCCGGGCACGAGCCGGATGTGCCCTTCAAACTCGTCCATCAAAGAGACGACGTCGTGATCGACGCAGCCATTGGGCACGGTCTCGACAATCACGGAGAGGATGTCCACGCCGATGCTGAACTTGGAGGTGATGATGCGCGTGTCCTCGTTATAGCGCGAGTTGGGCCGCAGCTCCGGGACGCCGGCCTGGGTGTCGCCGATGTGGATCGAGCCGGCTTTCCACGCGCCCCAGATGCCGAGCGCGAGGCCGGCGGCGATGATGATTTTCGAGGGCATCGGCTTCATGCCATGCGCGAGCCGCGACCAGAGACGATCGCCCTTGGCACGGCGTTCCGCGACCCAGTCGGCGTAACTTTGCGGCAGTCGCAGGTAGGAGAGAATGATGGGGAGCAGAAAAAAATTAGTGATCGCGATCACGCTCACGCCGAGGCTGGCGGTGATGGCGAGCTCCTGGATCGTGGGAATCTTGATCACGAGCATCGTGATGAAGCCCACGGTGTCGGTCATCAGCGCGACGATACCGGGCACGATCAGCTGCATGAACGCCGCGCGTGCGGCGGTCGGACCGTCCTGGCCCTTAAAGACCTCGTTGCGGAACGTGCAGATTTTTTGGACGCCGTGGCTGACGCCGATGGCGAAGACGAGGAACGGCACGAGAACCGAAAACGGATCGATGCCGTAGCCGAGCGCGGTGAGCGCGCCGAGCTGCCAGACGACGGCGACGAGCGAGCACAGGATCGGGGCGGCGGCGAGTTTCCAGCGGCCGGCGTAGTGCCACACCAGCAGGGCGGTGACGAAGATGGAAATGCCGAAGAGCGTGAGCACGCCGCGCGCACCGTCGCTCACATCGCCAATGACCTTGGCGAAACCGATGATGTGGACGCTCACCGTCCCGCCGCCGTCGGCTTGGAGGCGCGTGCGGATGCCCTCAAAGGCCGTGGCGACGCGCGCGTAGTCGATTTTTGCGCCCGAGCGCGGATCGGTTTCGAGGAGCTGGGCGCTGACGATGGCGCCGGTGAAATCGTTGGCGACGAGCTGGCCGAGCTTGCCGGACTTGACGATGTTCTCGCGCACCTTGGCGAACGCGGCGGGCGAGGGCGCGAAGTCGGCGGGGATGACATTGCCGCCGGCAAACCCATCCTCGATCACCTCGACGTAGCGGACGTTGGGCGTGAAGAGCGACTGCACCTGCGCGCGATCGACGGCGGGGAGGAAGGTGACCTCGTCGGTGACCTTTTTCAGCTCGGCGAAAAACTCCGGCGTGAAGATGTCGCCCTGTTTCGCCATGAGGGCGACGAGCACACGGTTGGCGCCGCCGAAGTCGCGCTGATACTTGGTGAAGGTGCGGATGTAGTCGTGATCGAGCGGCAGTGACTTGTTGAAGCTGGCATCGACGCGGAGATTCGCGGCGTAGTAGCTCATGACCGCGGTGAGGACCGCAAACGCGCACACGAGCGGCGTGCGAAAGCGAAACATCCAAGCGGTGAATTTTTCAAGCAGCATGGTGGCTTGGTGGGGTGCGTTGCCCTCAACGCGCTCGGAGCGAATCGTCGGGGGCCTCATGAACCAGCGCGTTGGGGTCACCGTGCTCCACCTCGGAATTTCTCGGCGAAACGATCATGGCTTTGGCACGACCGTCGCACCCGCCTCACCGAGCGCGAGAAGGTTGCCGTCGGGAAGTTCGAGGAGTTCGGCGACGGTGCCGGGAAAAGCGTTGGGCACCACGACAAAGGTCGCCCCGCTGTCGCGACTCACGAGCAGCGAACGCGACTGGCCGCCGAGGAGCAGCGCACCGCCTTTCAATTTCACCGTGGTGGCCAGCAATACGGGTTCAGGCGTCGCGACGGGTTGCCACGATTTGCCGTCGTTGTCCGAGCGAAACACCCGGCCGCGCAAGCCATGCGCGAGGAGCACGCGGCGCTCCGGCGAGCTGAGGCCGTAGAACGAACCTTCGTAGGGAGATTTAAGCGCCGACCATTTCACGCCAAGGTCGGTGGAACGCAGCAGCGTGCCGTGTTCGCCCGCGAGATAAAGCGTGCTGCCTTCGCCGGCGGTGATGCGGTTGAAATGGTAGTCGTCCTTGCCGAGTTTCCGGCGCACCCACGTCTTCCCGCCGTCGGCCGTGGTCACGTAGAGCCCATAGGCGCCGACGGCGATCACACGCTGCGCGTCGAGCGCGATCACATCGAGAAAGGAATCCTGCACGTTCTCGCCTTGGAACGATTTCGTCCACGTTTTGCCACTATCCGTGCTCCCGAGGATCAGCGCATCGTGGCCGACCGTCCAGCCGGTCTGCGCTGCCGGTGGCGGCGCGAAACTAACCGCGGTCAGCGTGGCTTTGGCTGGACTGGCCACACGCTCCCACGTGCGACCGTTGTCGGCCGACTGAAAAATCGTCCCGCGCTCACCCACGGCCACAACGCCAGCGCCGTTGATAGCCGCGTCGAGGAGCAGCACCCGCGGCGCCGGCCTGCCGGCGTGTAGTGCCAGCGACAAAATGAGCAGCGCGGCGGCGAGCAGGGTTCTCATCACAACAAGAAAAAGGGCGGATTAACCGATCCGCCCTGCACGGTCATCGCACGCCGTCGCGGCGCAGCGAGTCGGGGGTGTAGTCGGCGGGCGAGCGCTTCACGCGGAAATCATACATGGCGTTTTCGTTGTCCAAGCCGACCGCAAGGTAGCGGCCGTTCTGCAGATCAAGGTGGACTTCAAGGGTGCTCCAGAAGGTCTGCGCGTCATAGTAGTTCACGCAGTGGGCCTCTGAGACGCGCCACATCTGGCCGCGACCGTCATACTGGTCGGCGGCGAGGATCTGCCAGGAATCCTCGTCGATGTAGAACGTGCGGCGGGCGTAGAGGTGCGAGGTGCCGGGTTTCAGTTTGGCGTCGACGACCCACACGCGGTGCAGTTCGTAGCGGGCGAGCTCCTGATTCGGGTGGAGCGGCTTCAGGATGTCGGAATTTTTGACCTTGTTGCTGTGCAGCTTGTAGGAGTTGTAGGGGACGAGCATCTCCTTCTTGCCGACGAGCGTCCACTCGTAGCGATCGGGCGCGCCGTTGAACATGTCAGCCTGATCGTTGGTGCGCTGGCCGTCGGCGGCGGTGCCAGGGTTGTCGTAAGCGACGTTCGGAGCGCGGGTGACGCGGCGGCGGCCGGCGTTGTAGATCCACGCGCGGCGCAGCTCCTTCACCTGATCAAGGGTTTCCTGCACGAGCAGAATGGAGCCGGCAAGGCGGGCCGGGGCGGTCACAGCCTGCTTGTAGAAGAAGATGGTGTTGGAGTCTTCGATATCCTTGGCGGTGACGTCGGGGCGCGTGTAGTTAAAAAGAAACTCGTCCTCAAACTTAACGAGCTGGTAGCCGCCGCCGCGCTCGACCGCGGCCTGATCCGCGTAGCGGACGGCGGAGACGCCACGGTAACGCGTGAGAAAATTCCAAACCACCTCAAGTCCCGTTTTCGGCAGCGGGAAGGGCGCGCCGCGCACGGCGCCGCTAATGCCGTTGCCACCGGAGACGAGCTGCGCGGACGTGGCGTTCTTGCGCGTCGCATCGTAGATCGCCGGCGGGTTGGAGGCGCTGCGCCGGGTGGGGTAGACGATCATCTTGTAGTCGGGGTATGCCTTGAAGACCGCGAGTTGGCCCGCGGTGAGCTGGGCGGCGTATTGCCCGGAGTTGGCCGCAGTGATCGTGAAGCGCGCCTGGTCGGCGGGAAACGGATCGGGATGGTGGTCGCCGACCTTGTAGCCGGCGGGCGCGGTTTTGATGCCGCCATCCCACGCGGGGATGGTGCCATCGGCGTTGCCCTTGGCCTCGCCGCCGAGCGGAGTGAGGTCTTTGCCGAGGCGGACGGCTTCGCTTTCACTGACGGCCCCGTGCGCGGCACCGACGGCGAGGAGAGAGGCGAGGAGAGGGAAGAAATTTTTCATGTGAAATGAAGATCGCGGGTAAGGTAGATCGGATCGCGGTGGCGCGGCTCAGAAGGAGAATTTCACCGTCGTGGCAAAGTAGTCCCGGTCCGAGAGCAAATTGTAGCGGCCGGCCCCGGAGAAGTTGACGTAGCGGAGCTCGAACGACCACGCGTTGCGATAGGTGAACTCGACGGCGAGGTTCACACTCTTGCGACCCTTGATATAGTTGCCAAGGGGGAGCGGGGTGTTGCCGCCGACATCGTGCGCGAAAGCGAGGCTCGGCTGCATGTTCACGTTCGGGAAGACGTTGTTGTAGTCGAGGCGCGCGAGGAGCTGGTAGCCCCACGAGAATTTATCGGCAAAGGCCGACTCGGGGGTGGCGAGGAATTGTGGAAAGCCCGCGCCGTTCATCGCGGTTTGCGAACCGGCCGTGAACGTGCCCGGGCCGTCATAGCGCAGTTGGCTCTTGCTCGGCAGATTCGCCCAGACCCCGCCGACTTCGCCGAGCAGCGTGAACTGTTGCGAGCCCAGCATGGGTCCAAAAACTTTCGTCATCGTCGACTGCGCGGTCCACACGCGATGGCGTCGGTAACCGGAGATTTCCTTGCCGTATTGGCCGAGATAGTTGCCGACCTGGTTGTTCGCTCCGAACTGCGGCGCGAGCGAGGAGAGCGCGGCGAAGAGCAATTCAACGTCGTCGACTTGCAGGGGCACATCGTTCTTCAGCCCAATTTCGCCCTGCCACGAAATCCCGCTCCTGCCGAGCGAGGTGTTGAAGCTGATGCCATAGAGATTGAGGCCCTCGGCATACTCCGTGAAATAGCGGCCCGAGGCCGCCGCCGTGAGCAGCGCGATCTGGCGGGCCCCGGCGATGGCAGCTTGCACCGGGGCGCTCTGCAACGTGGCGATCTCCACTGGCGTGAGCGTCTGCGGCGCGAGGGACGACTTCACGATGATTTGGAAAATCGCCGCGGCCTGCGGGCCGGCCTGCGCGGCGGGAATGCCACCGCGGATGAACGCCGCGGTGAGCGGCCCGGTCAGATTGGTATCGATCGCGACGGTCGGCGTGCGGGCGCTGATGACCGGCGAGCGGCTGTTGTAGCGCGCGTAGTAGAATCCAAACTCGGTGTTGTTGATCCCCGGTGCGAGCACGCGCGTGGCGACGCCGTATTGGTTGAAGTTACCTGCATCCCGATCGTTCGCGCGGGGAATGCCCCCGATCGTGCTGCCGAGATCGGCGACGCTGCCGAAGCCAAGCCACACCGTCTTGCCGCCGCGCGTCGCGAAGTCGTTGGCGGAAAAATAAGTGCCGGCCGGTTCGAGTTCGTTACGGCGAAACTCCAGCAACCAGAACGGCTCGACCGTGACGTTGGGCGCGAGGCCGATGGACGCCTTCACCATGTTTACCGGCAAGAGGGCTTCCTTCAGTTCGGCGCCCGGGGTGCGGAGCTTCGAGAGGTCGGCGGAGTTGACCACGTTGATGCCGTTCGGGATAAACGTGCTCTCGCCGAGGCTCAGCACTTGCCGGCCAATGCGCAGGTCGAGCGGCATGCCGTTGCCGATGGTGAATTTCGCCTTGGCGTAAAGGTCGAGCAGCTCCGCCCCGCTAACCACGCGATCGTGGGCCTGGTCGGAGAGTGGCGTGCGGACCGTGTTGTCAGACTTGAAATCGCGGAACCAATAGCCGCGCACGAGCGCGCCGACGCTGCCGAATTTCAACTCGAGGTCGTGACTGCCCTTGAGCACCTCGGAAGCCCAACCCTTACCGTAGTTGACGTTGCCGTCGTCATTGTTCGCCGAATTCTGGCGGCCGGCGACGCCCTTGAAGGCCGTGCTGGTCGCATAGAAATCGGCGTCCGGATCCTTCAGGCGATAGAGGCCGCCGAACGAGAGCGTGGAATCGAAGCTGCCTTTGAGTTCACCGATGGTGAAGGGCACGGCTTGAGTGGCCGGGGCGAGCAGCACCAGCGCGGCCAACGCGGCGAGGACGCCGCGACCCAAGGGGCTGCCGACGCGAGAAGACAATTGATCATTCATAAGGGAATTGGAATGAGCGCCCGGCGCGCGGGCGGGGAAGGGGTTGAATGGAGCGGACGAACCGTAGATGCGAGGCGAACAAACGCCGGCGCGCCTCACGGGGCAAGTGTGAATATGGTCGCGGCGCCGCCGCCGAAAGCGCGTCTGCGGCTTTGACGCGCCGCCATTTTCCGCAACGGTGCGGGTCCGTTTCATGCAGGCCGCGACTCACATTCACGTCAAAGGCGCGCGCGAGCACAACTTGAAGAACCTCGAGTTGCGCATCCCGCGCGGGAAACTCGTCGTGATTACGGGGCCGAGCGGTTCCGGTAAATCGTCGCTGGCCTTCGACACGATCTACGCCGAAGGCTACCGCAAATACATCGAGTCACTCAGTGCCTCCGCCCGCGCCGTGCTCGACCAACTCAAGCGGCCGGATGTGGACTTCATTCACGGTCTTTCACCGGTCCTCGCCATCGAGCAGCGCACCGGCGGCGGCGGGCCGCGCAGCACGATCGCCACGGCCACC
>JANNEY010000170.1:0-5836 GCA_031379235.1 Opitutaceae bacterium | reverse complement strand
CCGCCGTTTCGGAAACACCTCCTCGCTCGCCCTGCGGCGGGGTTCGGCGACCCCGCCCTACATCGGACGATGCAGGCGCGACCGGCGCCGCCGGCGCCAACAGCCGCTTCACCTGCTCGGCAAACTCAGGCGTCACGCGCGCACCCGGCAATCGCGTCCATTGCACCCGCATGAACTCCGCCGGCACCAGCGCATTCGCTTCTTTGGTTTCGTCGATCACGACGGGCGCAATGAAGGGCACGCCCTCGGCCATGTGGTGCGTGCGTTCGGCGGCGAGTTTCCATTCGAACCGGAAATACCCCTCGCGCCGCTCCTGCGTGGCCGCCGACACCACCGGCACAAACAGGGCACACTCCTTGATCTGCCGGCGCAGTTTCTGGTCCCACGCATCAGCCCCGCGAAGTTCATCCTGGTCGAGCCACACCTCGATCCCGTGCCCGCGCAACGCCTCCGCGATCCGCCGCGCCGCGTCGGAATCCTCACGCGCGTAGCTGACAAAAATCGCGGCGGAAGCGCGGTCGGTCATGGGGAGGTCACGAACAAAAGTTTGTGTTCACGCCTCCGGGCAGTGGCGAGTGGATTGTGGCTGGGCCGGCCAGCGGGCGGATCTCAGTTTTCTGCATTGAGTAGGGGCGCGCCTCGTGCGCGCCTTTTTCCGACGGGCGCGGACAAGCCACGCCCCTACGAAAACCGGACGGGCCGGGGGGATTTGAAAAAAACTGAGCCGGGCCCCTACGTTTTATTCGCCCGAAATTCCCGTTGACGCACCTTCCGGGGGTGCCTTTGTTCGCCCTTCCGTTAGAGGCTCGGTAGCTCAGTTGGTAGAGCAGAGGACTGAAAATCCTTGTGTCACTGGTTCGATTCCGGTCCGAGCCACCACTTTAAACCCGCCACGCAGCAATGCGCGGCGGGTTTTTTGTTTTCCGCCCCATGTTCGCTAACGCCGCGGCAGCCAGACGCTCATCTCGGTGTCGCCGCGATTGCCCCACGCGAAATACGGCACAAACGTCAGCGCGAACTCGCGGCGCGTGTCGGGCGCGCCTTCGCGGTAAAGTTGGGTCCCGTCCCAAGCGCGTGGAACGGCGTTGGTGGCCGGCACGGTCAGTGTGACCACGCTCGCACCGACGATCTCGGCACCGCCCTCGCCGCCATCGGCCGCGTCGCCGAGGCCGCGCCCGCCTTCGAAGCTGCGCGCCGCCACCATCCGCGCCTCGGTGAGGCCCGCTGCAATCTCGCATCCTCGCGCTTCGCGCCGGCCGACCGGCTGAGGCCGCCGCACGCTTCGAAGCCGCGCTCGCACTCAACCCCGACTACGCCGACGCGCGGCGGAATCTGGAAATCGCGCGGCGGGAGCGCTGAGCGTTCAACTCGAGGGCGGCCCACAGACCCGCCCTGCTACTTCTGCACCGCCCGCAGCGCCGCCTTCTCCGCGCCCAGCTCGGCTGCCTTCGGCGCGGGCAGCGTGACGTTGCCCGTCGCGGCCCACTCGGTGCCGCGCGCGAAGGTGACTTGAAACCCGAGGCCGTTGACCGCGTCGGTGAAATGCCCAAGCGCGGTGTGGAAGACGCGGCCCTTGCCATAGGGAATCACCATCAGCATCGGCTCGTGCTCTTTGGTCCGGTCGGACATCGCGGACGCGAGCACCGTCACATTTTCCGCCGGGCCGCGCAGGCCGTGATAAAGTTCATCCTTCGCGTGCATCCATTTCGCCGGCAACCCGCTGAGGATAGGATGATCGGCGCGTTTCTCGACGAGAAATTCGTGCTGCGGCCCATGGCCACCGCCGGGACCAGCCGTGAGATCCTTCGTCCATGCGCCCTCGCGGAGGCGGAGGTAAGGGCCGGATTTTTCGTTGCGCCCGCCCCAGCCACCCAGGCCGATCATGGCGTTGTATTCCGGCCAATCAGGGAAGGAATTGTTCGCCGCGTGGTAGGAAACAAATCCACCGCCACCGCGCACGAAAGCCGCGAACGCGTCACGCACCTCGGCGGGCCAGCTCTCGCCATTGTAGTTGGAGACGACGACCGCGTAGTTGGAAAATTTCGGGCGCCACTGCGCCCATTGCGCCGGTGCAGCGACCTTGTGCGCGGCCTCGGTGGCGGGAAATTTCTTCACGTTTTCCTCGTGGGCCGCCTTCTGCGCGGGCGTGGCATCCTTGGCCATCTTGGGTGCGTTGGGTTTCGCCGCGGGCGACGTCGAGACGTCCACCGTGAAACGGCCGGTGTCCTCCAGGATGCGCTTCAACATCGGCGTGGTCGTGGCCCACTGGTGATTGTTCTGACCATCGACGATCAGGACTTTGATTTTGTCTGAAGCGGCGGTCGCGACGGACGCGAGCGAGGCAAAAATTGCGGTAAGGCAAAAAACGCAGGAGCGAAGGTTCATGGGGTAAAATGAAAACTGAAAGTTAAGACGCCAGTCATGGCATACGTCCCCGCCCCTGCGTCAATCCTGCGCCGGTCCGCGACGCGCATTTGCCGGATTGCAACCGCCGCGCCGGAGCCAAATCCTGCAATCGCCCCATGCCCAAGTTCCGCCTTCTCCGCCACGTGGTGCTCTTCACGCTGCTGCACACGTGGCGGGCGGTGGCGGCCCAGACCGCGCCTGGGCCGTATGCCCTCGATCCGCGCGGGACCTTCGAGTCGCGCCGGACCGAAGTGATCGACGCGGCGGCCGGTCAACCACGCGGCGGCGTGAGCGCGCAAGTCGCGAAAATCGCCCTCGGCCGCGGGCCGCTCGACGAGGCGGCGGTGCGCGCCGCGCTCGACAAGATCACGCGCCGCGACGACACCGCCGATTTCGACGCCGTCGCGCTGCTGCGGCTCTACCGCACCGAAACTCCCCTGCTCTCCTCTGAGTTGCGCCGCGCGATCCGCGACACGCTGGTGCGCTTCAAATACTGGGTTGATGAGCCCGGCACCGATCTCCTCTCGATGTGGAGCGAGAACCACCAGATCGGCTACCACACGGCGGAGTATCTCGCAGGGCAGTTTTTCCCCGGCTCGACCTTCACCAACAACGGCAAGTCCGGCACCTGGCACCGCGACGCCGCGCGCACGCGCCTCCTCCGCTGGATCGCGATCAAGGCGAAGGTGGGCTTCAGCGAATGGGACTCCAACAGCTACTACCCCGTGACGATGGCCGCACTGCTCGCACTCGCCGAGTTCGCGGCGGACAAAGAGGTGGCGCTGCGGGCGACGATGCTGCTCGACGTGATGTTTTTCGACATGGCGGTCGATTCCTTCCGCGGCACCTACGGCACTGCGCACGGCCGCACCTACACCGGCACGCTCACGGGCGGAGGACGCAACGAAGGCACCGCCGCGCTGCAATTTCTCGCGTGGGGCTTCGGCGCGCCCGGCGGCGGTGATGCCACGGTCGCGCTCGCCGCGGGCAAACGCTACCGCATCCCGCGCACGATCGAACTCCTCGCGCAGGACCGACCCGGTGAGTTCGTCAACCGCGAGCGCCAGAGCCTGCTGATCGAGGACGCGAAGAAATTTGGCCTCGACTACACCAACCCCGACGATTTCTGGCTGCTCAACGAAGGCGGCAAATTTCGCACCATCGAAAATATCGAGGCGAGCTACCGTGTGACCGACCGGTGGCGCGACACGCTCCACCGCTACGGCGTCGTGATCAAACCTTACGGCGACGCCGTGCTCGGCACCTACCGCGAACTCACGCGCCGCGGCGAACCGCTCCCCGATCTCGACCGCACGAGCCTCCAGCGCGTGGACAAGATCACGTTCCGCACACCCGACTACCAACTCTCCACCGCACAGGACTATCGTAAGGGCGCGCCCGGTTACCAGCAGCACATCTGGCAGGCGACCTTCGGGCCGGACACACCCGTGTTCACGTTCAACCCCGGCCCGACCGGGAAATATTGGCAGGGCCGCTTCCCGCGTGCCGGGCAGTTCAAGAACATCCTCGTCGCGCTCTACCACATCCCCGCCGAGCAGCCACCCGGCCCCAAAACAATCGTCCCTTCCGACGCCGCCGGGAACGCCATGCCTTCGCCGAGCCCGAGCGAAGACACGCTCGTGCCGCGCACGTTTGCCGTGCTGCGCCGCGCGTTGTTCGATGAAGTCACGCAACGCGGCAACTGGACCTTCGCGCGGAAAGATCGCGCTTACCTCGCCCTCTGGTCGCACGCCGCGACCACGTGGTCCGCGAAGGGCGTGCTCAGCGGCGAGGGCCTCGTCGCCGAGGGCCGGCAAAATATCTGGCTCTGCCACCTCGGCCGCGAGGCGGTCGACGGTCCGTTCGGAAAATGGACCGATGCCATCGCCGCCGCGCCCATCGCCTCGGACGCCGAGGAGCTTTCGCTCGACTATCACGCGCCGGGCGTCGGCCCCGTTTCATTTTCGTGGGACGGCCCGCTCACGATCAACGGCCGCGCCGAACCGCTCGCCGACTACGCGCGTTTCGACAACCCTTATTGCGTCTCGCCCTACGGCTCCGGCCGCTACGAGATCGCGCTAGCCGGCCACAAGCTCGTGCTCGACTTCAACACCACCGAACGCACGGAAACATCCCCCCCACTCACCTCTCAGCGATAACTCGCCGCCCCAGAGCACCGAACAGGAAACCGCTAATCTGCGCTAATCGTCGCTAATCCGATCCCCCCGCGCTTCGCCGATTAGGCGAGGCCCGCACACTCCCACCGCCCTCACGGCTCCGAAAAATCAGCGAAGATTAGCGGTTCCAACTCTGCTTCCGTTTCTTTCGTTCACCCCTTCTCCCCATCCGCCCCCATGACCCGCCGCGATTTCCTCCTCTCCACCACCGCGACCGCCGCCGCGCTCGCCGCCCGCACCTCTTCATCGGCCGCGTCCGCTATCCCCGCGCTGATTCCCGCCATCGACACGCACACCCACTTCTACGATCCGACGCGCGCCGGCGGCGTGCCGTGGCCGCCGAAGACCGAGCCCGTGCTTTACCGCCCTCGCCTGCCCGCGGATTTCCGCGCACTCGCTTCCCCGCACCGCGTCGTCGGCACCGTCATCGTTGAGGCCAGCGAATGGGTCGAAGACAATCAGTGGATCCTCGACCTCGCGAAGGACGACACGTCCATCGTCGGATTCGTCGGCAATCTCGTGCCGGGCACGCCGGAGTTCGCCGCCAACCTGAAGCGCTTCGCCGCCAACCCGCTCTTCCGCGGCCTCCGGATGCGCGGCGCCTACGTCAAGAATCTCACCGACGAAGCCGTGCTCGCCGACCTGAAGCGCGTGGCCGAACTCGATCTCTCAATCGACATGGTGGGCAACTCATCGATTCTATCGCCCACGTTCGAGCTCTCCCGGCGCTTCCCCGGCCTGCGCATCGTGATCGATCATTTCCCGTTCGCCGAGTGGGACGCGAATCCGCCGGCGATGCGCGCCCCCCTCGCCGAACTCGCCAAGCGACCCAACGTCTTCGCGAAAATCTCCAACGTCGTCCGCCGCGTGGAGGGCAAGATCGTCGAGGATGCCGCCGCCTACCGCCCCGCGCTCGACACGCTCTTCGATCTCTTCGGCCCCGACCGCATCGTCTATGGCAGCAACTGGCCCGTGAGCGATCGCGTCGCGCCCTACGCGACGGTTCACCGCCTGGTCGCCGGCTATTTCGCATCGAAGGGAGCTGCCGTGATGGAAAAATATTTCTGGCGCAACGCGCACACCGCCTATCGCTGGCTTCCCCGCGGCGAAGCGGCCGCCCTCCTGCCATGAAATTTTGTTTCTCTGCCTTCTTAATCGAAAGATGGAGCGCCTTGCCGGGCGCATCGCAGATTCTTGCATTGGGTAGGGGCGTGCCTTGTGCGCGCCCTTTCTCGAAGGGCGCGCACAAGGCA
>JANNEY010000165.1:0-12045 GCA_031379235.1 Opitutaceae bacterium | reverse complement strand
CCGGGCACGGGCATCGCGCCATTTCGGGCATTTCTACAGGAGCGCGTGGCGACGGGGGCGCCGGGCCGGAATTGGCTCTTCTTTGGTGACCAGAAGCGCGCGACGGATTTTCTCTACGAGGAGGAGTGGCAGGCTTACCGTGCCAGCGGTCGGCTGGCGCGGCTCGATACCGCGTTCTCGCGCGATCAAGCGGCCAAAGTTTACGTGCAGGATCGCATGCGAGAAAATGCAGCTGAACTCTGGGCCTGGCTCCAGGGCGGTGCCTATTTCTATGTCTGCGGCGACGCGAAGCGGATGGCGAAGGATGTCGATGCGGCGTTGCACGAAATCGTCGCCACGCAGGGCGGAATGAGTCCAGAGCAGGCCGTCGCCTTCGTAAAGGACCTGAAGAAGGCGGAGCGCTATCAGCGCGACGTGTATTGAGCTGAGCGAGTGAGTGCAGGCGGTGCAGTGATGGCTGGGGCCGCCAGAATTTTCTCCTCGCTACCCACTACCTGCTACGCGCTATTTTTCCTCCCTCATGCTCACGTTTAATAATCGAACAGCGCTCGTCACGGGTGCCGGCCGAGGCATCGGCAAGGCCATCGCGGAAACCTTGGCGCGCCACGGCGTCAACGTGATCTGCGTTTCAAAATCGGCCGATTCATGCGGAGCGACCGCGGCGGCGATCGTCGCGGCCGGCGGCAAGGCCAAAGCGCTCGCAGTCGATGTCGCTGACGGCGCGGCGATCGCCAAGGCTTCGGAGGAGCTGCTAAAAGAGTTTCCCACGATCGACATCCTAGTGAACAACGCCGGCATCACGCGTGATGGATTGTTGTTTCGCATGAGCGAGGCCGACTGGACCGACGTGCTCACGACCAATCTGACGAGCTGTTTCCACTGGACCAAACTGATCGGCCGGCCAATGACGCGCGCGCGCTGGGGTCGGATTGTCAACATGGCCTCCGTGAGCGGTGTGATGGGCAATGCTGGCCAGGCCAACTACTCGGCGGCCAAGGCGGGCATGATTGGGTTGACCAAGTCGCTGGCCCGCGAGTTCGCCAGCCGGAGTGTAACGGTGAACGCCGTCGCTCCGGGCTTCATCAAGACCGACATGACGAGCGATTTCGTGAACAACGCGGAGGCTTCCGCGAAGGTGCTGGAGGCGGTGCCGCTCAAACGTTTCGGCGAAGCCGCCGATATTGCCAACCTCACCGCCTACCTTTGCTCAGAAGAGGCCGGCTATATCACCGGACAAGTTTTTAACGTTGACGGTGGCATGGCGATGTGAACCCTCCGCTCAACTGCGCCCGCTCTCAATTTTTGTAAAATGGCCGACCAAAAAACAATCGAACAACGCGTCAAGGAGATCATCGTCAATCAGCTCAACGTGAACGAAGAGCAGATTACGCCGACCGCCTCGTTTCTGGACGATCTGGGCGCTGATTCGCTCGATACCGTCGAGCTGATTATGGCTTTCGAGGAGGAGTTCAAAGATGAGATTAAGGGCGAAATCCCGGAGTCCGATGCGGAGAAACTCCAGACGGTCGGTCAGGTGATCGAATACATCAAGGGCAAGGCGGGCGCTTCCTGAAGGTAGCGGCCGAATAATTTCTGGCGTTCTGCCAATTTCCCCCGTGCGGAAATTCCTGGCAGGACGCCTTTTTGCTTTCTGAGACTGGACGGCTCGAACATGCAAATCTCTTCGTCTTCGCGCCGCGTGGTGGTGACGGGTCTCGGCGCCATCACGGCTTTGGGGCATGATGTGGCGTCGTTTTGGGCTGGCTTGATCGCGGGCCGTTGCGGAGTGGGCCGCGTATCGCTCTTCGATCCGAAGGATTTCGCGAGCCAGATCGGGGCGGAGGTCCGCGATTGGGAGGCCGCTCAGCACATGGATCCGAAGGAAGCGCGGCGCAATGATCGCTACACACACTTCGGGTTCGTAGCCGCGAAGCAGGCGTTCCGTGACTCAGGCCTCGATATGGCGCAGGAGGATGCTGACCGCGTCGGCGTAATCATCGGTTCGGGCATCGGGGGCATGTATACGTTCGAGTCGCAGCTCAAAGTGCTGACCGAGCGCGGCCCACGCAAGGTGTCGCCGTTCACGATCCCGTCGCTAATTGGCAACATGTGCTCGGGCCTCGTCGCGATCGAATATGGCGCCCGCGGTCCGAACTTCGGCATCGTCTCCGCCTGCGCGACCGGCACACACGCGCTCGGTGAGGCGGCCCATGCTATTCGCCGCGGGGACGCCGACGTGATGATTGCGGGTGGCAGCGAGGCCGCGATCACGCCGTTCGCGTATGCGAGCTTCTGTGCGATGAAGGCCATGAGCACGCGCAACGATGCACCAGAAAAGGCGAGCCGGCCCTTTGATAAGAACCGCGATGGCTTTATCATGGGTGAAGGCGCCGGCGTGCTCGTGCTGGAGTCGCTGGCGCACGCCCGGGCCCGCGGCGCGCGGATTTACTGTGAGCTCGCCGGTTATGCTGCGACGTGCGATGCGTTTCACATCACTCAGCCTGATCCCGAGGGGAAGGGGCTTTCGATGGCGATGAAGCGGGCGCTGGCCGCGGCGGAAACCGAGCCGGAGCAGATTGACTACATCAACGCCCACGGCACGTCGACGCCCTACAACGACAAGTATGAGACCCTCGCGATCAAGAAGGTCTTCGGTGAACACGCGCGCAAAGTCGCCATCAGCTCCACCAAGTCCATGACTGGCCATCTTCTCGGTGCGGCGGGCGGCATCGAATCGGTTATTTGCGTGAAGACGCTTGAGACGCAGGTCATCGCGCCGACGATCAACCTCGAAGAGCCCGACCCAGATTGCGATCTCGACTATGTGCCGAATGTGGCGCGCGGCGCGAAAATCAAAACCGTGCTGAGCAATAATCTTGGTTTCGGTGGGCAGAACGCGGCCGTGGTTTTTCGGACAGTGGCTTGAGCGGGAGGAGACACTCGCCGTAGCCGTCCCGGCCTGGCCTAGCTTGGCGCGAGTTCAAGCGCCGCAACGGCAGCGCGTCGGCCATGGGCCGGTCATGCGGTCGTCTGCCATTGGGCGCCTCGCCTGAAAAACTAAAACGCCCGCGGCCAAAGTGGCCGCGGGCGCGAAAAATCAAAGGCTACGGGAGCCTTCGGAGCGGTCGCTAGACCTTCTCGACGAGTCCGGCCTTGATGGCCTTGACCGAGACCCACACGCGCTTGGTGCCGCCATTGGCGGTGCGGATGCGGATGCGCTGCAGGTTCGGCCGGAATTTGCGCTTGGTGATGCTGGTCACGTGTGTGCCGATCCCGCCGCTCTTCTTCGACTGACCCTTACGATTGATGATCGAGCCCTTGACGGGACGGCGACCGGTGATTGCACAGATTCTGGCCATGATGGTTTCGAGTTGGTTAAAGGGTCAGGAGTAAAGGTTGCCGGGAATGCGAAGCAAGGGGATTTTTGGTTCAACGCACGGCGTGCAAAATTTGGAATTTTTGCCCCATCTGCGATGGATGCAGAAGCTGCAGCAGGGACATCTTTCGTGCGCTGAAGCCCTTCGCGTCGGCTGCACTCGCCCCCGCGATAAACTCCCCCGCGTGCCGGATAAAAAATGCCTCCTGAAACTCCAGTCGTGGGGCCGCGAAGCCGTGTCGCACTAGCTTTTCGATAATCCAGTCCCAACAAATATGGCACGTGAGATCCTGTTCTCCCGGGCGGGCGAGCAGATCGTTGGACTGCGTGTGCTGAAAGTAGGCGCGCGCCGTTCCCTCGGGTGTTGCTTCGTGGAGTTCGCGCAAAGTTTTTCCGTAGTCCACGGCAACGAAGAGCCCCCGCCATGCTTGGCTCGCGATCGTGGCGGTGAGTTCTGCGGCGGCCAGCGGTTGATCGAATCGATGGCCGTCCGGGGCTGGGGGCGGTGCGTCCGGGACGGGATTGGGGAGCAGCATCTCCACGAGGCGATCGCCTTCGAGGCGGACCCCGATGTGATGCCAGCGTCCCGATTGGTAGACGATGCTGGTGAACGGCTGTGCATCAAACAGCTCGTTCGAAAATACCACGCAGTCGCCCGTGAGCGTATCGAACGGTTCGACCACCCGGATCGTGCGCACCGCGGCAAACGCATGGTGCACGCCGGTGAGCACCCCTTCACCACCGGGCTCCGCGCCAATCTCGACAAAGGTATGCGCCGCCGGATCGCGACCAGCGACACGCAAGAGCTGTGCGCAGGCGGCCGCGACGAGCGCACCGAAGACGGCGCCGCTCGTGCTCGACGTGAAAAAATCGGTGCCTGCCGCGTAGCCCACGCGTGGCCGACTTTTTCGGTAGTAACCGACCGTCGGGTGATAGAGCGCAAGCGCCATGAATTGCGCGAACGGCATCTCGCCGCGCGCATCCCCGTGGGCGCGAAAAACGGCGATGAACTCCGGTGAAATCTCGGGCGGTGAGGCTGGTGACGAACCCATTTACAAAGCGAAGCGGATGCCCACTGTGGGGCGTATGTTCAAACGCATTCTCATGCTCGCGACCGGCATGCTGCTGGGGCTGGCGTTTGCCGCAGTCGGGCTGCGGGTCAACGCGGCGTGGAGTCTTTGGCCGAATCGCGATCTCACGCGTTCCTCTGGCTACGTGAAGGACGTGATGCGCCTCGTGAACGAAAACTATGTCGACGAAAAGGCGTCCGGCTATGACCAACTCGCACGTGCGGCGTTACACGGCATGGTGGAGTCGCTGGATCCACATTCTGAATTTTTGGAGAAGAAGACCAATGAGGAATTCGAGGAAGACATCACGGGCGAGTTTGGCGGGGTCGGCATTCAGGTTGAGACGCGGCAAAACCGCGTGACCGTGATCGCGCCGCTCCCGGGCACGCCGGGCGAGCGCGCTGGTATCCGTCGCGGCGATGAAATCGTGACGATTGATGGCAAGGCGTTGGAGACGGGCGGCAGCATCGACGGCGTTGTGAGCCGGTTGCGCGGCAAACCGAAAACTCAGGTGGAAGTGGGACTCTTCCGGCCTTCATCGAAAGAGACGCTCAATCTCACGCTCATGCGTGAGATCATCAAGATTGAGAGCGTCCGCTCCGTGCGCGTGATCGACGATGGGATCGGTTATGTGCAGCTCACGGAGTTTTCCGATCACACCGCCGAGCAATTCCGGCGTGCGCTCGACGAACTGATCAAGCAGGGCGTCCACAGCCTCATTCTCGATCTGCGCAACAATCCCGGTGGGCTGCTCGACGCGGCGGTGGATGTCGCCGAGCCGTTCTTCAAAAAAAACGAGCTCATCGTTTACACCCAGGGGCGCAAACCCGCCGACAAGGAGGAATTTCGTGCCGATCCCAACGGCCCGCCGCTTACGCTGCCCCTTGCCGTGCTAATCAACGCGGGCAGTGCGAGCGCGGCGGAGATTGTCACCGGTGCCCTCAAGGACACGGGCCGTGCGGTCATCGTCGGCGAGCGAACTTTCGGCAAGGGTTCGGTGCAGTCGGTCTTCAAATTGGACAACGGTGAAGGTCTGCGCCTGACCACCGCGCGCTACTATACGCCGAGCGGCGTGACGATCCACGAAAAGGGCATCGCGCCGCACGTCGAAGTCGTCATGACGCCGGAGGAGGACACCAAACTTGCCCGGCAGCGTTCGCGCGCCGACATCACGGATCCCGTGGCGTTCAAGGAACGGTTTGGTTTTGAGCCGGTGGCCGACCGCCAGCTCGACACCGCGATTGCGATGCTGAAGGGCGTGCGCCTCCTCGGCGCGCGCGGCCCGGCCCCGGCCACGCAGTGAGATGATTCTCGCGCTCGAGAGTTCGTGCGACGAGACCGCCGTCGCGCTCTTCAATCCTGCGCACGGCATTGCCGGCGAATGGATTCACAGCCAGATCGCGCTGCATGGAAAACATGGCGGGGTGGTGCCCGACCTGGCGACGCGCGAGCATTTGCGCAATTTCGCGCCGCTGCTCGAACGCGCGAAAAGTGAAGTCGGCTTTGAAAACGTGACGCAGGTCGCTGTGACCAACGGTCCCGGCCTCGCGGCGTGCCTCGCCATCGGTGTCGCGGCGGCGAAATCTCTCGCGCTCGCGCTGCGCGTGCCGGTCGTGGGCGTGAGTCATCTGCGCGGCCATGTGTGGTCGCCCTTCATCGCGCTGCACGCGAAAGAGCCGGCGCAGTTCGACGTGCGGCTCGCGGCGTTGCTGCCCCATCTCGGGTTGATCGTGTCGGGCGGCAACACGCTACTCTTCACGGTTGATGGGGCGCGTCGACTGCGCGTGCTCTCCTCGACCCGCGACGACGCGGCGGGCGAGGCGCTCGACAAGGGCGCCAAGCTCCTCGGCCTCGGCTACCCCGGTGGCCCGCTGATTGAAAAGCTCGCTGCCGGCGGGCGGGCCGACGCGTTCGATTTTCCCCGTGGCATCGGCCGTCGGGACGAACTGGATTTTTCGTTTTCGGGTTTGAAGACAAGCCTCCGTTACCTGCTCGAAAAAATGTCGGCCGACGACGTGCGTGCGCGTATGGCGGATCTGTGTGCCAGCTACCAGCAGGCTGTCGTCGATGCGCTCGTCCGCAAAACCCGTGCCGCGCTCGAGCAAGGCGAAGGAAGCTACCGTAGCCTCGGCCTCTCCGGCGGGGTGGCCAATAATCGTGTGCTGCGCGCCGCGGTCGAAGCCGAGGCCCGGCGCGCGCGGATTCCCTCTTTTGCGGCCCAGCCCAAACACACCGGCGACAACGCCGGCATGATCGCTTTCGCTGCGTGGGCGGATTCTGCTGCTGCCGACACGCAGTCAGGCCTGGCGCTGCGGATCGAGCCGGGCGCGGCGCTCGGCTAGAGAGGGCGGGTTTCAACCCGGCTCGAAGCAAAGACCGGTTTTGAAGTTCGCCCTATTTGTAATCCCGCCGCAGGTTGCTCGGGAGGAGGCCGAGTTCCTCGCGGTATTTGGCGACGGTGCGGCGGGCGATCGTGATGCCTTTTTCCTGGAGCTTCGTCACGAGTTCCTGATCGCTGAGAGGCGCGGAGGTGTCCTCCATGTTGATCAGGTCGGCGATCATTTCCTTCACACTGGTGTTGGAGACAGCGGCACCGCTGTCGGCTTGGTAACCGGGGGTGAAGAAATATTTGAAGTCGAAAACGCCGTGTGGGGTCTTGATGAATTTGTTGGCGATGGCGCGGCTGACCGTCGTCTCGTGCACGCCGACGACATCGGCAATTTGGGTCATCGTCAGCGGCTTGAGGGCGGAGACGCCGTTGGCAAAAAATTCCAGCTGCGCGTTGATGATTTCGCGGGTGATGCGCTCGATGGTGCGCTGGCGCTGCTCGATGGAGTCGATGAGAAACTTGCCCGAGCGGATGCGCTCGCGGAGGTAGTCGCGCTCGGTCTTCGACAGCGTGCCTTTCGCGATCATGTCGCGGTAGGTGCTCGAGATACGGAGGCGCGGGATGTAGTCGTCGTTGAGGAGAATCTTCCACTCCTCCCCGTCGCGTTCGACGGTGACATCGGGCACGACGACGCGGTTGTTGTCCTCGGCGAAGCGGCGACCGGGCGCGGGATCGAGTTTGCCGATTTCCTCGATGGCGGATTGCACATCGTCGGCCTCGGCTCCGAGCCGTCGGGCGAGCTCCGGAATGCGCCGCCGCGTGAGCAGTTCGAAATGATCGCGAATCATCCGACCGGGGAGAGTCATGCCGCGGCCCTTGGCGACCAATTGCGAGAGCAGGCAATCGGCTAGATCGGTCGCGCCGATGCCGGCGGGATCAAAGGTCCTGAGGACCTTGAGCGCCGCCTGGACTTGCTCGAGCGCGACGCCAGTTTGCAGCGCGACGTCGGCGGGTGTCTGCGTGAGAAATCCGCGATCGTCGAGGCCGCCGACCAAGTGCTTAATCGCCTCCAGGCAGGGGATGGAAAGATCGGCCATCTCGGCCTGCTGCATCAAGTGCTCCTGCAGCGAGGTCTCGCTGACGAGCGAATCAAAAAAATGCTGGCGGCGTTCCGCATCTTCGGACGTGTGCTGCTGTGAGCCGCCGACGCTGGCCATGTGGTCGCGCCAGTCTTCGTCGAGTTTGCCGAGGATCTCAAATTCCTTGTCCTTCGAGAAATCCATCTCGTCGCGCTTGGGTTCGCCTTCGGTTTGGTCGGTTGGGGCGGAGGCTTCGGAATTGTGGTTGGCATCGCCCTCGTGGGCGCTGTCGCCGGAAGCTTCGTCTTCGGATTTGTCGAGACTCTCTCCTTCCATCGGGAGTTCCTCGAGGGTGGGGTTGCTCTGCAACTCCTCTTGGATGACAGAACGCAGGTCCAACGCGGCGACCTGAAGAATCTTCAGGGAATGCCGCAGCTGGGGTGCGAGGACCAGCGATTGCGTCTGGCGCTGACGAAGATCTTGGCTAAATCCGGGCCCGCTCATGAGGATGACTGAAACCGGGGCTCATCTCAGGTGGGGGGGCGGGAGGAAAGCGAGGGGACGACAGGGTCTTTAACGCCGTAAAGATCTTTCAGGTAAACGGAGAGTTTCTCGTTTGTCGGACCGTAACGGTCGCTGTAGAGATACATCTCAAGGTCCGTCATCATTTCGTAGGCGGACGAATAGCGCTTTTCCCGATCGCGCTGGAGCGCACGTTGGATGATCGCTTCGAGGCGTGGCTCGATGTCGGGCCGGATCTTGGCGAATTCGGGAATCGGCATCGTCAGGATGTTGCGGCGTGACTGCGAGCGATCCGTCGCACGGAAAATGTTTTTCCCGAGCAAAAGCTCGGTGAGCACGATCCCGAGCGGGAAAAGATCGGCGCGTGCATCGGTGACCGCATAGGTCGCCTGCTCGGGCGAGAGGTATTCGTCCTTTCCGGCGATCACCTTGCCCTCCTCGTTATACATCAGGTCGAGGGCCTTCGCGATGCCGAAGTCCGTCAGCTTCACGTCGCCTTCGAGTGCGATCATCACATTCTTCGGACCGATGTCACGGTGGACGATGTTGAGGTGGCGGCCGTCGCGGTCGCACTTGGAGTGCGCGTAGGTTAGGCCGCGCGCCACGCGCGAGACGATGAACGCCGCAAGATCAACTGGCAGGTGTTTGCCGGTCCGGCGGAGCTGCTCAAGGAGTTGCTCAAGGTTCACGCCGCGGACGAACTCCATCACCATAAAATACTGCCCGCCAACCTGCCCGAGATGGTAGGTCTGCACAATATTGGTATGGATCAGGTCGGCGACGAGCCGGGCCTCGCCGATGAAGTTGTTCTGGAACTCCTCGATGGCGGAGTATTCCTCGCGAATGAGTTTTACCGCGACGACTTTGCGGAAGTTCCCCGCGCCCAGCTGCACGGCTTCGTAGACGAGGCCCATACCGCCTTCGGCGATCTTGCGCGTCATCTCATAGTGGAGCTCGTTGAAAATGTGTTTGAGGGAGGCCACTGCTGGTTCAGGAAAGGAGTGGCGCCTGCGGCTGGCAAGTGCGCATTCGGTGAACGGCGTGAAATTTGCTGTAGGTCAATTGACAGCATGGGCGGCAATCTTACCGTCGCTTTACCATGACGATCACGCTCACGCCGCGCGCGGCGAAACAAGTGCGCACGATGCACGCCGAGCTGAACGCGCCGCAGAAACGGTTGCGGGTGCTGGTGGAGTCGGGTGGTTGTTCGGGCTTTCAATATGGCATGTCATTCGACGAGCCGAAACCCGATGATGCGCAATTGGAGAGCGAGGGCGTTTCGCTGCTGATCGATCCGGCGAGCCTCGCCTACATGGCGGGTTCTGCGATCGATTTTGACGACGGGCTGCACGGCAAGGGATTTGAGATCAAGAATCCCAACGCCCAGAGCACGTGCGGGTGCGGCAAATCGTTCAACTGATTTGCCCTGCTTGTCAGCGCGTTGCTTCGTGCAACGCCACGACGCCAAGCGTTAGCGGTCGCGCCTGCACCGCTGAAAATCCCGCGGTGGCAATCTCCACTGCCAGTGCGGCGCGATCGGGGAATTGCCCGATGGTGTCATTGAGATAGACGTAGGCCGCGCGATCACCCGTCACGAGGCCGGCGATCAGAGGCAGCATGCGCCGCAGATAAAAAAAATACAGCGGGCGGAACCATGCGTGCGGTTGGGAAAACTCTAGGACGAAGAGATGGCCGCCGGGGCGCAGCACGCGGCGCATCTCGCGCAAGCCGCGCGCTCGGTCCGCGAGATTTCGCAGGCCGAAAGAAATAGTGACTGCATCGACGCTGCCATCGGGGAGGGGCAGCGCTAGGCCGTCGCCCTGACGAAACGTCACATTGGCAAAGCGGCCGACACCTGCCGCGCACTTTTTTTCCTCCGCCTGATCCAGCATCGGTTGGCAGAAATCCATCCCGACGATGGCCGTCGCTGGATCAAGCCGGCGACCCAGCGCAAACGCGACGTCACCGCTGCCGGTCGCGAGATCAAGGACGTTACGTGGTGCGTGGCGCTGCACTGCAGCCACGAGCCGCCGCCGCCACCACGTGTCGATGCCAGCGCACAGCACGAGATTCGCCAGATCGTAGCGACGGGCGATACGGCCGAACATGGAATTGACCTCAACCGGATCGGGCATGAAAGGTGGCAAATGGGGCGGAGTAATCACCGCGAAGCAAGCCGGTCATAAGGGTTGACGCAATTAGAACGGTGCAAGTAGTTTAAGGTGCTTCAGAAACAAGGCCGTTAGAAACAAAGGAACCCCATGTCCAATCTGACCAAACGCGAAATTGTCCTGGAAATTTATCGGAAGTCCGGCTTCCCGCAGAAACAGATCGTCGACACCGTGCAGCAGACCCTCGACATCGTGCAGAAGGCGCTGGCCAATGGCCGCAACGTCGAGCTGCGCAATTTCGGTGTGCTCGAAGTGCAGGTGCGCAAGCAACGCATCGGCCGCAATCCGAACAAGCCCGAGGCCGAGGTCGTCATCCCGCGGCGTGCCGTGGTGAAATTTAAGTCCGGCAAGATTCTCAAGCAGCAGCTGAAGAAGCTGGATCTCGCGAAGCTCGAAGCCGCTAAGCCGACGACTCCGGAGGCTGCGGAAGAAGCCGAGTGAGTTAGCGCGGCCCACGGCTGCGACTACCGTTTCGAGGGTGGACTGGGCGTGCGCGAAATTATTTTTCTCACGGGCCGGCTGAGTCTCTTCCGCTGGGAGATGCCCGCACCGATGGTCGCGGCCGGTGTCACGGTTTTGGTGTCGCCCTCGCCCGCGCGGCTTCGCAACGATGCGCGTTTCCATGGCGACTTTTCAAACCTTGCCCGGCTTTCGCGAATTCTATCCCGAGGATTTGGCGCGACGTAATCATATTTTTCGCCTTTGGCGGCAGAGCGCGGGCAACTTTGGTTTTGCCGAGTATGATGCGCCGGTGCTCGAGCCGCTGGAACTCTACAAGGCGAAGTCGGGTGATGAAATCGAGACCCAGCTTTTCAACTTCGTCGACAAGGGCGGGCGCGAAGTCGCACTCCGTCCGGAGATGACGCCGACCGTGTGCCGCCTCGTCGGTGCGAAAGCGAGCGCCCTCAAGCGTCCGATCAAGTGGTTTAGCATCGCGGAATTTTTTCGCTACGAGCGAATGCAGAAAGGCCGCGGGCGCTGTTTCCACCAGTTCAACGCCGACATTTTTGGTGAGCCTGGTCCCGAAGCCGAGATCGAGTTGATTGCGCTCCTCGTGCAGTGCCTCGCCGCCTTTGGGCTGACGGCGGAGGATTTCTACGTGCGGCTGAGCGACCGCAACCTCTGGTTTTATTATCTTGAGGCGCTCGGGTTCGACGAGGCGCGTTCGCGCGCGGTGCTCGGCGCGATCGACAAATACGAAAAATACGGGGACGAGGCGTTCAAGGGCTATGCCGAGACGTTCGGTCCGCTTGCGCCCGAGCTGAAGGAAAAGATCCTGGCGTTTCTCCAGGTGAATTCGCTCGATGCGCTGGAGCACACGCTCGCGTCTCTCGGTGGCGATAAGATCAAGTCGCGCCTCGCGGATTGGAAAAAATTACTCGGTGCCCTCGATGCCATGGGCCTGACTCGCTTTGTCGCCGTCGATCTCGGTGTCGTGCGTGGGCTCGCATATTACACCGGCTTTGTCTTTGAAGCGTTCGATCGCAAAGGTGAGCTG
>JANNEY010000163.1:0-6642 GCA_031379235.1 Opitutaceae bacterium | reverse complement strand
GAGGACAAGACCTTCAAGTCGTGCGACGCCTACAACGATTTCCGCGAAGTAATCGCGCGCAAGGACATCGACTGCGTCCTCATCGCCACGCCCGATCACTGGCACGCCTACATCGCGATCGCCGCCGTGCGCGCGGGCAAGGACGTGTATTGCGAGAAGCCCGTTACCTACAACGTCCGCGAGGCCGTCGAACTGGTGAAGGAAGTCCGCAAGGCCAACCGCATCTTCCAAGTCGGCTCGCAGCAGCGTTCGTCGATGGAGTTTCGCACGGCCTGCGAACTCGTGCGCAACGGCGTGCTCGGCCGCGTGAGCGCCGTCAACGTCTCCTTCGGCGATCCGGCCAAGCCCTACACGAAACCCGCCGAGGAGATGGAGCCCGGTCTCGACTGGAAGATGTGGTGCGGCCCGGGCCCGCTCGTGAACTACAATCCTTTCCTCTGCCCGCGCGGGATCCACGATAATTTTCCGGACTGGCGCCAAACGTGGGAATTTGGCGGCGGCATGATCACCGACTGGGGCGCGCACCATATCGACATCTCCCAGTGGGCGCTCGGCATGGACGGCAACGGCCCCGTCGAGGTCCGCGCCCCGCAGAATTGGGAGACCGCCAAGCGTGGCGCGCAGCTCGTCTACGCCGACGGCACGGTGCTCACGCACGTCCGCGGCAAGGGCGTCTCGTTCTACGGCACCGAAGGCACCTGCCACGTGAACCGCGGCAAGTTCGAGTTAGTGATGGGCGAGAAGACCATCCACAAATTCTGGGACAAAGAGATCGACAAGGGCACCTCCATGGAGCGCGAGGTCACGCTCACCCAGCGCGAGTTTCTGACGGACGCGAAGGTGAAGCTCTACAATAGCAAGAGCCACCTGCAGGACTTCCTCGACTGCGTCGTCTCGCGCAAGCGCCCGATCTGCGATGTCGAGATTGGCGCTAGTTCCGTGATTGCCTGCCACGTGATGAACTTCGCCTACCACTATGGGGCCAACGCCAAGTGGAATCCCGCCAAGAACAAGTTCGCCAGCGGCGGCGACTCGGCGTGGCTCACGCGCGAACGCTACCGCGACAACTGGAAGGTCTGAGCCGGAACAATTCAGTTGAAAGGTGAAAGTTGAAGGTTGAAAGCGCCCAATCCACCAGCGGTAGCCAACGGTCCTAGTGGGCGGGCAGGTTTCCACCGTTTGGTGCGTAATTGAATTCGAGCCCAATCGACGGTGGTTGGGTCTGCCTCCGGGTCTTTCAACTTTCACCTTTCAACCTGCAACTGCATGAGTCCGGCTGAGCGCGCGCCGCCAAGTCATCGCGTCGCGAGGATGAAACGGAAACTTCTGTTCACCCTCGCGGCCTTGCTCGCCTCGGCCAGCAAGGCGGCTGATTCGGCGACACCTGATCGCGCCACCTACCTCCTCGGCTACACCGACGCGATCTGCGACGATCCACGCGGTCAGTTCTACAACTGGCGCACGCGCCGCGCCATGATCGTGCGCGCCGATGGCACCGGCCGCCGCGAGATCGGCGCGGCGTTCCTCAACCGGCCCGACAGCTGGACCGGCTTCGGCGGCTGGTGGCCCGACGGCCGCGCGATCGTCGGCAGCGCGTGGGAGGACGAGAAAAATTATCTCTGGGAGCGGGAGCACAAAACCTTCCGCCACACACAAGGCTGGCTCATCGACGGCTGCCTGGTCGAGCTCGCGACCGGTGCGACGCTCAACCCCACCGCTGTCGAGCGCGTGAGCGATTACAACTCCGGCCTCGCGCCGTGGCCCGGCGATCCGACGCGTGCCACTTTTTCCGCGATCATTAACGGCATCCAGCACCCGTTCGTCATGGACGCCGACGGCCGCAACAAGCGCGACCTCTCCAGCGGGCAGGAAGGTTTCACCTACGCGGCGCGCGTTTCGCCGGATGGAAACCTCATCACCTACAACAAGGACTACCTGCTCTACGTCGCGGAGAAGGATGGCTCCCATCCGCGCCGCCTGGACCTCACCCGCGAGCACACGTTTCAGTTCAGCCCCAGCTGGTCGCCCGACGGAAAATGGATCCTTTTCCTCTCCGGCCAGCACTACCAATGTCACCCGCACCTCGTCCGGCCCGATGGCACCGGCCTGCGCAAACTCGCCGACCGCGGCACGTATCGCAGCGTGATGGAGCCGCTGAAGTTCCCCGACTTCCACTCCGCCCACAGCGATCTGCCCGCATGGTCGGCGGACTCGCAGTGGGTTTACTACACCGCGCAAATCGGCGAGGCCGTGGAGCTGCTGCGCGTTTCCCTCGCAGGAAAAATCGAGCAGCTCACGCACAGCCACGCCGGCGTCGCACACTATCACCCGATGGTTTCGCCCGACGGAAAACTGATCGCCTTCGGCTCCACGCGCGACGGCCCCGGCGCGCAATACGTCGCCAACGCCGACGGCACCGACATCCGCGCCATCACGCCCCCCACTCCCGGCCGTGTGCAGCTGCACTCGCACTGGCGGCCGGAAAACCCTGCTGTTCGCGTGCCCACTCCCGCCGCAGCCCTGCGAGATCCAGCGGCCCCGTGACCATCGCGAGCGATCCATCTGCGGCGCGCGGCCACTGCTCGCGCACGCGTTCCCAGTAGAGTTCGACGCCGTTTTCATCCGGGTCGCTTAGCCGGACTCATGCAGTTGCAGGTTGAAAGGTGAAAGTTGAAAGACCCGGAGGCAGACCCAACCACCGTCGATTGGGCTCGAATTCAATTACGCACCAATCGGTGGAAACCTGCCCGCCCACTAGGACCGTTGGCTACCGCTGGTGGATTGGGCGCTTTCAACCTTCAACTTTCACCTTTCAACTGAATTGTTCCGGCTGAGGGCGAGCGCCTCGCTCACGTCGTGATCAGAGGCGCCGTCGAGCGGCACGCCGGCCCTGATCAGGCGCTCCAGCGCATCGGCCAAGGCGGCGGGCTTGGTCATGACGGCGGATTTCCAGATCGGGTTCTGACCATCGGCGGCAGGTTTCGTATGCTTCATTTGCGCGAGGTGCCCGGCGAGAGCGGATCATGCGAAATTCTTTGCTCGCGCCATTCCCGCCATCGGACGAAATCACCCCGCCCTTCTTCCTCCTAAAGTATCCCCATGAAAAATCCCCTCCTCTTCTCCCTCGCACTGCTCGCCGGCTCGGCCCTTCCCGTCGCGGCCCAAAACGGCAAGCCCGACGCCGAGGGCTTCATCCGCGACTGGCTCGTGCTCGCCCCACTCCCAATTGGCGAGGGTGGCGGCGCCGACGCGATCGACAAGAAGCAGTTTGCCACCGAGGCGATGCCCGTCGCCAAGGAAGGCGCGACTCAGTCCTTCGGCAGCAAGGAGTTGACGTGGGAAAAAGTCGCGACGAAGGAATTCTACCTCGACTTCAAGGAGCTCTATCCTGCGCAGAGCGAGCAGGTCGTCGGCTGGGCCGTCGCCTACATCGTCTGCGCCGCGGAAAAAACCGGCCTCACGCTGCGCATGAACAGCAACGATCAGGGCAAGGCGTTTCTCAACGGCAAGGAGCTGGTGAAATTCACCGACACCCGCACGCTTGAGAAAGCCGACGAAAATTCCGCGGAGGGCGTCACCCTGAAGAAGGGCGTCAACGTCGTCGTGCTGAAAGTCGCCAACGAGGAAAATAACTGGCAGGGCAGCCTCCGCTTCACCGACAAGGCCGGCAAGCCGGTCACTGATCTTAAAGTCGAGACCAAGCCTTAAGGACCGCCGCGATCGCGGCCCAGCACCTCGTTTTCTCTGGACCGGGCCGCGCCGCGACCCACGTTTGGACCTGCGCCGCCGCGACTCCCCATCACCCCCGCGGTGAGGCGCAACCACCCATGAAAACCATGCCTGCATTGTTGCCCAGGTTCGGCGTGCTCGCCGCCGCCGCCGTTCTTTTGCCCTGCAGTCTCGCCGTCGCTGCGCCCGGCGCGCCCAGTGGGACACCGGCGCGTGATGAGCCCCTCGAACTTTCGCCGTTCGTCGTCAACACGCAGTCTGAGAAAGGCTACGCCGCCACCAACACCCTCGACGGCTCCCGCCTCAACACCGCGCTCCGCGACACACCCGGCGCGATCAGCGTTTTCACCAAGGACTTTCTCGACGACCTCGGCGCCACCAACATGGAGGAAATCCTCCGCTACGACATCAGCGCGGAGATCAGCAAGGGCGACGCGGATCCGAGCGGCGCCGGCAATCAGGCCAACATGTTCGGCGACCAAGGTCTCTCGTATCGCTCCCGCGGCTTGGTGGGCGGCGCATCGATCAACGGATTTCAGACGGCCGGTGAGTCCAACACCTACAACGTCGAGCGCGTCGGCGCTACGCGCGGCCCCAATGCCATCCTCTTCGGCACCGGCGCTCCCGGCGGTGTGCTCAATTTCCGCACCCGCCAGCCTTCGAGCACGCGCAACCTCACCACCCTTGATCTCAAAGTCGCCGGCGAGAGCACCAAACGCGCGGCGGTCGACATCAATCGCGTGCTCCTCAAGGACAAACTGGGCCTGCGGGTGATGAGCGTTTGGGACCGCAAGGGTTCGCCGCAGCCGCACCAATATCAGGATTTCCAAGGCATCACGCTTGCCGCGAATTATCGTCTCAAGCGCGACACCGAGCTGACGGTCTCCTACGCCCGCGATCACAACGAAGGCGTCTCGGGCCGCGACTGGAACCACGTCGACGGCGTTTCGCGTTTCACCACTGCCCTCGGAGCCGGTCAGCTGCGTTGGAATCAGGCCCTCGAGCGTTACGAAAACGCCAACGGCACCGCGCTCGTCGCCGCCTCCTCTGGCACGGGCACGGTCAACAACCGCACCGTGCTCACCTACGGCCCCGACATGGCCGTCGCCCCGCGGCTCTGGGAAGGCGCCACCTCGCTCGTCAATCGCGCCACGCTCTCGACCAACGCCAGCATCTTCAACTTCAACTCCGATCAACCCATCATCGACGAGCGCTTCGAGAAATACGGCTCCGTCACCTCGTCCGGCCCGGGCGAATTCGCCGGTGTCAGCACCAACAACCTCACCGCGATTTTCAACCACCGCTGGTTTTCTCACCTCTACATGGAGCTCGCCTACAACCGCAACCAGCGGCGCAGCGACACCACCCTCGGCCAGAATCCGCTCCTCGCTGCCGACCTCAACTACCGCCTGCCCGACGGCAGCCTGAATCCTTTTTTCTACGGCAACGGCTACTATTACTCGCAGACCAATTTCCTCCGCCTCAAACGCGGCAACGACTACGAGACCCTGCGCGCCTCGTTCTCCTACGACCACGATTTCGGGAAACGCTGGGGCCAGCACCGCCTCGCCGTGATGTCCGAGCGCACGACGAACGACCAATCCCGCCTGCGCTCGCGCGAGGTCTGGGCCAACCGTCCCTACAACGTCGCCGCCGAAAACGCCGCCAACCAAGTCTTCCGCCGCCGTTACATTCAAATCGGCGGCCCTTCCGCCAACTACACCTCGGGCTTCCAACCCGGCAACCCCACCAACCTCGAGTCCTTCAACTCCAGTTTCGCCAACGTCGGCAAACTCACCACCGACTGGGCCGCCGCCAACGGCCTCGACTTCAAAGACAAACTCACGACCGACACACTGATGGCGGTCATGCAAAATTACTTCTTCGACCGCCGCCTCGTGACCACCGCCGGCATCCGCGACGACACCATCCGTGCCATCGGCCCGCGCACGCTCCGCGATCCGGCCGACGGAAAATTCCGCTTCGCCAGCGCCAACGATCAGGCGACGTTCACGCCTTTGAAGCGCGACTGGTTCAGCACCGATAAGCAAACTGGCGTCCGCAAATCCGTCGGCGCCGTGCTGCACCTCACGCAAAACTATTCCCTCATCGCCAACTACGCCACCGGCGTCGGCCTGCAGGAGCGCAACCGCTCCTCGCTCCCCGAGGATGAAACCCCGCCGCCCACCCGGGGCGTCAGCCGCGACTTCGGCGTGGCCTTCAGCTTCCTCGACAACCGGATCAGCGGCTCGATCAAGCGCTACGATTCCAAGAGCCTCGGCGAGCGGATCCAAGGCGGCGCCCCGGTCTTCGTGAATCCCAACAACGACGTGATGACGTCCTTCGACTACTATTTCCGCCAGGCCAACCTCACCACCTTCGGCGCCAACGACCCGATCAAGAGTCTCAGCGATCTCACCTCGGTATTCCAGAGCACCGCGGACTCCTACCTCTCCGACCAGATCAGCAAAGGCACGGAGGTCGAGGTCATCGCCAATCTCACCCGCAACTGGACGATGCGCGCCAGCTACTCCTACACCGACCGCGTCGTGACCAACACGTTCTTCGAAGCCCTCCCGTGGTGGGCTGATCGCGTGAAGCTCTGGAAGAGCCTCGACGCGATCTACACGCAGCGCACAGGCCGTCCGTCGATCTACAACCAGACGCTGTTCACTGCGGCCCAAGCCTTCAGCACCGTCACCGTCGCCCAGCGCATCGCGGAGTCCGACCCACTGCTCGCGGCAAGCCGGCTCACGGACGAGCGCGGTTACGGCAACCGTCCGCACAAAGCCAATCTCTGGATGCGCTATTCGTTCACCACCGGGAAACTCAAAGGCCTCGCGGTCGGTGGCGGCTGGCGTTACCAAAGCGCGAACGTCGCCGGCATCGACCTGCCGACCAACCGCAAACTGC
>JANNEY010000124.1:0-7355 GCA_031379235.1 Opitutaceae bacterium | reverse complement strand
CCGGCGGGCGCGGCAATCCATCTGAAAACCTCAGCTGGATCGCCACGTCGCTGCGCTCCTCGCGATGACAATAAGCAAGGGCGGGTCAGAGACCGCGCCCTACTGCTTTGCCACTGCCACGGCGCAGGCCTTGTAGCTCGGTTGGCGCGAGTGTGGATCGAAGGACGGGAAAGTAAGCCGGTTCACCGTCTCGAAGTGCATGGGCAGAAAAATCTGCCCGCGTTGCACGGTGGCGGTGACGACGGCGATCGCTTCGGCGGCGCCGCGGCGGGAACGGATGCTCGCGCGATCGCCGGCCGCGAGGCCGAGCCGTTCCGCATCATCGGGGTGAATTTCAACGGTGAGCACGGTGGGCGCGAGTTTGCGCAGCACGGCGCTCTTGTCGGTGCGCGAGCCGGTGTGCCATTGCGCCGAAGAGCCGCGGCCGGTGAGCAAAATAAACGGATACTCCGTGTCCGGCAGCTCCGGCATCGGGCGCGGTGGATCGAAGAGGAACTTGGCGCGACCGTCGGCGTGGAAGAATTTTCCGTCGGCGAAAAGCCTTCGCTGGCGCGAAGGCGGAGGGGGGAGGTAGGAGTTCGGAGATGGGATTTCGGAATTCGGTTTTCGGACCGAGGATCGCTGATCGTCGATCTCCCATCCGCCATCTCCTATTTCCGACGCTGCCGAGTCCGCGGCGGCATAGGGCCATTGGATTCCGCCGCTCGCGTCGATGTGCGCATAGTCGCGGATGCCGGTAAAATCACACGGCTGGCCGGCGGAGAGTTGCTTGAGAATTTGAAACGCAGCTTCGGGCGAACTCCACGCGCGGAACAACTCGCCGCAACCCCAGGCGTCGGCGATCAGCTGGAAGATGGCGAAGTCGCTCAAGGCCTGGCCGGGCGCGCGGGCGACTTTCTTCACGAGGCCGAGGCGGCGCTCGCTGCTAATCAGAATACCTTCCTTCTCGCCCCAGCCGGCGGCGGGCAACACCAGGTCGGCCGTGCGCGCGGTTTCGGTTGAGGTATACATGTCCTGCACGACGAGAAAATCGAGTTTACCCAGAATCTCCTTGGCGCGCGTCTGATTGATCCACGAGTGGGCGGGGTTGGTCGCGATGACCCACAACGCACGAATCTCGCCGCGATCGATGGCGTCGAGGATTTGATCGTAGGCGTAGCCGTTCTGCTGGGGAATGCGCGCGGGATTGAGGCCCAGGATGCAGGCGACTTTTTCGCGATGCGCGGCATTCGTGGCGTCGTGGCCGCCGAGGAGCGAGGTGGCGTTGCCAAACAGGCGCGAGCCCATCGCATTGCACTGGCCGGTGATCGAGTTGGCGCCGGTGCCGGGCCGGCCGATGTTCCCCGTCATCAGCGCGAGATTGATGATCGCCTGGGCGGTGCGCGTGGCCTCGTGGCTCTGGTTGACGCCCATCGTCCACCAGAAGGAAACGCGCTCACGCGTGGCGATGATCTCGACGAGGCGGTGGAGGGTGCTGACGGGAATGCCGGTGGCGGCCGCGGTGTGCTCGGGGGTGAACGTGGCGACAAAAGCGGCGAACGCGTCGAAGTTGGTCGTGTGCGCCGCGACGAAGTCCTTTTTCACCGCGCCGCGGGCGATGAGCAGATGCGCGAGCCCGTAGAGCAGCGTGAGATCGCTTTTCGGGCGGAGCGCGAGGTGCAGCGTCGCGGCCTGCGCGGTTTCGGTCGCGCGCGGATCGACGACGACGATCTCGGGCTTCCGCTGATTCATCATCACGCGCTGCCACATGATCGGGTGCGCGATGCACGGGTTGGCGCCGATGAAGATGAGGGCGTCGCTCTCCTCAAAATCGGCGTAGGTGAACGGCGGGGCGTCGAAGCCGAAGGACTGCTTGTAGGCGACGTGCGAGGTGGCCATGCACTGGCGGGTGTTGGAGTCGCAGTGGAGCCCGCCCATGCCGAATTTGAAGAGCGACCCGAGCAGCGCCATCTCCTCCATCACGATCTGGCCAGTGCTAAGAAATGCGATCGAGTGCGGGCCGTGGTTGCGTTGGGTCTGCTTGAAATTCTCCACGAACGCCGCGAGCGCGCGCTCCCAGGAAACAGGCGCGAGCTCACTTGTTCCGGGATCGCGCAAGAGCGGCGTCGTGGCGCGGTCGGGGGCGGCGAGCGGCGTGAGCGCCTCCCAGCCTTTGGGACAGGCCATGCCGAGGTTCACGGGATAGTCGCGGTTGGCGCTGAGGTTGATGGCCTCGCCCTTGGCGTTGAGGTGGATCGAGAGCGAACAGCCCGTGCTGCAAAAACCGCAGACCGAATTGGTCGTTGCGGCGGGCTTGAGTCGCGCAGGCACGCGGCCGAGGCCGAAGTCGGCGGGATGCAGCACCATGTCGGCCGTCATCGGCCCGCTGCGGGCATGCAGCAGTTCGTCGAGCGGTGGGATCATGCGGGCACGCCGGGCATTTTGGGCGCATCGACAGCGCGGAAGAACAAGTATCGTTCGGCGAGCTCGCCCGCGAGGAGCGGCGCGGCGGCGAGCCACACCGGGCCGATCACCAGCAGCACGGCGGCCGCGATCCCGCAGAGATCGCGCACGAGCACGGCGCGGGCGAGTGGGCCGCGTTGCAGCCGCGCCGAGACGCCGCCGCCGAACCACGTGCGCGTTTCCACGGCGAGTTTCACGAGGAGCAAAACCGCGGCGACCGACGGTGCGGTGAGGGCGAGGGTGGTGAGCAGGGCGGTGCCGAAGAAGCGCGGGAAAGTTTGCCCGGCGCGCCAGAACTGGCGGTGGGTGTCGATGTAGATCATCGCGGAGCAGATGAGGCCGGCGCTGCCAATGGCGGCGACCGCAATCGGCAGCAGTTGAAAGTTGAAAGTTGAAAGTTGAGGGACGTGCGGAACGAGGGCTGCGAGCAGCGTGAGCGGAAACCACGCGCCGAAGATCATCGCTTCGCGCGAGAGCCAGCTTTTGCGCCAGCCGAGGAAGATCCGCCACGCCCGCAGTGGCTGGCCGAGGTGGAAAACACTCGCGGCGAGGCCGAGGCTGCCTAGCGCCGCAGCGACGCCGGGCAGCAGTTGAGAGTTGAAAGTTGAAAGTTGCGAGCCGGGCAAAAATGCGGCGAGTTGGAGGCCGACGGCCACGGGCAGCAGCGTGAGCATGAGGACGAGCGGCCAATGCGCCGGCTGCACGCGCAGCGTCGCGATGTCGGCGGGGACGAGGTTTTCCGGGAGTTTGCGCCGCGAAATGTAGCGCGTAGTGGGCTGCGTGTAGGAAGGCTCCGGCGCGGCGACGAGGAAGGAAGACGTATCGACGCGGGGTGATCCCGCGGTCGCGGGACCGCTGAGCTTAATCTTCACCGTGACGATCTTGATCGCGTGGGTGGGGCAGGCTTGCGCGCAGGCGGGGGCTTCACCCTCGGCGAGACGGCTGTGGCACATGTCGCATTTGCGCACGATGCCGAGTCGCTCGGAAAACTTCGGGACATCGTAAGGGCACTTCAGGATGCAGTAGCTGCAACCGATGCACTGATCGTCGAGGTGGCGGACGATGCCGGTGAGCGGATCTTTTTCGTAGGCGAGGACGGGGCAGCCGTTGAGGCACGCGGGATCGGCGCAGTGGTGACAGGCGGTGGTGACAGTCTGCGTGAAGGGATGCGCGCAGCTCGGGCTCACGATGAGCCCGACGTCGCGCCAGGTTTCCTCGTCATCGAGCCCATTGAGTGAGTGGCACGCGGAGACGCAGGCCTTGCAACCGGTGCAGGAATCGAGGTCGACCTCGAAGGCGTATTGCTCGCCAGGCTGCGGCTTGCTGAGCGGAATGAGCTGGGGAAGAAGCTGAGAGCTGAGAGTTGAGAGCTGAGAGCCAGACCAGGCAGCATGTGCGGTGGCGAAGCGGGCGACGGGGGTGTCGAGCCGGCCTTGTTCAGCGAGGAGTTCGTCGAGAAAGCTTCGAATTGGATCGGGCATTGGCGGCTTTGGGCGCTCAACTCTCAGCCCTCAACTCTCAGCTTGTTCTCAATACACATCGCGTGCGTAGCGTTTCGCGGTCTTGAGGGCCTGAACGTAGGCGGCGGCCTGCGCGGCGGTCTTGCCGCCGGCGCGTTCGATCACGGTGTGCAGCGCGGCATCGACATCCTTGGCCATGCGCGCGGCGTCGCCGCACACGTAGAAGTGCGCGCCCGCCTCGAGCCATGCGTAGAGTTCCGCGGAGTGTTCGACCATGCGGTTTTGCACGTAGATTTTCTCCGCCTGATCGCGAGAGAACGCGGTGTCGATGCGGGTGAGCACGCCTTCGCTCATCAAAGCGGTGAGTTCCCCTCGGTAGAGGAAATCGGTGGCGGCGCGCTGGTCGCCGAAGAGGAGCCAGTTTTTTCCTTTGGCGCCAGCGGCCTTCCGCTCGTGGAGGAAGGCGCGGAACGGCGCGATGCCGGTGCCGGGGCCGACCATGATCATCGGCGTGTCGCCGTTCGCGGGCGGGCGAAAGGCTTTGTTGGCATGAACGAACACGCCGACGCGCGCTGCACCCGGCACGGCGCGATCGGCGAGGAATGTCGAGCACACGCCCTTGCGGGCGCGGCCGTCCTTTTCGTAACGCACGGCTCCGACCGTGAGGTGCACCTGCCCGGAGTGCGCTTTGGGCGACGAAGAGATCGAATAGAGGCGCGGCTGAATCTTTTTCAGGCCGCGCACCAAGTCGCCGAGCGAAGGTTTGGCCGTGGCCGCGAGGAGCACGTCGATGACGTGGTGATAAATTGGAGCCGGGCTCGGTGCGCCAGATTGGCCGGGGTCGGCGATCCCGGCGACAACGGGATTGAGTAACGCGAGCAAGTCAGGGGAGGGCTTGCCCAGATCGTAGAACTCACCGAGAGCGCGGCGGAGCGGGACGGTGGAACCGTCGGGGGCGGGCACGGCTTCCTCACCGTCGCAGCCGAGGGCGGCGAGCAAATCGGCGACGAGCTGTGGGCAGTTTTGCGGCAGCACGCCGAGGGCGTCGCCCGCTTCGTAGGCGAGGTCCGAGCCAGCGAGGTCAAACTCGATGTGATGAACCTGCTTCGCAGAACCGGCGGCGTTCAAGTTTCGGGAGGTGAGCAAGAGCGCCGGGAAAGGATTTTTCTTGGAGTAGGTTGGCTCTGCGGGCTCGGCGGTTTCCGACTGGGTGTTAGATGAAGGGGCCGTGGCGTTTGCCGTCGGGGCGAGGGCGCTGAGCGCGGTGTTGAGCCACGCGGTGAATTTTTCCTCGTAGTCGAGGTCGCAGTCGGTGCGCGGGGTGACCCGCTTGGCGCCGAGTTTTTCCAGAAACGCGTCGAAGTCGGCGCCGCATTTGCAGAACTGCGTGTAGTTGGTATCGCCGAGGGCGAGGACGGAGAAACGCAAAGTTGAAAGTTGAAGCTTGAAACTTGAAAGTCTGACGGATTCGGCCAGCGCGGTGTGGAGTGACTTCGCGCTGTCGGGCGGCTCGCCATCACCGTAGGTGCTGACGATGACGAGGACGTTTTTCTCGGCGGCAAGTTTGGCGGCGTCGGTCTGCGCCATGTCGAGGACGGTGGCGGCGAAATTGCGCTTGCCGGCTTCCTTGGCGGCTTTTTTCGCGAGACCTTCGGCGGTGCCAGTCTGGGAGCCGAACAGAATCGTCAGCGGCACAAGCGCCGCTGACGGTTGAGAGCTGAGAGCTGAGAGCTGAGAGCCTGAGCCAGCCGGAGCGCGTGAGAACATGCCGGCGAAAAAGCCGTTGAGCCACGCGCGCTGCTCGGTGCTGAAGGGAGCGGTATCGGGGATGAAAGGTGCGGTGGACATCGTGGGCGTTGCGGTGGGCGGGTCAAAGACGCGCCCTACTGGGAGAGAAATTCTTGAAGTTCCTTGGCGGAGTGACGGCGCGTCCACGCGACGAAAGTCTCGCCGAGATTTTTTTTCGCCTCGTAGGTGACGAGGACTTTTTCGACGACGCTGTTGACCTCCGAGGCGCGCACGCCGCGGAAGATTTCGCGGGCGATACCTTGTTCGTGATCCATGCCACCGCCGAGCACGAGGTGGTAGCCCTCGGTGCCGTCGCCGAGTTTGGCGCCGACGAAACCGAGGTCGCCGCAGTAGTGCTGCGCGCAACTGTTGGGACAACCGGTGAAGTGAATGTTCACAGGTGCGCTGACCGTGACGCGCTTGGTGAGGTGCTTGAGCAAAGTTACCGCGTGGCCCTTGGTGTCCGCCGCGGCGTATTTGCAGCCCTTGCTCCCGGTGCAGGCGATGATGCCGCCCGCGGCGAGCGAGGCCTCATGAAAAAAACCAAGTCGAACGAGCGAGCGTTTGATCGTTTCGACGAAGGCGTCGGGGATGTGCGGAATGATGATGTTCTGCCAGACGGTGAGGCGGAGTTCGCCCTTACCGAAATTCACCGCGAGATCGGCGAGTGCGCGCAGTTGCTTGGCGCTGAGGCGACCCACCGGAATGCCGACGCCGATGGAGTTGAGCCCGCGCTGCGACTGGCGGGCGGCCCCGAGCCAGCCGTGCTTGAGGACGGGCCGGCGCGGTTCGCAGGCGCCGAGCGGCAATCGGCCGAGGGGAAACGCGAGCTTCTTCTGTGTCTCCGCGATAAATCTTTCCGCGCCCCATTTCTCGAGGAGGTATTTCAGTCGCGCCTTTTTCCGGTTGGTGCGGTCGCCATTTTCCGCGAACACGCGGAGCATGGCGGCGGAGACGGCGACCGCCTCGGCCGGTTTGATCAGCAGGCCGGTATCCTTGGCAAAATCGCCGTGACCGGTGATGCCGCCGAGCTGGACGCGGAAATAGACGCCCGCAGCGGGCGGAGTTGAGAGTTGAGAGCTGAGAGCTGAGAGACCGGAATCGGAGACTGGCGATTTGAGATTTGAGAGGGAGGAGTCGCTGACGCGACAGGCAAAGAAGCCGATATCGTTGGTGTCCACCGCGGCGCTCAGGCTGCCGCCGTTGTCGAACGCGATGTTGAACTTCCGCGGCAGGCCGTAGAGATCGCGGTGATTCAGGATGTAGTGGTGAATCCCTTTCGCGAAGGGCCGCACATCGAGCAGTTCGTCCGGATCGAAGCCGCTGTTGGGCGAGGCGGTGACGTTGCGGACGTTGTCGCAACCGGCACCGCGCGAGGCGAGGCCCAGCTCCTGAATGCGCGTCAGCACCTGGACGAGCGAGCGCGGCTTGAATTCGCGGAGCTGGAAATTTCCTCGCGTCGTGATGTCGATGAAACCGTTGCCCAAATCGCGCGCGAGATCAGCGAGGCCGTGGCACTGGGCGGCGGTGATCTCGCAGGCCGGGACGCGGATGCGGAGCATGACACTGTCCTGCGCGGGGGCGACGTAGAACAGGCCGTGGAATTTGAAGCGGTAGAGATTCTCGGGGTCGGGGGCTTTGTCAGCGTCGGCGTGAGCGAGGAGG
>JANNEY010000092.1:0-4590 GCA_031379235.1 Opitutaceae bacterium | reverse complement strand
CGGGCAGCAGCACGCGCGCGGGTTCGGGCGGGAAAAACAGATAGGGCTGCGCGGCGGTGGCGCTCGCGGTGGTGTCGGCGGCGGCGGTGAGTTCGAGAAAAATCTCCCGCAATAACCGGCGCTGCGCAGGAAGGAGGCCCGGTTGGTAGAAAGCGTAGCCGCGCATCACCTGCCCGATTTCGCCCGGGGAAAAGCCGCGCCGATCCTTGTCGCCGAGGCTCCACTGGCGCAATGCGCTCCAGTTTACGTCGCCGGTGATGAGCTCGCGGCGGAGTTCCTCGGCGGCTTTTTCGAGTTCGGCGAGTTTTGGGGCCTGCCGTTGGGCGAGGGTGGTGAGCGCGGTCTGGCGCGCGGCCGGTTCTGCGTCGCGCAATAGATCGAGCTCGGCGCGCAACTCGGCTTGCAGCGCGAGCTTGGTTTCGTGGTAGCGGTCCAGTTGCGCGCGGAGCTTGGCGGAAAGCGACTTGGTGTAGAGCCGCGTGCTCAATTGCGGATAAAATGGATCACTGAGGTAAGCGGCGAGTTCGGCGGGCGGCGGGTAGCGCCCGCCCGGCGCAGCTGGGCTGCGGGCGATCGCGCGGCCGAGGGGCGGTGGGTTCGGCGGGAAAAAAATCGGCAGCGGTGCCTGTTGCACGAAGGCCGCGCCACCCCCATCGCCGCGATCGCGCCCACCGAACGAAGGATCATTTTGCGCCTCGGCCACAGGGCCGAGCGCGGCCCAAAGGGCGCAATGCACCCCGGCAGTGACGAATCTCGCGGGGTGCAGCGGCGGAATCTTCATGGCAACGTGGGCGACGGCTTGACGCGCCAAAGTCACCAAAGTCGCGCCCGCCCTCAGCGGCCGAGCACGGCGAACAGCCGCTCCAAGCCGTAGCCCAGCAGGCCGGTAACTGGAATGGTGAGCACCCACGCCCAGAGGATGCGCTCCACGACGCCCCACTTGACCGCGCTCAGCCGCTTGGTCGCACCGACGCCCATGATCGAGGTGGAGATGACGTGAGTCGTCGAGACCGGCACGCCGATCATGGATGCGCCGTCGATGATCAAGGCGGCGGTCGTTTCGGCCGCGAAGCCATGGACCGGCTGAAGCTTTACCATCTTGTGTCCCATGGTGCGGATGATCCGGTAGCCGCCGGCCGCGGTGCCGAGGCCCATCGTAATCGCACAGGTGACGACCACCCAAAAAGGGATGTCCTTGAATTCGGCGACGCGAAGGAAGGAAGCCCAGTCGGGCAAATCCTTAAACACGCCGGTCGAGGTGCCGGTGAAGAGCGCGAGCGTGATGATGCCCATTGTTTTCTGGGCATCGTTTTTCCCGTGGCCGTAGGCCATGAAGGCAGCGCTGAAAAGCTGCGCCTTGCCAAAGATAAGATTCACCACCCGCGGCGTGATGGAACGCAGGCTGATCGTCAGCAGCCACATCAGGAGCGCACCGCCGACAAAACCGATTAACGGCGAACTGAACATCGGCAGCACGACCTTGGGCCAGAGTCCGACCGCGGCGCCCTTCTTGTCGGTCGCCGACCAGATGAGCGCGCTCCAGTTGCCGTTGGCCGTGGCGAGGGCCGCGCCGCAGAGTCCGCCGATGAGCGCGTGGCTGGAACTGGAGGGGAGCCCGAGCCACCACGTGAAGAGATTCCAGATGATCGCGCTCGTCAGCGCGGAAAACACCGTGAGCATGGTCACGGAGTTGGCCTCGACCAAGCCGCCGCTGATCGTCTTGGCGACCGCGGTGCCGGCGAGCGCACCGATGAGGTTGAAAAACGCCGCCATGAAAATGGCCTGGCGCGCGCTCAGGACTTTGGTTGAGACGACCGTCGCAATCGCGTTCGCCGTGTCGTGAAAGCCGTTGATGTATTCGAAGACGAGCGCCGCGAACAGAACGAGCAGAAAGAGAGTCATGGGTGCGGGTGCCGTTGGGCGACGCGGCGGGAGGCGGGAGACCCGGGGCTCACGAATGTTTCAGCACGATTTGCATGACGATGTTCCCGGCATTGCGGCAGCGGTCGACGGCCTGCTCCACCATCTCATATAGCTCCTGCAGAATCACGAGTTCCTTGGCCTCGTAGGGGCCGTGGTAAAGCTCCTTGAGCAGCGAGAGCATTACTTTGTCGGCCTCACCCTCGGCGTATTGCAGGCGATCGTTGGGCTCGCGGATTTTCTCGATCGTAGTGCCGCCGCGGAGCTGCTTCACCATGAAGACTACGGCCTCGGCGGCTAGTAGCATCAGTTCCGCCTGCCGCTGGAAAGCCGCATGCGGCACGCGTCCCGGGTAAATCGCCAGTCGCTCGACGATCTTTTCCAGCTGCTTGGGAATCCGATAGAGCGCCCACGACAACGCTTCGATGTCCTCACGCTCCAACGGTGTGACGAAGGTCTTGCTCAATTCCTCGGTCAAGGTGTGACGAATCCGTTTTTCCTTTCGCCGGGTCTGGATGAACTCATCGAGCGAAACCCCCGTGCCGCCGCCCGCCGCCGTTTTCTTCAGATAGTCGGCAAAGAGATCGACACTCGTCTTGGCTTCCTCGGCTCCGGCTTCCAGCAGGTCGAAGAACTTATCGTCTTTACCGAACAGTTTTTTGAGCGAGAACATGGGCCGTGAGTTACGGGGGAATGTTACAATGGCGAAACATTTTTTGCGTCCGACGTTTTTCCGCGGAGCCAAATCCAAAGGTAACCAATGCGCTCGCGGACGGCTACGGTGCTGCGGATGAGTGCCGGCAACTCCCAGCCGAAATCGCCGATGAACGACTGGCCGTCAGTGTGCGAGTAGTAATCGGTCGGGCAGGGTAGCGCGGCGATTTTATGATGATGAAAAAGCGCCATCGCCCGCGGCATGTGCCAAGCCGATGTGACGACGGCGATGGGTGCTCCGTTGGTCAGCCGTTGGACCACGGCGACCTCTTCCTCCGTGTCCCTTGCCTCCTCGGTGCGGATGATGCGCCCCGCGTGGATGCCCAGCGCGATCGCGGTGCGGGCCAGCAGGGTCGCGTGGCTGTCCACCGGGCCCGTGGTCGGCCCACTGAGGATCAGTTTCGCCTCCGGCAGCGCGTGGGCGAGGCGCACGCCCTCGACGATCCGGGCAATCGAGCTGGAGTTGAGGAGCTGGTTGGCCGCCAGACCCGGGGCGAAGCCATCGCCGCCGCCAAGCACGACGATAAATTTGCACGCCGCGAGCCGGTCCGGCAGCGCTGCCCCGGCCAGCAGATCGGGCACGGCGGGATGGCGCATTTCCAACGGTTGGATCAGGCTCCGGCTTACGAACCGATTGCTGAAAATTAGCAGCAGGGCGAATCCTCCGACCAGCAACCGCCGGCCTAGCCGCGCGCGTTTAGCGCTAAACAGAAAGAGCGTCCCAAGAGTCATCAGTGCCAGGGCCAGCGGCAGCGGCATGAGCCAGAATCCCGCGACCTTTTTTAGCCAGAACAGCATCAGCCGAACAAAAGCCGCTGGCGCATGCAGCGCGAGCCTTGGCTGCGTCGGCGGGTGGCGACTGGCGCTGCGCGCGCCTTGACGCCTGGCGGAAATCCTCCGATCCCTCTCGTGCTTTTCCCCGTTTCCCCATGAAAAAAATCCTCCTCGCCTTGGTCATGGCCGCCTCACTCGCTTCGGCGGCCGAGACCTACAAAATCGCCGTCATCCCCAAGGGCACGACGCACGAATTCTGGAAATCCATCCACGCCGGCGCGCGTAAGGCGGAGCTTGAGCTCAAGGAGCAGGGCGTAAACGTGCAGGTCATCTGGAAGGGCCCGCTCAAGGAAGACGACCGTGAGCTGCAGATTCAGGTCGTGGAAAATTTCATCGCGCAGCGTGTGCACGGCATCGTCATCGCGCCGCTCGACAAGCGCGGGCTCGTCGCGCCGCTGGAGACCGCCGTGCGCGGGAAGATTCCTGTCGTCGTGATCGACTCGGGTGTGGAGTCCAAGGCGCCGAGCAGCTTCATTTCGACCGACAACCGCGAGGGCGGTCGCATCGCCGCGCGGGAGCTCGGCAAGCTTCTCGGCGGCAAGGGCAACGTGGTCATGCTTCGCCTGCAGGTCGGGTCCGCCAGCACGGAGGAACGTGAGGAAGGGTTTCTTGAGGTGATGAAAAAGGATTTCCCCGCGATTAAGTTACTTTCGACCGACCAGCATGCCGGTCCCACCCGGGACACCGCCAAGCGCGTCAGCGAGAATCTGCTCAACCGGTTCGGCCGCCAGATGAACGGCGTTTATTGCGTCAACGAGTCCGGCGCGGCGGGCATGTTGCTCGCGCTGCGCGACGCCGGCCTTGCGGGCGGCAAAGTGAAGTTCGTCGGCTTCGACTCCGGCGAGACGCTGAATGCCGCCCTGCTCGCGGGTGATATCCAGGGCCTCGTGGTGCAAAACCCGATGAAGATGGGATACCTCGGCGTGAAGAACATGGTCGCAATTCTCCGCGGTGAAAAAGTCGAGGCCCGCATCGACACCGGCGTGGGCTTCGTGACCAAGGCCAACTTCAACTCCCCGGAAATGGCCGACATCGTCCGGCCACCGCTCGAAAAATATTTGAAGTGAATGGCCCATGAGGATGCTCAGCGTAGCGGCGGGCGTCTCTGCCCGCCGGTTCAGG
>JANNEY010000041.1:0-3880 GCA_031379235.1 Opitutaceae bacterium | reverse complement strand
GCAGGCCCAAATCGCACCGGCCCTGTCGCCGAGTGCTGCCCCCGCCGCCAAAGACCACATCCAGCACCTCGACAAATTTGTCGTAAGTGCCGGCCATGATCCGAAGACCGCCTTCGATCTCGCCCAAGGCACCGCGGTGCTCGCCGGCGAGGAGCTGCACCGGCTCGTGCAGGCCACGCTGGGCGAAACGCTGTCGGCCACGCCGGGCGTCAGCTCCACCTACTACGGCCCCGGCGCAAGCCGGCCCGTGATTCGCGGCCTCGGCGGCGACCGCGTGCGCGTGCTCGACAATGGGGTCGGCGCGCTCGACGCGTCGAACGTCAGTCCCGATCACAACGTCGCGATCGAGCCACTCTTCGCCTCGCGCATCGAGGTGCTGCGCGGTCCGAGCACATTGCTCTACGGCAGTTCGGCCGTTGGCGGGGCCGTCAACGTCATCGACAACGCGATCCCCGCCACCGCGCCGGATGGCCGCGCGCATGGCGCGGCGGAATTGCGTGGCGGCGGTGCGGCCCGCGAGCGCGCCGCGGTGGTCTCGGTCGGTGGTGGCGCGAATAATTTCTCCGCCCAACTCAACGCGCTGAAGCACCGCACGAGCGATCTCCGCATTCCAGGTTACGCGCGCATCGACGACGAGGCCCCGGCCAATCAACCGCGCGGCACCCTGCCGGGCAGTGCGGGCGACACGTTCAGCGGCTCGCTCGGCGGGAGCGTGTTTTGGTCCACCGGCCATGCCGGCGCGGCAATCAGCCGCTACGAAACCGACTACGGCGTGCCGACCGGTGACTCGCCGCCGACCAGCATCAGCATGCGCCGCACGCGTCTCAATCTGGCGGCGGAGACGACGCAGGCGTTCGGAGTATTTCGCGGCGCCAAGGCGCGATTCGGGATCGCCGACTACGCGCACTCCGAGCTGAGCGGCGGCACGACCGTGAACACCCAATTCACCAACGACGCGTGGGAGGGCCGCGTCGAATTGCCCCATATCGACCTCGGCCGCGTGACGGGCACGGTCGGCTTTCAAGCCGCGCGCAGCGACTTCGCGGCCAAGGGCGAAGAAGTCGTCACGCCGCCCTCGCTCACGCAAAGCGGCGCGGTGTTCGCGCTCGAGGAACTGAAGCTCGGCGAACGCGCCACGCTGCAACTCGGCGCGCGCTACGAAGGCCAGTCGATCAGGCTCGGCGCGGTCGATCGCACGCTGCCGCGGCTGCCGGGCTACGCCGCGCGCTCCGGCCAGAAGAAAAAATTCGGCGGCGCGAGCGGCTCGCTCGGCCTCGTGGTTCACCCCGCGAAAGACTGGGCGATCGCCGCGGCACTGGCGGTGAGCGAACGCCTGCCCACGGCGCAGGAACTTTTCTCCAATGGCCCGCACGGGGGCACCGGCGCCTACGAGGTCGGCACCAGCGGGCTCAGCAACGAGCGCTCCGTCGGTTTTGACCTGAGCGTGCGCCGGCGCGCCGGCTTCATCACCGGCTCGGTCGGGGTGTTCGTGAACCGGTTTCGCGACTACATCTTCGAGCAGGAGCTGCCATTGACGGCGATTCCGGCCGCGCAGAACCCCGACGGGCTCACCCCCTACCAGTTCCTCGCCACCGACGCACGGTTCCGCGGCGGTGAGGCCGAGGTGTTGCTGCACCTCATCGAAAACGATCACTACCGGCTGCATCTCGAATTGAACGCCGACTACGTGCGAGCCACCGACACCGGAAACGACACGCCGCTCCCGCGCATCCCACCCCTGCGCCGTGGCGCTCGGCTCAGCTACGAGGACGGGCGCTGGCACGCCGTCATCGAGGCCCGCCGCGTGTCCCCGCAAGATCGCGTGACGACGACGGAGACCTACACACCCGGCTACACACTGCTGAACGCGAGTGTGAGTTTTCTCATCCCCGGCAAACGAGCGAGCTACGAACTGTTCGCGCGAGGGCGCAATCTCACCAACGCGGAGGCGCGGGAACACACGTCGTTTCTCAAGGAGTTTGCGCCGCTCCCCGGCCGCGGCGTGCTCGCGGGCGTGCGGATGACGTTCTAAGGCGCGCTTTCAAAATTGAAGGTCATCGTGAGGTCCGCGCAACGCGCCGTGGCGATCGAGCTCGCTTGCTGCGGCGCCGCGCAAGGCGGCTCTGCTCACCATAACCGCATTTGAAAGCACGCCCGAGATCGAGGTGAGCCCGCTCCGCTTGACGCCATACCGCTGGACGCCATCGCGCTGGCCGTCATAAAAGCAACGCATTGGACCTCAGCAAAGACGACTCCCACTTCGATCCCGCCGCCCGGGAGTATCGGCGCAAGCTCTGGGTGCGCGTCGCCGGGCCCGATCACTTCTACTATCACGTCTACTGGCGCCGCATCGCGGTGGCGCTGGTGTTGGTAGGCGCGGTGGCGTGGCTCGGCTTGGCCGGCGCGGTGTGGGGCTTCGTGAAGTATCGCCGCGGCTATGAAGAGGCACGGTATCTCGATCTCGTTTTTTATCCTTTCCGCCGGACCGAATACCAAACCGGACTAGGTCGCCACTACCTCGCCACCGGCCGTTCCGCTTGGGAAAAACAAAACTATCGCGAAGGTTACGCGCTGCTCCTCGGCGGGCTCGCGCGGGTGCCGGAGGATGTGCCGGGCCGGCGTTTCCTCGCCACCGCCGAGGCGCAGGTGGGACGGCTCGACCGCGCCCTGAAGACGCTGATCGCCGGCATCGACTACGCCCGCGACGATCTTGAATTCCTCAAACTCCTTTTCGGGCTGTTGCTAGAGGATCAGCAGGACGAACGGCTCATCGCGCTGACGCAGCCCCTGCTGCCGGCGACCCCGGACGCGGTTCCGACGCACCAGTTCATCGCGTTGCAAGCGGCCACGGCTCACTATCACCGGGGCCGCACCAGCGAGACGGCAAGACTCGTGGCGGCTTGGCGACTGGACCGCACGGTCGAGGGGCAGACACTCCTCGCGCAATGCGATCGGCAGCAGGGCCTTTCCTCGGTGGCCATCGCGCGCCTGGAGCGGGCCGTGACGCTGTTTCCGCGCCGCCAAGAGCCCATCATTGAGCTGGTGCGCGTAAACCGCGAACTGAGCCGTTTCGATGAGGCCCGGCGCTACGCACTGCTGCGCAGCCTACGCGAGCCCGCCAGCTCCGGTGCGCACATCGACCTCATGCACGGCTATCGCACTTCTGGCGACAGCACGGCGGAGGCCCGCGAACTCGCGGATTATTTCCGCAACTTTGGCCAGGACGCGAATGCCCTCGTGCTATTGCTCTGGTATGCCGTCGACACCGCGCAACCAGCGCTCGCCGAACGCATCCACGCGCTGGCCCGTGAAAAACAATTGCCCGCCGCCACCTTCGACCTCGGCCGCGTGCAGGCTTATCTCGCCGCCAAGGACTACGCCCGCACGGTCACCCTCGCCGACGCGGTGTTGCGCGAGGAACGCTCCGCCACCGAGACCGCCGCCTCTCCACTCTACGCGATGCGCGCGATCGCGCACTTCGGGCTGGGTGACAACGCGCGTGGTCAAATCACGCTGAGCGCGTTTCTCAACAACACCCGGGTGCGCGCCAACGACGCGCTCCTCCTCGCCCGGCAGCTGAAAGGCATCGGTTTCGCGGAACAGGCGCACCGCGTCCTTGCCCGGGCCTGTGAAGTCGATCCGCTGAACGAACCCGCGCTCGCCGAACTTATCCGGCTCGACGCCGAGGCCGGCAATCGCGCCGCGCTCGCGGAGAATCTGCCGAAGCTGCTTGAGATGCGGAAACATTTTCGCGCCACCCTGGAGGAGACGCTGCGCCACCTCGACGAACCGGCCGATGCACCGTTGCGCCGCCAGATTGAGGAAGCGCTGGCGCAGCCAGCGTCACCCTGAGCAGGACCGTTGCAGCCGGAGGGGTGGG